>JAHDQF010000016.1 GCA_018433945.1 Proteiniphilum sp. | reverse complement strand
GGTGCACTTGCCGGCGTTTTCTATGCCGACGGATTTCAACCCGATGAGATCGTGGAACTGTTCCGAAAGCGCGAATTCAGGGAGTTTGTTTCGTTCACCATTCCCCGAACCGGTTTTCTAAAAAGTACCGGTCTGCATAAGTTCCTGAAGAAGCACCTGCGAGCCAAACGATTTGAGGATCTACAGCTGCCTTTGTACGTGGTGACTACCGACTGGGAAAAGGCACGTACCGTTACTTTCTCCCAGGGAGATGACCTGGTTGATGCAGTGGTGGCATCCTGTTCTGTGCCCGTCATCTTCAATCCCCAGGTGATTGATGGTGTTCCCTATGTGGATGGGGGCATCCTGAAAAACTTCCCGGTAACGGTGATCAGGAAGATGTGCCGTTATGTGGTGGGAGTCAACGTCTCACTGATCATTCCCCCGGCAGAAAAGGAGTCGATCCGGACCATGGTCGAACGGACCTTCAACCTGATGTCGAATGCCAACACACTGATTGATAAATCCAGTTGTGACATCCTTATTGAGACGAGCGGTCTGGAAAAAGTATCGATATTCGACCTTCACAGTCAGAACCAGATCATGGAAAAAGGTTATCATGCAGCAGCCAACACCATGGCCGAGAAGCGATCACTGGAGATCGTGAGAAGATGTCACCGTCATGCGTTGCTCGAGAAGAAAGTAAAAACCCGCCTGCAAATGATTGGTAGCGGAATGACAAACAAATAAACCCACATGGAATGAGAGAAAAGCTTTTCATCTACCAACTGTTGCTCCGCCTCTTCAGCAACAAAAACGGTACCAATCGGCACAATGGAACACTGGCGGAGAACGGATCGGGCAAATTCAATGACATCAGTGATTCCATTCTGAGGCAACTGAAAGAGGATGGATACAGCCATATCTGGTACATCGGTGTGCCGGCACATGCCTCTGCGACGGACTATACCGCGTATGGCATTCCGAAGCAGTATCCGGAGATCGTCAAAGGTAAAGCGGGTTCCCCCTATGCCATTCGTGATTATTATGATGTGGATCCCGACCTGGCAGAAGATCCCTCCCGCCGCATGGAGGAGTTCGAAGCACTGGTAGAACGTACCCACCAGGCCGGATTAAAGGTGATTACAGACATTGTGCCCAATCATGTGGCACGTAACTACTGCTCTGTGGCCAGACCACAGGGGGTGAGTGATTTTGGAAAAGATGACGATGATACCGCTGCCTTCTCACCCCACAACAATTTTTATTACCTTCCCGGCAGCACCCTGAAGATACAGCTCCCTCCCGACAAACTGGCAGGATTCACCTACCAGGAGTCACCCGCAAAAGCCACCGGCAATGATTGTTTCTCCGATACCCCCACGATCTACGACTGGTACGACACGGTGAAACTCAACTATGGGGTGGATTACCTCAATGGCATGCAGGCTTATTTTGAGCCATTGCCCGACACCTGGCTCAAGATGAAGGATATCCTCCTTTTCTGGGCTTCAAAAAAGGTGGATGGCTTCCGGTGCGACATGGCCGAGATGGTACCACTCGCATTCTGGCAATGGGTCATCCCGCAAGTGAGAGTGCAATATCCCGATATCATCTTCCTGGCAGAGATCTACAACCCTTCCGCCTACCGTGATTTCCTGGGCGAAGGGCTCTTCGACTACCTTTACGACAAGGTAGGGTTATACGACATGCTGCGCGAGGTCTCCTGCGGCTACAGGCCCTCATCCGACATCTCCTTTGCCCTGAACCAGGTAGGGGATATCCAAGAGCGGATGCTCAACTTCATGGAGAACCATGACGAGCAACGGCTGGCATCTGATTATTTCCTGAAAGAGGCACACAAAGGCAAGGCTGCCATGATTGTCACCTGCACCCTCAACAGCAACCCGGTGATGATTTACAATGGTCAGGAGTTGGGTGAAAGAGGCATGGATGATGAGGGATTCAGTGGTGTGAATGGGCGTACCTCCATCTTTGACTACTGGTCGGTGGACACTCTGCGCCGGTGGAACAACAACGGTCGATGGAATGGAGAGTTGCTGACACCACAGGAGCTCGAGCTGCAATCATTTTACCGGCGTCTCATCACACTCTGCAACCAGGAAGATGCGCTCGCCAGCGGTCTCTTTTACGACCTGATGCCGGCCAATTATGCCAATCCCGACTTTGATTCCACCAAGCTATTCGCCTTTCTTCGTGGCCACGAGAATGAACTCCTGCTGGTGGTGACTAACTTCGACCAGTCACCCAAAGAGTTTACCCTTGTGATACCGGAACATGCCTATTCTTTCTTCGGAATAAAGGAGAGTACCGAGGGTACCTTGACACCCCTGCTGCAAAAAAAAGGAGAGATGCTGCTCTTCTCCATTGATTTTCCATACCATTTCCGGATCGATGGCTTCAGTGGGGAAATATACCGCATCACTTTTTTGTGAATTATTCCTTTATTGCCGTTTGTTTTTGTACTTTTGTCTCATCGTTCAAACATCACTGGGAGAAGGGTCACATGAAGCGATAAGAAGCTATTTTTCAAAACAATACAGCATGCAGGAGAGACCATTTAAAATTTTTTCGGGTACCAAATCGCGCTATTTTGCCGAAAAGGTGTGTAACAGCCTGGGGTGCCCCCTGGGCAACATGATCATTGAACATTTTGCCGACGGTGAGTTTGCCGTCTCCTACGAGGAGTCGATACGTGGCAAACAGGTGTTCCTCATTCAATCTACCTTTCCCAACTCAGACAATCTGATGGAGTTACTGCTGATGATCGATGCGGCTAAGCGCGCCTCAGCGAAGTCGATCGTGGCGGTGATCCCCTACTTTGGATGGGCGCGGCAGGACCGCAAAGACAAACCACGCGTCAGCATCGGCGCCAAGCTGATTGCCGACATGCTGGGCGCAGCCGGTATCAACCGGCTGATCACGATGGATCTGCATGCCGACCAGATTCAGGGTTTCTTCAATGTGCCGGTCGATCACCTCTATGCCTCGGGCGTCTTCGTGGAGTATGTGAAACAGCTTGACCTGGCCAACATGGTGATTGCCACTCCCGATGTGGGTGGAACCAAGCGGGCCAGTGCCTACTCCAAATTCCTGGGCTGTCCCATGGTGATCTGTTACAAGCTGCGCAAAAAAGCCAATGAGATCTCTGATATGCAGATCATCGGCGAGGTGAAAGGGATGGATATCCTGCTCATAGATGACATCGTGGATACGGCAGGTACCATCACCAAAGCCGCCGACCTGATTATAGAAAATGGAGCCAACTCGGTCAGGGCGATCGCCAGTCATGCTGTGATGTCCGATCCAGCTTCTACCCGTATCGACAACTCCAGACTGAAAGAGATCATCTTTACCGACAGCATCCCTTACTCGAAAAAGTCGGAGAAAGTGAAGATACTCTCCGTAGCTGATATGTTCGCCGATT
Source organism: Proteiniphilum sp. (assembly GCA_018433945.1). GTDB lineage: Bacteria > Bacteroidota > Bacteroidia > Bacteroidales > Dysgonomonadaceae > Proteiniphilum. The sequence goes on along the minus strand of JAHDQF010000016.1, from coordinate 78,739 downwards.
CGATCATTCGGGTTTGCAACAACGAATCGATCAGTTCACTCTACGTGGTCTGACCCTCATTCACCCACAACAAGAAAATTGTCATAAAAAAAACGGCTGAATCCCGCCGTTTTTTTATGACAATTGATGTGCTTTCTTGATGGCGAGCAGTAACCCCTCACAGGCATCTTCCAGCAAATCGAGTACCAGTTCGAAGCCTGAAGCATCACCGTAATAGGGATCGGGAATCTGGTCGTACAGCTTGCGGTATTGTACCAAATAATCGGTCATCAGATGAATCTTCTTTGCCTCCTCCTTGTCAGAAGCCATCGACCGTACCGTCTTGTAGTTGTTTTCATCCATCACCAAGATGTAATCGAAAGAGGAGAGATCCTGCCTGGTGAGCTTTCGGGAAGTGCTGCAGAAATCATAACCTCTTTTCTCACCCTGGAGTCGCATTCGTTCATCTGGAAGCTCCCCCTCATGCCATCCGGAGGTGCCGGCCGAATCCACCTCAATCAGATCCTGAAGGCCGTTTTTTTTGATGAGATCCGTCATGATGCCTTCAGCTGCGGGTGAACGGCAGATGTTTCCCAGACAAACAAAAAGCAACCGGATCTTCTTTTTCTTCCCTTGCGTAGGATGCATATGTTCAATTGAAGTTTACTGTTCAATAACCTTAACAAAGAACGCAAAGGTAAGTGATTTCTAAAGAAGTGCCAAATTTACCGGGAGGCTATTCGCGCAGATAAGCGAAATAGTATTTCACCACCTTTTTAGAGAGCAATTCAATGTTGAGCATATCGGATGCGCGGGAGATGTCTTTCACGCTCCCATCCTTGTAGAGAATGTCAATGCTGTCATCTTTCTCGCTATACATATCGGTGGAGAGATTGTCGGATGAGATGAAACAGGCGGCCTCCTGCTGCGAGATGCGGTACTTCTCAGCGAACCTCTTTTTTAGCATCTCCGTGCGCTCCTCCTCAAAGGGTTGCTCGGAGATCTCGATCCTGAAGAGGCGACGGTTGACCATCGCTTCGCTCAGCACCGAGAGCACTGTGTCAGGATGGGAGCTCCACACCTTGAGTGCCGTCCAGATATCATTGTCATCCAGCTCCATGAAACGGGTCAATGCCTCACCATCATCTTTAAAGTCATCCAGGTGAGGATCGTTCTGCAGGAAGTAGGAGAGGGAAGGGGAGGCGAACAGCTGCTCTCCCCGGAGGGATAGCAGACGGGCACGCCGCAACGTGTTGATCATCATCTTCTCCGCTGCCACAGCGGTCTTGTGGAGATATACCTGCCAGTACATCAAACGACGCGACATCAGGAAGTTTTCGATGGAGTAGATCCCCTTCGACTCCACCACCAGCCGCTCATCCTTGAGGTTGAGCATCTTGATGATGCGTGCCGAACCGATGTTACCCTCACTCACCCCGGTGAAGAAGCTGTCGCGACGCAGGTAGTCCAGCCGGTCCACATCGAGCTGACCGCTCACCAGCTGGTGCAGGAATGCTTTGGGATAGCGATCGGTGAAGATATCGATGGCGGTTTGCAATGCTCCCTGCCACTCCCGGTTCATGCGCTCCATCATCAATAACGACAGCGCCTCGTGGTGGATATTGGTGACCAGCGTATGCTCCAGCACGTGCGAGAAAGGGCCGTGACCGATGTCATGCATCAGAATGGCTGCCAGTGCCCCGTTGTACTCCTCTTCGGTGACGATGTGCCCTTTTTCCCTGAGTGTTTTCAGCGCTTCATCCATCAGGAACATGGCACCAATGGAATGGTGGAAACGGGTATGTTGTGCTCCCGGATAGACGAAAGGAGCCAGCCCCAGCTGGCGGATGCGGTTCAACCGCTGCAGGTTGGGATGGCAGATCAGCTCATAGACAAAGTCGTTCGGAATATTGATGAATCCGAACACCGGGTCGTTGATGATTTTGCGTTTGATCATTTGAGATATCGTTTCAGCATCGATTGCATTTCAAGCTGTAGCTTCCTTGCCTCTTCCGCAGCCGCGTTGGCGAACTCCTCTCCACTGCGGGCATAAAGAATGTTGCGGGAGGAATTGACCAGCAGGCCGCAACGGCTGTTCATGCCATAGCGGCACACCTCTTCCAGCGAGCCGCCCTGTGCTCCCACGCCGGGTACCAGCAGGAAATGATCGGGAACGATCCTGCGTACTGCCTCAAACATGCGACCCTGCGTGGCACCCACCACATACATCATCTGGTCGGCCGAAGCCCACTGCTGCGAGCGGCGCAGCACCTTCTCAAAGAGAAGCTCCCCCTCACGGTCCTCCACCAGCTGGAAGTCGTCAGCTCCCTTGTTGCTGGTGAGCGCCAGCAGGATCACCCACCGGTCGGGGTAGTGGAGGAATGGCTTCACGCTGTCTGCTCCCATATAGGGTGCGAGGGTCACGGCATCTACTTTCATTGTGTCGAAAAAGGTGCGGGCATACATCTCGCTGGTATTGCCGATATCGCCACGCTTCGCATCGGCGATGATAAACTGTTGCGGATAGCGCTGCCGGATGTAGGCCACCGTCTTCTCCAGGGCAAGCCATCCCTGCACTCCCATGCTTTCATAGAAGGCCAGATTGGGCTTGTAGGCCACGCTGTAGGGGGCGGTGGCATCCACAATCGCCTTGTTGAAGGCGTAGATGGGATCCTCGTTCTCGAGCAGATGTTCCGGGATTTTGTTGATATCACTGTCCAGTCCCACGCAGAGGAAGGATTGTTTTTTCTGGATCTCTTCGAATAGTTGTTGCCGGTTCATTTGTCATTCTTTGGTTATGTTCACTGTTTCCAGGTGCCATGCATCGGTCGTCAGATCGTTGCTGTCGATGTTTTTCACCAACAGGAGCTGGTCGCCGCTTTATTCAGAGATTGGCCTCTTTCATTCTTTCGGCATTCTCGCTGATCATCAGCTGGTCGATCACTCCCTGGATATCCCCCTCCATAAAAGCGGAGAGGTTATAGAGGGTGTAGTTGATGCGATGGTCGGTGATGCGCCCCTGCGGATAGTTGTAAGTTCTGATCTTCGCCGAGCGGTCGCCCGTGGAGACCATCGTCTTGCGGCGTGAGGCGATGTCGCTCTCTCTTTTGGAGCGCTCGATGTCATAGAGCTTCGCCCGCAGCATCTGCATGGCCAGCTCCCTGTTCTGCAGCTGAGAGCGCGCCTGCTGACAGACCACCACGATGCCACTGGGCTTGTGTGTGAGCTGCACTTTGGTCTCTACCTTGTTGACATTCTGCCCCCCCGCACCGCTGGAACGGGCGGTGTGGAAATCAATATCGGCAGGATTGAGCTCCACATCGAACTCCTCCGCCTCCGGCAGCACCGCCACGGTGGCCGCCGAGGTATGTACGCGTCCCTGTGTCTCGGTCTGGGGTACCCGTTGTACGCGATGCACGCCCGACTCGTACTTGAGGGTACCATATACATCGTTACCGGTAACGGTGAAGATGATCTCCTTGAAACCGCCGGCGGGGCCTTCGGTGAGGCTGGTCACCTCTACCTTCCACCCTTTGCTTTCACAGTACCTGCTGTACATCTTGAAGAGGTCACCGGCAAAGATGGCTGCCTCATCGCCACCGGTGCCGCCACGAATCTCCATGATCACGTTCCTGGCATCCTCGGGATCAGCAGGTATGAGCAACAGCTTGATCTGCTGCTCCAGTGCCGGAAGCATCTCCATGTTGGCTGCCAGCTCCTCGTTGGCCAGTTGCCGCAGATCGCTATCCGACTCGCTGTCGAGAATCTGCCGTGCCTCGGCGATGCTGTCGAGTGCTGCCTTGTAGCGGTTACGCACCTCCACGATCTTCTGCAAGTCACTGTATTCCTTGTTGAGTTTTACAAAGCGATTCATGTCGGCGATCACCGAGGGGTCGGCGATCAGGGTGGAAACCTCTTCAAAGCGGGTGACCAAGTGCTGTAATTTATCGAGTAAATTGTTTTCTGCCATCATTGATCTGCATGCAGCCCTCTCAATAGAGAAAGCGTCCTTTTTCACTTTCAATCACCAGCTCTCTGTTGTGCGACTGCTCCACATGCCCCACGATCTGTGCATCGACATGGAAAGAGCGAGAGATCTCGATCACCTCTTTTGCATAGGTCTCAGGAAGATAGATTTCCATTCTGTGACCCATATTGAACACTTTGTACATCTCGCTCCAGGCGGTTCCGGAGTGTTGCTGAATCAGTTCAAAGAGGGGAGGAACCGGGAAGAGATTGTTTTTCACCACCCTCAGCTGTTCACCCAGGAAATGGAGTACCTTCGTCTGTGCACCACCGGAGCAATGAATCATTCCGTGAATATTTTCTCTTAACTTATTGATTACCTGTGATATAACAGGAGCATAAGTGCGGGTAGGGGAGAGCACCAGCTTTCCGGCATCCACCCCCAGCTCCCTGATCTGGTCGGTCAGCCGCATCCCTCCCGAATAGACCAGCTCCTTGGGGATGGAGCTGTCATAACTCTCCGGATATTTCTGAGCCAGATAGCTGGCAAAAAGATCGTGCCGGGCCGAAGTAAGTCCATTGCTGCCCATGCCGCCGTTATAGCTATGCTCATAGGTGGCCTGTCCCGATGAGGAGAGCCCTACGATCACATCACCAGCCTGGATGTTGGCATTGTCGATCACGTCGGCACGCCTCATGCGACAGGTAACCGTGCTGTCCACAATGATGGTACGCACCAGATCACCCACATCAGCAGTCTCACCACCAGTGGGATAAATGTGTACACCCAACGTGGAGAGCTCCTCACACAACTCGTTGGTGCCATGGATGATGGCGGCTATCACTTCACCCGGTATCAGTCTTTTGTTGCGTCCAATGGTAGAGGATAACAAGATGTGATTTGTGGCACCCACACAGAGCAGGTCATCCAGATTCATGATCAAGGCATCCTGTGCAATCCCTTTCCAGACCGAAAGATCACCCGTCTCACGCCAGTAAACGTAGGCCAGCGATGACTTGGTGCCGGCACCGTCGGCATGCATGATGTTGCAGTAATCGGGATCATTGCCCAGATGGTCTGGCACTATTTTACAAAATGCTTTCGGATAAAGACCTTTGTCCATCTCCCGGATCGCGTTGTGCACATCCTCTTTCGAGGCGGATACACCACGCTGATCGTAACGTTGATTGCTCATCGGATGTTTGTTTCTTCGGTTTTTGCAAAGATAGTAAATATTCACCTTTCTGCAGGCGCTTGGGTTTCAAATGTTGCAATTGTTGAAGGTTAAACAGAAACAGAAAATTCCTATAATAACTATTATGTTTAATCTTGATTTGAATTTGCGATTCAATTGAATTCAACACCGGTATTGAATTCAACACCGGTTCAGAACAACCCTACCCAACAGCAATAAAAAAAAAGAGTAGCTCCCGTGATGAAAGCCACCCTTTATTTTGATGATCGAACGGATTAACCGGGGATCAGAGATTCAGCTCTTGTTCCACCGCTTTCAGTTCTTCCGACTTGTCGACACCCATGTTGCTCAGGTTGTAATAAACATTTCTCAGCTTCAGCAGTGCCGATTCGATTTCGTTTGCTTCGGCATTGCGTTCTTTCAGCAATTCGGTATATTTTTCGAGTGGCGGCAAAGCCCTTTGATAGTATTCCACTGTTTTCTTATCGTTTTCCATCTGTTTTTGCCTGTCGATTATCATGGCTGTCTTCTCCTTCAGATTCTGTGCCTGCAGGATGTAGTTGACGGCGATGGCTTCAAGTGCTCTTTCACAGTTGGGATCCTGTGCCAATGCCTTGTTATATTCCGCTTCGGCAGCATCGTAGTCACCCTTTTCAGCCAGGAGTGCACCTTTCACGCTATTCAAATCGCATGAGTTTTCCGGATTGTTTTGAATGGCCTTATCCAGGTATTCAAGGGCCTTTTCGGTGTTTCCCTCACGGATAAATACATTTATCAGGTTGGGAATGAAATAGTTGCTGGAGGGGAATCTCTCCGATCCTTCGTAGAGGATCTCAACAAACTTGGCAGAATCACCCAACTGCAGATATTCACTGGCCATCAACTCATAGATATCGCTCTCCTTGTAGGCGCTGTTTTCAATAAAAGGCTCATTGGCAGCTCTCTCCAACAAAGCCAAAGCCCGTTTGTGATCTCCTCCCTGAATGGCAGTAATGATGGCGTAATACTTGATGGTCTGGTAGGTGCTGTCCAGTACGAAAGCATCTTCCTCTCCCTCAAACATCGGCAAGGTGGGGATGTTCCAATACACCTCGAAGAAGTCGGTCGCTTTCTTATAGTCACCCTGATCGTTATAATAAACACCACCATTGATATAGAATGGATGGTTGGCACGAAGGATGCTGCTGATATCTTTCCGTACCCGGTTTCTCACCCTGCCTTTTTCGTCTGGTAACTCGGCTAGCGAGTCAGCTTTCACATAAGGGTGATAGGACTCCATCAGTCCGTCGTACATCTCCTTATCGTTGACACTCTTTCCAAGCATGGCGTTGGTACGCTGGATGTCAAAAGCTTTGTTCCCGATATCCCCCCACAACTTCCAGGTTTCCGGGTCGTTTGCTGTTTCGGGATGTTCGGCTGCCTGTTTGATCAGTGCTCTGGCTTCGTTCAGGTCGTCGCGTCCCAATGCTCTTTTGGCATCCTTCAATGCCGATTTTTGTGCAAAGAGACTACCGGTTGACAGAACGGCCATCATTGTAAGGAATAGAATCTTTCTCATATTGTTCAATTTTTTATGTGTGGTTGTAGAAATTGTTATGTTTTGACTGAATAATTGCTAAAAGTTTAAACGGCGGTTCATTCTGTTTGCTCCGCGATCGACGAATCATTGGAAATATCCCCTGCAGGTAACTCATCATCAGCTAATACCTCTTCTGCCCTGTTCACCTTGCAAACCGCTGCGATCTGATCATTTCGCTTTTCCAGATTGATGAGACGCACACCTTGCGTGGCACGGCCCATGATGCGAATTTCGGAAATATTTAAACGAATGGTGATACCAGACTTGTTAATAATCATTAAATCGTTCTCATCCGTTACACTCTTGATGGCTACCAGCTTGCCGGTCTTCTCAGTCACGTTCAGTGTTCTCACCCCTTTAAGGCCACGATTGGTGATGCGGTAAACCGGTTCGCCATTCTCATCGTCAAGGTGTGTTCTTTTCCCGTAACCCTGTTCCGATACCACCAGGATGGTATTTTCACTATTGGGATCCATGCAGATCATACCGATCACCTCATCCTGGCCATCCTCATCGAGGGTCATCCCCCTGACGCCCGTGGCCGTACGTCCCATAGACCGCACGGTCTCTTCGCTGAAGCGGATGGCACGGCCATTCTTGTTGGCCAGGATCACATGCTTCTTCCCATCGGTAAGTCGTACCGAGATCACCTCGTCATCCTCACGGATGGTGATGGCGTTCACCCCTTTCTGCCTGGGCCGTGAGTAAGCTTCGAGCGGTGTCTTCTTGATCACACCCTGACGGGTACAGAAGAGCAGATAATGTTTTTTGATGTACTCCTGATCGCTGAGGGTGTCAACCCGCACAAAAGCGGTGACAGCATCATCCGGATCGATGCTCAGCAGGTTCTGAATCGCCCTGCCCTTGGAGTTCTTGGATCCTTCCGGAATTTCATAGACACGCAGCCAGTAACATTTACCCTTTTGGGTGAAGAAAAGCATGTAGTTGTGTGTGGTGGCCGGGTAGATATACTCCACGAAATCCTCATCGCGGGTGTCGGAGCCTCTGGCTCCCATTCCACCCCTGTTCTGTGTGTGGAAGTCGGCCAGCGGTGTTCGTTTGATATAACCCAGGTGGGAGATGGTGATCACCATCTCATCATTGGAATAGAAATCTTCCGGGTTCATCTCTTCAGCGGCGAAGATGATCTCCGAACGGCGTGCATCGCCATACTTGTCGCGGATCTCAATCAGCTCATCCTTGATCACCTGCATGCGCAGCTCCTCGTTGTTGAGGATCTCGTTGAGGTGCGCGATCAGTTTCTGTATCTCCTCGAACTCGGCACGCAGCTTATCCTGCTCCAGGCCGGTGAGCTGCCGCAGACGCATCTCCACAATGGCGCGCGACTGGATCTCGCTCAGTGAGAAGCGTTCCATCAGCCGCTGGATCGCCTCCTGAGGTGTGGAGGAGCTGCGGATAATGGCGATCACCTCGTCGATGTTGTCGGAGGCGATGATCAGTCCCTCCAGGATATGGGCCCGCTCTTCCGCCTTGCGCAGGTCATATCTGGTGCGGCGGATCACCACATCGATGCGGTGCTCCACGAAGAGCTCGATCATCCGCTTAAGCGTGAGCAACTCCGGGCGTCCTTTCACCAGGGCGATGTTGTTGACGCTGAAAGAGGATTGCAGCGCAGTGAGCTTGTAAAGCTTGTTAAGCACCACGTTTGCATTGCCTTCACGTTTGATATCCACCACGATACGCATCCCGTCGCGGTCGCTCTCGTCGTTGATGTTGGAGATCCCCTCAATCTTTTTCTCCGACACCAGGTCGGCAATATGCTTGATCATTTCGGCCTTGTTCACCAGGTATGGAATCTCGGTGATGATGATCTTGTCGTGTGTCTTACCCGACTCGATCTCAGCACGACCACGCATCACGATGCGACCCCTGCCGGTCTCGAATGCCTCTTCCACCCCCTTGTAACCATAGATAAAAGATCCGGTGGGGAAATCAGGTGCCTTGATGTACTCCATCAACCCCCTGGTGTCGATCTCCCGGTCATCGATATATGCAATGATGCCGTTGATGCATTCCGTCAGGTTGTGGGGTGCAATATTGGTAGCCATACCCACAGCGATACCGGAGGAGCCGTTGATCAGCAGGTTGGGGATACGGGTAGGCAATACAGTAGGCTCCAGCAGTGTATCGTCGAAGTTGAGCTGAAAGTCGACCGTCTCCTTGTCTATGTCGCGCAGCATCTCCTCCGCCAGCCGGTTGAGGCGGGCTTCGGTATAACGCATGGCCGCGGGGCTGTCACCATCTACACTCCCCATGTTACCCTGTCCATCTACCAGCGTGTAGCGCATGCTCCAGTCCTGTGCCAGGCGCACCATGGCGTTGTATACCGAAGAGTCACCATGCGGGTGATACTTACCCAACACCTCACCCACGATCCTGGCCGATTTCTTATGGGGTTTGTCGGGGGTGTTACCCAGCTCCGACATCCCGAAAAGGATGCGGCGGTGAACCGGCTTGAACCCGTCGCGCACGTCGGGCAAGGCACGCGAAACGATCACTGACATCGAATAATCGATGTATGACGATTTCATTTCATCTTCGATATTGATCTTGATGATTCTATCTTCCTGATCCATCATATGAAAAATGTGATTTTTCTCTTGTTTTGCAAAATGTGTATGTAGCTTATTTTCAAACTCTTCTGGCTTAAGCAGGCAGAGCCGGTTTCAGTACACTAAGATAGAGCTTTTCTCGCAGTTTAACAAACAAAACAGGGAGTTTATTACCCCCTGCAGGTTTAAAAATTACAGATATTTTTAGCTATTCTCTGCCGTGACAATTCTTGTATTTCTTGCCGCTGCCGCAGGGACAGGGATCATTTCTGCCCACTTTTTTCTCCACCCTTACCGGTTCCAGCTTCTGCGGCTGACGAGGCTGCGGGGCTCCTCTCCCGTTGCCCGGTGCAGAGATGTTGCCACTCTCCTCCTTCTGTGTGCGGTACTTGCTGTAGTCGGTCTTCTGCTCCGGTGCTGCCTGTCTCACATGTGCGGGATCCTGAATGGGTATCTGCCCGCGCATCAATACCGATACAGCCTTGGAGTTGATGTTACTCACCATGGTACGGAAGAGATTGAACGACTCCAGCTTATAGATCAGCAGCGGATCCTTTTGCTCATAGCTGGCGTTCTGCACCGAGTGACGCAGCTCATCCATCTCGCGCAGATGCTCTTTCCAGTCCTCATCGATGGTATGGAGCAGGATGGTTTTCTCGAATGCCTTCACCAACGTTTTTGAACCCGTCTCGTAGGCCTCTTTCAGGTTACAGGATACATTGTAGACTCTCTTGCCATCGGTGATGGGAATCAGGATGTTCTGGTACATCGCACCCTGGTTCTCGTAGACCTGCCTGATCACCGGGTTGGCCACCTCGGCCAGTCGCTCGGTCTTGCGCTTAAAGGTCTCAAATGCCTTGCGGGTGACTGCTTCAATGATCTCCTCTGTTTTGAGCTTTTTCATATCGGCCTCGCTAAAGGGGATATCGAGTGCCATCACACGCAGCAGATCCAGCTTCATCGATTGATAATCATCTTCGTTGAGCTCCACAATATTTTTGACCGTATCGGTGATCATGTTGGCCACATCGTTCTCGATCCGCTCACCCATCAGTGCATGACGACGTCGTTTGTAGATCAGCTCGCGCTGCGAGTTCATCACGTCGTCATACTCGAGCAGCCGCTTGCGGATACCGAAGTTATTCTCCTCCACCTTTTTCTGGGCACGCTCTACCGACCTGCTAAGCATGTTATGCTCCAGCACGTCACCCTCCTGGAATCCCATCCGGTCCATCAGTCCGGCGATCCGCTCGGTGGCAAAGAGACGCATCAGGTCATCCTCGAGCGATACGAAGAAGACGGAGGATCCGGGGTCCCCTTGACGGCCGGCACGACCACGCAGCTGGCGGTCCACACGGCGCGACTCATGCCGTTCCGTGCCGATGATGGCCAGACCGCCTGCCTCCCTCACCGCGGGAGAGAGCTTGATGTCGGTACCACGGCCGGCCATGTTGGTGGCGATGGTCACCACCCCACTCTGTCCCGCATTGGCCACTATCTCGGCCTCCCGTTGATGTTGCTTGGCATTCAGCACGTTGTGACTGATCTTGCGGAGGGTGAGCATGCGACTCAGTAGCTCCGAGATCTCCACCGAGGTGGTACCCACCAGTACGGGACGACCCGCTTTGATCAGCTTCTCAATTTCTTCGATCACCGCGTTATACTTCTCCCGTTTGGTCTTGTAGATCCGGTCGTTCTGGTCATCCCGGATGATTGGTTTGTTGGTGGGGATCACCACCACATCCAGCTTGTAGATATCCCAGAACTCCCCCGCCTCAGTCTCGGCCGTACCGGTCATACCGGCCAGCTTACTGTACATGCGGAAGTAGTTCTGCAGGGTGATGGTCGCAAAGGTCTGGGTGGCAGCCTCCACCTTTACTCTTTCTTTCGCCTCGATTGCCTGGTGCAGACCGTCGGAGTAACGACGTCCCTCCATCACACGACCGGTCTGTTCATCCACGATCATCACCTTGTTGTCGATCACCACATACTCATCGTCGCGCTCAAAGAGCGTGTAGGCTTTCAGCAACTGGTTTACGGTGTGCACCCGCTCCGACTTGATGGCGTAGTTCTGCAGCAACTCATCCTTTTTTGCCTCTTTCTCTTCATCGCTCAGGTTGGCGTGCTCCAACTCCGCAAGCTGGGAAGCAATATCGGGCAAAATGAAGAACTGAGGGTCGTCAGACTTGCCGGTGAGCAGGTCGATCCCCTTATCGGTCAGCTCGATACTGTTCATCTTCTCATCGATCACGAAGTAGAGCGGATCGGTGACAATGTGCATGTTACGCATCTGCTCCTGCATATAGAATGCTTCTGTCTTGAGCATGGCTGCTCTCACCCCCTGTTCGCTGAGGTACTTGATCAGTGGCTTGTTCTTGGGCATCGCCTTGTAGGAGCGGAAGAGCTGCAGTGCTCCCTCCTCCTGCTCCTTGGGATCGGAGGAGGCCATCTTCTGCTTCGCCTCCGCCAGCAGACGGGTGGCCAGCTCACGCTGAGCCTTGACGATCACCTCTACCCGGGGTCGGAACTGATCGTAGAGCTGATCATCTCCCTTGGGCACCGGGCCGGAGATGATGAGCGGGGTGCGGGCATCGTCGATCAGCACCGAGTCCACCTCATCCACAATGGCGTAGTTGTGCTTCCGCTGTACCAGGTCTTTCGGCGATACCGCCATGTTGTCACGCAGGTAGTCGAAGCCAAACTCGTTGTTGGTACCAAAAGTGATGTCTGCCTCGTAGGCCTTACGACGTGCTTCGGAATTGGGTTCATGCTTGTCTATGCAATCTACCGAGAGACCGTGAAACATGTACATCGGTCCCATCCACTCAGCGTCACGCTTGGAGAGGTAGTCGTTCACGGTCACCACATGCACCCCCTCGTGGGTCAGCGCATTGAGGAAGACAGGGAGGGTGGCCACCAACGTCTTTCCCTCACCGGTAGCCATCTCGGCAATCTTACCCCTGTGGAGCACCACTCCGCCGAAGAGCTGTACATCATAGTGCACCATGTCCCAGGTGATCTCATTGCCGCCGGCGATCCAATGGTTCTGATAGATCGCCTTATCTCCATCCATACGCACAAAGTCGTGCGTGGCGGATAGGTCGCGGTCGAAGTCGGTAGCGGTGACAACGATCTCTTCGTTCTCAGCAAAGCGGCGCGCCGTATCTTTCATGATGGAGAATGCCTCCGGCAGGATCTCCTCCAGTATCTTTTCATATTTATCGGTGATCGCTTTCTCAAGCTTATCGATCTGGTTCCATATCGACTCCCGCTGATCCAGGTCGATCTCCTCCATGCCGGCTTTCAGCCGCTCAATCTCTGTCTGCTCTTCGGCCACATACTCCTTTATGCGCTTCTCAAGCTCTTTTGTTTTGTTTCGCAGCTCATCGTTCGTGAGCTTTGCAATATTGGCATAGGCATCCTGAACCTTTTTCACGATCGGGTTGATCTCTTTCATGTCCCGTTGTGCCTTGTTACCAAATATCTTCGATATGATATCGTTCAATCCCATGGTTTTGTTTTTTTTATCGTCTGACCTTGCCCATTGGCTGCCTCTCAGATGGGGGCGAGCAGGTTATCCTGTTATCTTTTCTGATGTGATGTGATGTGATGTGATGTTTCAATAGAGTTCTTCCAGAATCTTACCGCTGGCAGCGTTGGGTGCACGGATGCGCAGGCGGTAGGAGACCGTTGGTGCAATCTCCGTGGCGTCGATGGTACGGTTAATCTTCTGTGGTTTGATGTCGCTGCCAAAAAAAATGACCGGGGCGATAACTGCATTGCTGCGCTCCCGCACCTGCAGTTCAGAGCCGGGCTCCACCACCCTCCACCCGGGTTGCAGCTCGAGGATCAGGTCGCCGGAGATACCGGGGTAGTAACCGTTCCGCAGGAACAGGGTCTCCATATTTTGACCTGCCTGGGTCATCTGGTGTGCGGTGACCACCTGCTGGATGCCGGCCGACTGCACCAGGAATGCTGCCGCTTTTTCCTGCAGATCGGCAAAATCAATCTTACGGTCCTCTATCAGCTTACGGTCGAAATAGATATGGCGGTCGTAATACTTTTTGATCCACTGTTCGCGACCGTAGAGTGCCATCAGGTACATGTTGAGCAGTGCCTGGCTTCTGTCGGGATGAAAATCACCACCTGCCGGCACCATCCCCTCCGGGATAATCTCCTGTTCAGTGAAATAGCCGGTAGAGACCAGGTAAACCAGGGTATGATTCAGTCCAACCGATGCCTCAATGGCATCCAGCAGACGACCGATCTCCTGGTCGAGCCGATAGTAGGTATCCTGTATCTCTACGGAGTAATTCTTGTCAAGCGCTTTCTCATAATTGCCGGCATAGAAGGTGACAGCCAGAAAGTCGGGATTCATCCGTTTCCCCAGCTGACTGCTCTCCAACACCTTGATGGCCATATCGTTCACCTCACTGTTCACAAAGGGTGACTGTTTAAAGAGGTGGAAGCTCTCTTTCTTCTCATTTCCGAAGTAGTGCTGAAAGCGGTATCTGTTCTTGGTATAGGGAAAAGCGTTGTAGCTCTCGATCTCACGTGCGGGACGCCAGGTGAGGCTGCCGATGGTGAGGCTGAGTGAGCCGGCGCTCCGATTCTGTTGGTCCACCGCCGGTTGTTTGTTTTTATAAAAGGTGGTGGAGGCCCACTTGCCGGTATAATCCTCTATCCAGTAAGCACCAGTAGCGGCATGCCCCCCCGAAGCGAGTGCCTGAGAAGCATGAGGTGCAAAAGCATACACGTCGGACTGCCCCCCCGAGGCAATTTTCAATTCGTCGGCGATGGTTGAGACGCGGATGGAACGGGGCGAGAGTTTCTCGGTGGTGTAATTGCCCAGGTAACGGTCATCGGCAAACGAGGAGACCTCTTGGCCGGTCTCAATCTGGTAACGCTTCTCACTCGTTATCCCGTGATAGGAAGGATAGGCCCCGGTGAAAAGGGTGGTGATCGCAGAAGCCCGGTCGGGATTGGGATAGTTGTATCGTATGTTGCTATATATCAACCCATTGTTGATCAGTCTGTTGAAACCCTTGCTGCCGAAGTTGTGACGGAACATCTCCAGATAGTCTCCCCGCAGTTGGTCAACCGTGATGGCTACCACCAGCTTGGGCACCTCTCCTGAATGGTTCTGTGCAGGGAGTGGCGCGATTGCAAAGAATGCAACCAACGAAGAGAGTATCCGAATCCTATTGTTACCGCACATCTGAATTGAATCGTTTTATTGTCCCCACGCTGCTTTCATCTCCCTGCTGGATGTAAACCGTCTCTCCTTGATTTTCAATTTTCTGATTATCAATATGTTTGCAGCATAACGGATCCACAAGCTCATGGAGAATGGGATGGTTGCCACTGGCAGCTGTTGCGGAATAAACCACCAACAGAGGAGAAACAGCGTCAAGAGTACAAAGTTAATAAAATGATAGCAATAAACACCCCTCTCTGCCGATTTCACCCAAAAGAAAGGTGCGGCAATCAACGCGGCGGGATGGAGCCAGATCAGGTTCCAGTTGGGGTTGGTTGCAGGATGGGAGGAGAAGTACATCAGGATGAAGATAATCACACCCCCCACCCCGGCCAATCCGAAAAGAATGGTATCATAGATCTTGGGCAATTGCCCTCTGTTCATCTTAAAAAACTGAATTACAGAGACCATAATCGAAAGAAGCAGCAATGCGAATGCCATTAAAAGGGGTGTAAACAGACCCTGTTCGCGGACACCGTTCCGTTTTAGATCCTGTGTCAGCAGCAACTCGCTGTGACTGACCAGTGGCACTGTGAGCGAGTCGTTCTGATAAATGGTTGCTTTAGCAAAGGAGTCCATCAGATAGGCAGGGATAAACATCTTTTCCCGCACGTTAATGGTCCGGTCGGCCTCTGACCCGATCAACAGATCAATGCCAAAGCTGTACCAGGGGTAACTGACCAGGGACTCATGCACCAGGTCGCGGTATGACTGTGGCGCATCAGTTGGAGGGTAATGGATCTCTCCGTTGCAATATTGCTCCACCATGTCGCGTGGACGGGTGGCACAGTTGTCATAGAAGTAGTTGTACCGGTATTTTCTGTTTTCCGGGAGTGCATTCTCGTAAAGTGCATCATAGAGCTGCTGTTTTTCAGCCGGTGAGAGATTCAGTTGCTGCTCCACCACCTGTTGCCCCTTGGCACGGTATTCATAGATGAAATCGGCAAAGGAGGTCACACCCAGAATGTAATCGGTTCTTCCCCGTACAAAGTTGTAGATGAAACCAGGCTGAGAGGAGTCGAAAAAACCATAGTTGTAGACCTCATCGATGCCGGTGGAATCATCCTGTACCCGGATAGCGGTGTGACCAAAGAGGGCATAGATGGCTCCGTTCCAGGGAGAGGCTGTCAGCAGGCTCACAGTAGCGCTGTCGTTCAGCTGCACCTGTGCTTTTATCGAGGGGTTCAGCAACAGCAGGCAGACAGACAAAATCGGGATGAGATTCCCTTTTCCAGGGAATAGGATTGGAACTGCTTGTTTCATCTCTCTCTATTTGTTCATTTCAACTTGCACCGCTGCAAAAATAGACAAAAATAACGGCGGTCTCAAAAGATCGCCGTGTAAATTCATTCTCCTGGAACCTTTTACTTCTTCTTGTTACGGTTTCCGTAACGGTTCATAAACTTGTCAACACGCCCAGCTGTATCCACCAGCTTTTGTTTTCCGGTGTAGAAAGGGTGCGATGCACTGGTGATTTCAAGCTTCACCAAGGGATAGGTAACACCGTCAATTTCAATGGTCTCCTTCGCATTGATGGTTGAGCGAGAGATGAAGATCTCCTCATTCGACATATCCTTGAAAACTACCGGACGGTAATTGTTGGGGTGAATTTCTTTTTTCATTATATATCCTTTTATTTATATGATGCTCATTTTTGGATGGCAAAGATAGCACTTTCTCCCAAAACAAAAAAATAAATGGAATAAAGATATCATTTTTGGGCAATTGAATCCAATTCTCTGGAGCAAATTTGAATGAATGCAAAAGATTATGCTTTATTTTGCAGTTTATTTTACGTTACACAAAAATGAAGATTGAAATTATCACCATAGGTGATGAGCTGCTGATCGGTCAGATCCCCAACACCAATTCGGTATGGATGGCCCGGGAGCTGACAGCAGAAGGGTTCCGGGTCGTTGCCATCACCACTGTCGGTGATGCACCGGACGACCTGCTCAAGGCACTCGATACCGCCTTTGCCCGGGCTGATATCCTGCTCCTCACCGGTGGTGTGGGTCCCACACGCGATGACCGCACCAAGGAGGCCCTTTGCCGTTACTTCAATTGCGGGCTCACATTCAACCAAGAGGTGCTGCAGCAGATTGAAGCCCTGTTCGAGCGACGCAAGATTGCGCTGAACCCCCTGACACGAGACCAGGCGATGGTACCGGAAGTGGCGACGGTGATCCCCAACCGTGTGGGTACCGCCCCCCTGCTCTGGTTTCAGAAAGGTGAGCAGCTGCTGGTATCGATGCCGGGGGTGCCATCGGAGATGCGGACAGCCATGCAGGAGGAGATCATACCCAGGCTGAAACAATCATTTCGCCAGAGCAGCTATCAACGAAGGGATTATCTGGTAACAGGCTTTAGCGAGTCGGCGTTGGCAGCTCATCTGGCACCTTTTGAGGATCAGCTCGCGGCTCCATTTTCACTTGCCTATCTACCCACCTATGAAGGGATCCGGTTGCGGCTCTCAGCATGGGGCGAGGAGCATGCTGCCGAGATGGAACGGCAGGATCTGTTGCTGAAGGAGCTGTTGGGCAGTCACTGCATCTCTTTTGGTGAAAAGAGCGCAGAAGAGTTGTTGGGTGAGATGCTGGTGAAGAGAGGGCTTACCCTTTCAACAGCGGAGAGCTGCACCGGTGGATACATTGCACATCTGATCACCTCCATTCCCGGTGCCTCTTCGTGGTACATGGGGAGTGTGGTTGCCTACGACAACAGCATCAAAGAGAAGCTGCTGCAGGTAAAAAAAGAGACACTGGCAATGCAGGGCGCAGTGAGCCGCGAAGTGGCGGAAGAGATGATACGGGGTGTGGCTGCTGCAACAGGGACGAGCTGTGCCATCGCTGTCACGGGCATCATGGGTCCTGAGGGGGGCAGCCGGGAGAAGCCGGTGGGCACTGTATGGGTCGCTACCCTCTGCAGGCAGGAGTTGATTGCCCATGAATACAGCGTGGGCAACAACCGGGCTCAGAATATTGAGCGTACGGCCGGCATAGCCATTACACAGCTTTTGAGAATGTTACAGCAGGAGGCTGTTAGCTGATTGCATCAAATCCACAATAAGGCACCAGCACCTCCGGGATGCGGATGCCATCGGCTGTCTGGTTATTCTCCAGCAGGGCTGCCATGATGCGGGGAAGGGCCAGTGCACTGCCGTTGAGGGTATGGCAAAGCTGTGTTTTCCGCTCCGCATCGCGATAACGGCATCGAAGACGGTTGGCCTGGTAGCTCTCGAAGTTGGATACCGAGCTCACTTCCAGCCAGCGTTGCTGAGCAGCCGAGAAGACTTCAAAGTCGAACGTGAGTGCAGAGGTGAAGCTCATGTCACCGCCGCAGAGGCGCAGGATGCGCCAAGGCAGCTTCAGTTGTTCCACCAGCGTCTGCACATAGGCCACCATCTCTTCGAGCCGATCATAGGAGTGTTCCGGTTTATCGATGCAGACGATCTCCACCTTATCGAACTGGTGCAGCCGGTTCAATCCCCTCACATCTTTACCATATGATCCCGCCTCGCGGCGGAAGCAGGCAGAGTAGGCGGTGTTCCTGACCGGCAGTTCCTTCTCATCGAGAATCACATCACGATAGATGTTGGTCACCGGCACCTCGGCGGTGGGTATCAGGTAGAGGTCATCGAGCCCCACATGATACATCTGTCCCTCCTTGTCCGGCAGTTGTCCCGTACCAAAAGCAGCGTCACTGTTCACCATATAGGGAGGTTGCACCTCCAGGTAACCCGCATCGCGGGCACTGTCTAGGAAGAAATTGATCAGGGAGCGCTGCAGACGGGCTCCTTTCCCTTTGTACACAGGAAAGCCGGCACCTGTGATCTTCACACCCAGCTCAAAATCGATCAGGTCATATCTCTTCGCCAGCTCCCAGTGAGGCAAGGCCCCCTCGGGCAGCTGAGGTTGCTCGCCCCCTCTCCTTTCCACCAGGTTGTCTTCCGCACCTTTGCCTTGTGGCACCGACCGATGAGGCAGATTGGGAATGGTAACCAACAAGTTTTGAATCTTTTCCTCTGCAGCATGCAGGGTCTCTTCAAGCTCTTTGGCCGATTCTTTAAGCTTGTTCACCCGGGCACGTGCTTCGGTAGCCTCCTCTTTCCTGCCCTCTTTCATCAATGCACCGATAGAGCGAGAGAGGGTATTCACTTCATTCAGCAGCGTGTCGAGTGCGGTCTGGGTGCTGCGCCGCAGATCATCCTGTGCAATGATTTCGTCAATCACCACACTCCCATCGAAATGTTTGCACATAAGGCGCTGCAACACCTCTTCCCTTTTTTCTCTGATTACCTTGAGTGTGAGCATAGCTAGTTTTGTTCAACTGTTTTTTTCAGTGAGCAAAGATATAAAAAATAGGGGCATCAAAACAGTCGTACCGGAAAATAACTTCCGAAAGGTGCAAAGTGAGATCAGAAGAGCTGAAAATGGAGGGTCTCGCGCAATTCTCGCTCTCTTTGTTTCCTTTGCCTGTAATAGCGTGAAATATAGAAGGTAAAACCGGCAAAGGCGCCCAGCATCACAAGGTTTTTGATTGTATTGGTTTTCATCTCTCTGGTTTAATATATCTTTTTTAACAACAAAAGCATGGTTTGGGTTCTATTCATAAGATGAAATAACGGCAAAAAAGTTGCATGACAAGCAAAAAACTTTTCAACAGATCAGCTTGTCAGGCTTTTTCGGAATCCAATCTGATCTGAAAGAGCTTCCTGGTCTTGTCGGTGACCCGAAAGCGGTCATCGGGCCGTTCCCCCACAACCCATACCAGATCCTCACCCGAGAGCAATACCCATACCTCCTCTTTGTCGAGCAGGCTCATCTTGCGATCGGTGAAATAGTCGCTCAGCTTTTTCTTTCCCTTCATCCCAAAGGGAATGAACCAGTCGCCCCGCTGCCACCGGCGTAGAAGCAGTGGGAACCGCAACAGATCCAGGTCGACAGTGAGAATGGATCGCTTCTTTTCAATTGTCGCCGGCATATCTAACAACCGGATCTGCATGCTCATGGGCTCTTTCAACGTTGTAGCACACCGCTCAATGAGGTATGAGGGTTGCTCCTCTTCACCGGGAAGAGGAGCAATCAGCAAGGCATCCCGGTCTTTGATCACCCGGTAGTGCTCTCCCAGGAACAACTTCCCGGGGGTGGCGTTGAGATGCTCCGCAATGTCACCAATGACCGATGGGTTGAAACCCAGCGGAGTGAGGATCTCAAAGAGGAGAGAGGCTGGTGAGGGGCACCTTTTCAACGCTTCAATATCGATCCGCTTATCTTGAATAACGGCAGCCGATTGTTGGCTGATGGCATTGTCATATACCTTCGCTGCTTCGGCAAGATGTTGCGAGGTACGGTGGATAGCCTCTCTCACGGAGGGGTTCAGTTCCTCCAGCAACGGAATGAGGCGCAGCCTGATCGCATTGCGCAGGATCTGCTCATCGCTGTTGCTGCTGTCAAAAACAGCAGGCACTCCTCGTTCATTCATATATTGCTCAATATCAGAGCGCGAGGCACAGAGCAGCGGCCGTACCACCTTCCCTCTCTTTGGGCTGATGCCGGTTAATCCCTTGATTCCGGTACCGCGTATCAGGTTGAGCAGGAGTGTTTCAACCGAATCATCCCGGTGGTGCGCCACGGCAATGGCCTCCGCATCTTGTTGCTGACGGATCTCCTCAAACCAGTCATAACGCAACTCGCGGGCAGCCATTTCGATGGAGAGCTTCCTGTCAGCGGCATATTGCCGCGTGTCAAAATCGACAGAAAGAAACGGTATATCGATGCTCTTGCACCATCTCTGCACAAAGTTGGCATCCCGTAGCGACTCCTCACCACGCAGGTGAAAATTGCAATGTGCCGCCACACATGGATATCCCAGCAGGGTGAGCAGGTCGAGCAGCGCCATCGAATCGGCTCCACCGCTGACACCCACAATGACCCGGCAGCCCGGTGTGAGCAATTGTTCTTTTTCGATGTATCGGCCTACGGTTTCCAGCATGAAGTTTCCTCCTCTTTACCCGGCAAATGTACAAATTTACTGCTTGCAATCAATCCCCTCACGGCAAATCTTTCCCGGAAAAGTGGGATAAATAGCGGGAAATAATGTAATTTTGTGCTGTTTTGAGATTGATAAGTGAAGATACAGTATGCAAGAAAAGATAGAGGCACTGCTCACCGAGATTGAGCAACTGACAGCCTCCACCGCCGAGGAGGTGGAGGCGCTCCGCATCAGATACCTGGGCAAAAAAGGAATCATCTCTTCCATGATGAATGAGTTCCGCGATGTCCCGGCTGACCAGAAGAGAGCGGTAGGCATGAAAATGAACGCCTTGAAACAGGCAGCCACCGAACGGATAGAACAGTTGAAAAATCAGTTCGCGCAGAATGGCACCTCCACAGGGGCTGTCGATCTGTCACGGACAGCCTACCCGGTAGCACTGGGTACCCGCCACCCCCTCTCGATTGTGCGGGAGGAGATCTGTGACATCTTCAAACGACTGGGGTTCACCATTGCCGAGGGGCCGGAGGTGGAGGATGACTGGCATGTCTTCTCCTCGCTCAACTTCGCCGACGACCATCCGGCGCGTGACATGCAGGACACCTTCTTCATCCAGCATGACCCGCAGGTGGTGTTGCGCACGCACACTTCGTCGGTACAGACAAGGGTGATGGAGCAGACAGATCCTCCCATCCGGATCATCTGCCCGGGTAGGGTCTACCGCAATGAGGCGATCTCCTATCGTGCCCACTGTTTCTTTCACCAGGTGGAGGCGCTCTACATCGACAAGGATGTATCGTTTGCCGATCTGAAGCAGGCGCTGCTCTTTTTTGCCCGGGAGATGTTCGGTGCCGGGACAAAGATCCGGCTCCGCCCCTCCTACTTCCCCTTTACCGAGCCGAGTGCCGAGATGGATATCTCCTGTAACATCTGCGGGGGCGAGGGTTGTCCTTTCTGCAAGCATACCGGATGGGTGGAGATACTGGGTTGCGGCATGGTTGATCCCAACGTGCTGGAGAACTGTGGCATCAACAGCAAAGAATACACCGGATATGCACTGGGGATGGGTATTGAGCGGATCACCAACCTGAAATACCAGGTGAAAGATCTGCGGATGTTCTCCGAAAACGATCTTCGTTTTCTGGAGCAGTTCCGGGCGGCACACTGAATTGAATGAGAAACCAACGATCACACCAGATGAGACGAGCAAGCTTTTTTATTTCACTTATGATGCTGGTGACAGGCAGTAGTCTGTATGCACAGAAGACAATCCGTGTAAATGCCGTAAGGGCAAACGACTACGGTGTGGTTTACACGCTCCCTAAGAGCTCATTTGAGATCACCCTGCTGGTCAAGAAGAGCCACTACCGGCGCGGAGACTTCTACACCTATGCCAAGGCCTACCTCGGCATCAATGATCCGATCACGGAAGACCGTACCCTCTACACGCTGGAAGATCTGGCCGTAGTGAACAAGGGTATCGCCGACAAGGATCAATCTTATATGATTGAATTCAAGGACAAGACATTGGAGCCCTACCTCACTCTGCGCGAGGATGGGGTGATCCTCGCCGTCAACAGCGAGGGAGAGAGAAGTGATGGGAACGATGATGTTGAACTTCCCGCAAGTGAAACAGCCGATCTGAACCCCCGTCGTTACTTCACACAGGAGACGTTGATGGCGGGCTCCACAGCTAAGCAGGCGGAGCTGGTGGCCCGTCAGATCCTCGACCTGCGCCGCAGCCGCAACGATATTCTCACCGGGGAAGCGGAGAGCATGCCCCCTGATGGCACCGCCTACAAGGTGGTGATGGATCAGATCGACCTGCAGGAGAAGGCGCTGACCGGACTCTTCACCGGTACCACCGCTGTTGAATATCTGAAAGTGAGTTACAGGGTGATACCCGATTCGGCCAACATTGACCGGCATGTGGTTGCACGCTTCTCGAAACTGTTGGGACCGGTGGATGCCGACAACCTGGCGGGAGAACCAATCTACTTCTCGCTGCGGAACAAGACACCCAGGGTGGCGATGAACCTTTCGGAGAGAGAACTGAAGAAGCTGGAGGAGAAGCTGAGCAGAGGACTGGTTTACAACATCCCCGGGAAGGCAGATCTCACGATCGAATTCCGACACGAGACGCTCCTGGAGAAAGAGGTGGATGTGGTGCAGTACGGATCGAAAGAGGTACTGGCTAAACGAATGTTCGAAAATATGAAGCAGCCCATCAAGGTTATTTTCTACCCTGAGCTGGGTGCCATCAAACAGATAATACAGTAACTACACTCATGCAGATCAAACAATGCAACCTCTTTCTCCTGCTGTCAGTCACACTCCTGATGGTGAGCTCCTGCCAGGAGCGTTCCGGCAAAGGCCGGAACGCAGTTGTGTTCGATTCGGTGGTGGTGAATGAGCAGATCCCGCTCCTGTCGTTGAACGACACCACCCTGCCCTACGCCGAGCTGAGCCTCTCCTTCACCTATCCCGTGAGATTCAGGGATGAATCCTCACTTGCACGCCTGCAGCAGATCTTCACCGGCACGTTCTTCGGCGATCTCCGTTATGACACCCTCTCACCAGTGGAAGCTGTCGCTCTCTACACCGATCACTACCGTGAGCGGTACCGCTCACTCTCCAACAGCTTCTACGCGGATCAGGCGATGCTGAACGGAGAGATACCGGCATGGTACTGGTATACGCTGGATATTCGCAACAAGCTGATCTTCGTGAGCGACTCACTGTTGAGCTACAGCGTCTCATACAGCGATTACGAGGGGGGAGCGCATGGATCGCACAGGATCACCTATACCAATATCGACCTGAACAGCCTCACGACCCTCACCGAAGAGGATCTGTTCCTGCCGGGATATTACCGCCCGCTCTCGGAGATCATCGTGGCTCAGCTGATGGCAGATCATGCCGTTACGGAGCCCGATTCGTTGCTGACAAAAGGGTTCTTCACCATTGAGGATATCGTCCCCAACAACAACTTCTGGTTGAACGACACCGCCATACACTACGCCTATAACCAGTATGAGATCGCACCCTATGCCATGGGTGTCATCGATGTGACCATTCCATACCACAAGCTCAGGGAATTGCTGTTACCGGGGAGTGTCATCAGCCGCTACTTCACAAAAGAGCCATAAAGCGGTTCTGCTGATCTCTCCGCTCTTAAAAAAGATCAGCCAAAAACCAACTGTTCTGGTTGCGTTCCCTCATGGGAGATCGGTTAAATTGATGAAAAAGGGCTACCTTTTTACAACAAAAGCAGACTTACGGTTGTTACCAGATATCGGCTGGAAGTTTTCCGCCCGCTTTATTCATGCTGGTCGCAACGACCTCAAACATTTCACGATAATTATGCAAGAACTGGATCAGGATCAGATATTAAACGATTTAACGACACAAGAATATCAATTTGGTTTCACTACCGATGTGGTGACCGAAGTGATTGACAAGGGACTCAACGAAGAGGTCATCCGGCTGATTTCCTTAAAGAAAGCGGAACCGGAGTGGCTGCTTGAGTTCCGGCTGAAAGCATATCGCCACTGGCTCACCATGAAGCAGCCGGAGTGGGCGCACCTGAAAATTCCTCCCATCGATTTTCAGAATATCATCTATTATGCCGATCCCACCAAACGTAAAACGGCCAAGAGCCTCGACGAAGTGGATCCGGAGCTACTCAAAACTTTTGAACGACTGGGCATACCGTTGGAAGAGCAGAAACAGCTCACCGGTGTGGCAGTGGATGCGGTGATGGACAGTGTATCCGTTAAAACCACCTTCAAAGAGGTGCTTGCAGAAAAGGGGATCATCTTCAGTTCATTCAGCGAGGCGGTAAAGCATCACCCCGATCTGGTGAAGAAATATTTGGGTACGGTGGTCCCCTACAAGGATAACTACTATGCGGCGCTCAACTCGGCGGTCTTCAGCGATGGCTCTTTTGTTTACATTCCCAAAGGAGTGCGATGCCCGATGGAGCTCTCTACCTACTTCCGTATCAACACGGCCAACACGGGCCAGTTTGAACGTACCCTGATTGTGGCCGACGATGAATCCTATGTAAGCTACCTGGAGGGGTGTACCGCACCAATGCGCGATGAGAACCAGCTGCATGCTGCCATTGTGGAGATCATCGCGCTGGAGAATGCGGAGGTGAAATACTCTACTGTGCAAAACTGGTATCCCGGCGACAAACATGGCAAGGGAGGGGTTTACAACTTCGTCACCAAACGGGGACTCTGTAAGGGCAACCACTCCAAGATCTCCTGGACACAAGTGGAGACCGGCTCAGCCATCACCTGGAAGTACCCCTCCTGTATCCTTGCTGGCGACTACTCGGTGGGTGAGTTCTATTCGGTGGCGGTGACCAACAACTTCCAACAGGCCGATACCGGTACCAAGATGATCCACCTGGGAAAGAACACCCGTAGCCGCATTGTCTCAAAGGGGATCTCGGCAGGTAGCAGCCAGAACAGCTACCGCGGACTGGTGAAAGTGAGCAAGAAAGCGGATAATGCCCGCAACCATTCACAGTGCGACAGCCTGCTGCTCACCGACCACTGTGGAGCCCATACCTTCCCATATACCGATATCCAGAACCCGACTGCCATTCTGGAACATGAAGCGACCACCTCCAAGATCAGCGAAGATCAGATCTTCTACTGTAACCAACGGGGGTTGGGTGAAGAGGAGGCAATTGGATTGATTGTGAACGGTTATGTGAAAGAAGTGGTGAACAAGCTCCCCATGGAGTTTGCAGTCGAGGCGCAGAAGCTCCTGCAGATCACCCTTGAGGGAAGTGTGGGATGACCAAAAGATCTTCTTGCATCAACCGGAATGGTGATCACCACGCGATGGGTTGCTTTCCGTGAGCCAGCAGATAGGCATTGGCCTTGCTAAAATGGTGGTTTCCAAAGAATCCACGGTGGGCAGAGAGTGGCGAAGGGTGTGGTGATTTAAGGAGAAGATGCCTATTCGCATCTATCCCTTCCCCTTTTCGTTGTGCATAAGCACCCCAAAGCATAAAGACCAGGTGCTCCCGTTCAGCTGCCAGCCGGCGGATGACCGTATCGGTAAACCGTTCCCATCCTTTCCCCTGGTGTGATCCTGCCCGGTTGGCCTGCACCGTGAGGATTGCATTGAGCAGGAGCACACCCTCTCCTGCCCACTTTTCCAGGTTACCCGAAGCGGGGACCGGTTTGCCCAGGTCGGACTGTAGCTCCTTGAATATATTCTGCAGGGAGGGAGGAAAGAAGACTCCATCAGAGACCGAGAAGCAGAGACCATGCGCCTGTCCCGGCTGGTGATAGGGATCCTGCCCCACGATCACCACTTTCACCTGGTGAAAGGGGCAGCTGTCAAAAGCTCTGAAGATCAATTTTGCCGGGGGATAGATGGTCGAGGTACGATAAGCCTGACGTACAAAGCGGGTCAGCTGCTCGAAATAGGGCTGCTCAAACTCATCCTGCAACACCCTCTTCCAGCTCTCTTCTATTTTCACATCCATATGATCATGCGATTAACTCACTGCGAAAATAGACAAACCTTCTCAATATACAAAGAAAAATCCCTCCCAAACAGGGAGAGATTCTCAAATCCTTTTTTACGGGTGCATCGTCAGATGAGGAATACCCCCTGTTCTTTAGCCTGCTCGCGCATTTCACAGGGCCAGAGGCTTGCCTGGATCTCACCGATATGCGCCTTGCGGAGATAATACATGCAAAGGCGCGACTGACCAATGCCTCCCCCGATGGATAGTGGCAACTCATTGTTCATCAGTCGTTGGTGAAAGTAGAGTGAAAGACGTTCCTCCTTGCCGCGTACCTTGAGCTGGTAGGCCAGTGCAGTAGCATCAACCCGGATCCCCATGGAGGATAGCTCAACCGATTTCATCAGTACCGGGTTCCATACCAACAGATCGCCATTCAGTCCGGGGTAACCATCCTCACCAATCGTGCTCCAGTCATCATAATCGGGAGCCCGGCCGTCGTGCGGTTCACCGTTGCTCAGGGGGGCACCGATGCCGATGATAAAGACCGCCCCGAACGCTTTAGTGATGGCATCTTCCCGCTGCTTGGCATCGAGAGTGGGATAGCGTTGCAGCAGCTCTTCAGCATGAACAAAGGTGATCTCCGGCGGCAACTGGGGGGTGATGGCGGGAAAGAGTTCATAGACCAGGTATTCGGTTCGCAACATGGCAGCATAGATCCTCCTGACTACATTCTTGAGGAACGCTACCGTACGATCCTGCTCACCGATCACCAGTTCCCAATCCCATTGGTCCACATAGAGTGAATGCAGGTTATCCAGTTCTTCATCAGCCCTGATGGCATTCATATCGGTGTAGATGCCAAACCCTTCTTCAATCTCATATTCTGCCAGTGTCAACCGCTTCCATTTGGCCAGCGAATGTACGATTTCGGCATGCTTGTCGTTCATATCCCTGATGGGAAAACGTACCGGTCGTTCCACACCGTTCAGGTCATCATTGATCCCGGTACCGCTCTCCACGAACAGTGGGGCTGTGACTCTCCGCAGCCGTAGCTCTGATGAGAGATTGATCTGAAAAAAATCCTTGATGCTCTTGATTCCCATCTCGGTCTGCTTGAGATTCAAGAGCGGTGTATAGCCATCAGGAATTTGCAATTTTGACATATGATCTATCTATTATGAATCAATTTGGAATGACAAAGATAGGATAAATATTCATTTTGTCAAAAATATTCCCGTAAAAATCTACATTTTGACATTCTCAGGGTATTTCCAGGGCTCCAATCAGTTCGGTCACCGAATCGATCTGATGTCGCAACAGGTACTCTTCGATTCCTTCCACAATCTTGACCGAAGTTGAGGGGTCGATAAAGTTACAGGTCCCCACCTGCAGAGCGGTGGCACCAGCCAGGATGAACTCAATGGCATCCTGCCAGTTGCAGATACCTCCCATGCCGATCACCGGTATGGATACCGCGTGGTAAACCTGCCAAACCATCCGCAGTGCGATGGGTTTGATGCAGGGTCCGGAGAGCCCCCCGGTCACAGTTGAGAGTTTCGGTCGTCTGCTCTCAGCATCAATGGCCATTCCCAGAAAAGTGTTTACAAGTGATACCGAGTCGGCACCCTCCGCCTCCACCGCGCGGGCGATCTCTGTGATGTCGGTCACGTTGGGTGTAAGTTTTACGATCAGGGTACCGGGAAATACATCCCTTACCGCCCTAGTGACCTGAGCTGCCGACGAGCAGGAGGTACCGAAAGCCATCCCTCCTTCTTTCACGTTGGGGCAGGAGATGTTAAGTTCAATGGCAGGGATCTTCTCCAGTCCCACCAGTTTCTCGCTGCATGCTACATAATCTTCAACGGTAGAGCCTGATACGTTGACGATCATGTGGGTGTTATAATCCTTGATGACCGGGTAGATCTGCTCCACGAAATAATCCACCCCCTTATTCTGGAGACCAACGGCGTTGAGCATGCCAGAGGGTGTCTCTGCCATCCTGGGGTAGTCGTTGCCTTGTCGCGGCTCCAGGGTGGTTCCTTTCACAAAAATGCCACCGATCCGCCCCAGATCCATAAAATCAGTGTACTCCGTGCCGTATCCGAAAGTACCGGAAGCAGTCATCACCGGGTTGCGCAGCTTCATGCCGCCAATTGTTATTTCTAATCGAGCCATGTCAATTCATTTATGTCCAATACCGGTCCCTCGGTGCAGGCACAGATGTGACCCCGTTTTGTCTTTTCCACGCAGCATAGGCAGGCACCAAAGCCGCAAGCCATCAGGTTCTCGAGTGATACCTCACAGCCGATCGCTCTCTCACTGGCGTAGCGTGCCACCGCCTCCATCATCGGTTTGGGACCACAGGTGAAGATGAAGTCATATTTTTTATCCTGCAACAGTGGGTGATGGGTCACATATCCTTTCTCACCGAGTGAACCATCTTCGGTTGTGTAATAAAGTGTGCCATACTTTTTAAAATCTGATCGCTGCAGGATGTTTTTTTCGGATGCTCCTCCCAGCAGGAAATCAGCGGTATATCCACTCTCATGGAGCTTCTTTGCCAGGAAAAGGAGCGGAGCCGTACCTACGCCGCCACCCACCAAGAGATAATTTCCTGGTAGCGATGGGATCGTGAAGCTGTTCCCCAGCGGTAGGAGCAGGTTAAGCCTCTCTCCGCTTCTCAATTCGCAGATCTTGCGGGTCCCTTCACCCACAGCCTCTACCAACAGCCATATTTCGTTCTTTTCAGGAACAATGAAGTTGATCGAAATGGGTCTTCTCAGGAATGTATGGGGTGCATTCTCCACCAGAATCTGCACAAACTGTCCCGGATACATCTCCGGCAATTGCTCATTGCCCCATGGGGCAACCTTTAACAGATGGGTCTGATCATTCAGTTGTTCATTTGAACGAACGGTGAAATCGAGTTGCTTCATCGGAAACCTTGCTTTGTTTACTACAAAAGTACATCATAAATTTCAGATATGAAACGAGCATGAACATGTTTTCACACAAGCAATATGGAAAACATTGCATTACGATTTGTCCACAACAGTGGAACAGGGTTAAAGATGGATGAACGTCTTTATTGATTGGAGTAAGACAAACCGGAACGAACCGGGTGGTTTTCATCAATACGGGTATAAAGCTGTATCCAAAAAAGTTGTGCTTCCTATTGTTGAAAAATTATCAGAATTTAAAACATCTCTTTCGGATTTATTTTTAGAAACTCATTATAAGGAATTCCGCCTGTTCCAACGAGTAGCACTTTTTCAGGATGAAATCTTTCTGCAAAGAGTCCCATTCCTGCATTATTGGCTTTCATTCCACTTTTTACTTCAAGTCCAATTACTTTCTTTCCTTTCTCCAATACAAAGTCAACTTCATTATTACCCTCACGCCAATAGTATAGGTTGTATCTTTCAGAAATAGAATGATTTATCAAATGTGCACCGACAGAAGATTCAACCAATCGCCCCCAAAACTCAGGATTGATCTTTGCTTTTTCATAACTGTTATTGCTTTGAGCAGTAATCAGTGCATTGTTGTACACCTGAAATTTTGGGCTTGAGCTACGCTTACGAATTATATTGCCGGCGTATTTTTCTATACCTCCCAGCAAACCACATTCAGACAAAAGTTGCAGATAATTAGCCAAAGTTGTTGTATTTCCGGCATCCTGGAGTTGCCCTAAGATTTTAGTGTAAGAAAGAATCTGTCCTGAATATAAGCAACCCAATTCAAATAGCCGCTTCAACAAGGCCGGCTTATCAACTCTCGTAAGCATCAAAATGTCTTTGGATATACTCGTTTCTATCAGTGAATCCTTTATATAGTTTTTCCAACGTTCTTCATCATTCATCAAGGTTGCCGAACCCGGATAGCCTCCAAAATATACATATTGTTCGATGCTCCATCCAAATGCTTCCTGCATTTCCGGATAAGACCAGTGTCCGAGGTGCAATATTTCAAAACGTCCGGCTAAAGATTCTGTCAATCCCTTTTGAATTAACAAACGAGATGAACCAAGTAGGATCACTTTTATATTGACATTCTCACGGGTATCGTTATCCCATTGTTGCTTGACAACTTCACTCCAATTATCTATTTTTTGAATTTCGTCAATTACTAGCAGGTACTCTGTTGCGCCGGATGCTTTCATTCTCAATCTGACAGATTCCCATATCTGTATCAACCATGCAGAATTGGTGGCAGAAATAGCGTCTGCTGATTCATATGAGTTTGGAATTGATAGTTGAGGCAAGAGTTGGGTGATCATCGTGGTTTTTCCAACTTGACGAGGACCCAAAACAACCTGGATAAATTTCCGGGGCTCTTCAATTCTCGCCTTAACCGTCTTTAAATATGATCTATGAAACATGTCTTTTAATTTACTCAATATGAATAGCAAATTTACTCAATATTTCATCATATACAAATAGTTTATGCCAAACTTTTCACAATTAATCCATATCTGTATGAGTAAACGCTAAGATTCAATGGTTTTCAGATCATTCATTCTCCGGCGTCTGCCCTGCCTCGCAGGATGCGTGTATGTTTAAAATGCACCCGTAGCATCTTCCCAAAGATGACGGAGATGCAAAAGTGAGAGTTTGCTTCTATTGCCGGGGTGGTACAAATGTCTCGAAAGTGTTGTCGTTGTAATAGATGATTATTTGCGTGATTTTTCTTTCATGCTTCTGAACCGATGCAATCCGCTTATCATCAGCACTTTTATCCTTTCCGGGGAGCTCATTTACCAGCATTTCCTGCTCATCATTGGTTTGCACCTCTCTCGCTGCCCGTTCTGGCTCACTCTGATGAAACAAATCGGGCTCTTTTTTGAGGCTGTCGGGATCGATCCCTTCTTTATAGATGGGACCGGTGCCATTCAGCAGCCACTCGGGATTGATATACGCCATCTCCCCCAAAATCTTTGTCACCACATCCAGACTGGGATTGTTCCTACCGTTCAGGATATGAGAGATGACTGCACGGTTGATCTGTAGCCGGTCAGCAAACCGGGTCGGGGTCAGATGCTCGATCTCCATGATCTTTTTAATGCGATCCTTCATAGCTTCACTGTTTCAGGTTGAATCCATATTTATGCAGGCGACCAAACGATTCACAAATGTAGGAATAATAATTTACAAATACACCAAAGTATAAAATAGATGTGTAAATTACAAATCCAAACAAAACAGGTGACATTTGTAAACCGTTGATCCAAATGACATCTTATCCAAATGTATCGTAGCGTAATTCACACTTTATATAATTTCTTTTTATTACTCATATACAACTTATTAAAAGTATATTCAATCCGATTTTTAACAATAAACCCTACCTCTTTGGCCCTTCACTGGTTCAAATCTAATTTATCGCTTATCGATATCGCACCATCAATCTGGTATGGAGATTTTTAAGATTAAATACATTGTCACAATCAATTGGTTAAAGCGGCGAGTTAAGAAATGTAACGCAATGTGGATTTGTATCACTTGCAGAACAATACAAATGTATATTTTCCTGAATGAAACATTTGTTACCCATGTGATACGATTCTATTGTAACCATCCATCCTGAGTAATGATGGATTTGTTGTTATCCTGTGACGGCATCTGAACCGTTCAGGAGCAATGTTTGTTATACAAGAAAAAAAAATATGAGAATGGAAAAGAGATGGATCGGCGTGATGATCATTGGATTTTTGATGATCAGCACTCTTGTGTGCAATGGACAGAACAAACAGAATCAGGAAGCGAAAGAGGCATTGACGGATAAACCTGACAGGGAGCGTTCAGCTACATACCGTACGCTGCACGATTTCACGGTAAAGGATATCGACGGGAATGAATTCGACCTGGCCACCCTGAAAGGTAAAAAGGTGCTGGTGGTGAATGTCGCTTCCCGCTGTGGGCTGACACCCCAGTATGAAGAGCTGCAAAAGCTATACAGCATCTATCAGGATAAGGGTTTCACACTCATCGGATTCCCGGCCAACAACTTCAACGGTCAGGAACCCGGTACGAATGAGGAAATAAAGGAGTTCTGCACCGGCAATTATGGCGTCACCTTCCCCATGATGGCCAAGATCAGCGTGAAAGGAGAAGATATGGCTCCGCTCTATCGCTGGCTTACCCAAAAGGCAGAAAACGGGGTGATGGATCAGGAGGTGACCTGGAATTTCCAGAAGTTCATGATCGATGAGGAGGGGCGCCTGGTAGATGTGGTGATGCCCAGGGAGAGTCCCTTGAGCGACAAGATCGTCGAATGGATCCGGCAGGACTAATGCATGATCCGGTATACCAGCTCGCGCAGCAGCTCATGCTGAGAGGCCGATACGTTGTCCACCCCCTTTGAGGCGGCGTCGAAGCGCCGCAGGTCGGAGATGATCTCCATCACCTTGGCTGCGCTGTAGTGCTTCAGCCCTGTCATGTAATCGCGTGCAAAATAGGAGCTTCTGATCTGCAATGCGGCCATCACCGACTGTTCATCCCTGCGGGGAAGCCAGTAGCACTCCAGCAGGTTGCTAAAATAGTTGAAGAGCAGAGCCACGGTAGCCATCATCGGGTATTCCTTCGGGTTTTTGCCGAAGTGGTCCACGATACGGTTTGCCGTCAGCAGATCCTTGCGGATGATGGCTTTCTGCAGCTCAAAGGTATTGAAATCCTTGCTGATACCCACGTTCTGTTCAACCAGTTCTGCTGTGACTCTTTTGGTTCCACTGGGGAGGGATACCACCAGCTTCTCCATCTGAGGAATCAGTTTGCTGATGTCGTTGCCCACATTATCCGTTAACATCTGAGCCGATTTCTCGTCGATGGTGAGACCCTGTTCTTTGAACCATGAGACAATAAAAGGGGGGATCTGGTTGTCGTACAGCTTTTTCGAATCAAAAACCACACCGATCTTATCGATATGCTTCGCCACTGCTCTTCGTTTGTCCACCGTGCCGTGACGGTAGTTAATCACCAGCACGGTTGAGGGCATCGGGTTCCTGACATAATGATCCAGCTCTTCGAACTTTGACAGGTTTTGTGCTTCCTTCACCACGATCAGCTGACGCTCAGCCATCATGGGGTAACGACGGGCTGCCGAGATGATGGCGTGCACGTCAGCATCCACTCCGTAGAAGGTGAGCATATTGAAATCCCTCTCCGTCTCGGTGAGCACCTTTTCTTCCAGCAGGTCGGTGAGTTGGTCAATGAAGTAGCCCTCTTCGCCCATCAGCAGGTAGACCGGTCTGAACCGTCCCTGCAGGATATCGGCCCGTATGGCCTCGTAACTGTTTATCGTTGATGTTGCCATTTTTCAGGATTGGTTTTGTTGCCGGTCACCAATCGAAGCGCAGATGCTTGATGGTAGTTCCGTTGTTCATGATGGAGGATAAAGACTTGATCCCTATCTTCACATGTTCTTCCACGAAGTTCTCCGTAACATGTTGATCACTCTTTTCTGTTTTCACGCCGGTGGAGATCATCGGCTGGTCGGAGACCAGCAACAGAGCCCCGGTGGAGATGTGGTTAGCAAAACCGCAGGTGAAGAGCGTGGCGGTCTCCATATCGACTGCCAACACGCGCACCTTCCGGAGATACTCCTTGAAGTCATCGTCATACTCCCACACCCTGCGGTTGGTGGTGTATACCGTACCGGTCCAATAGTCCCTTCCAAAGTCGCGAATATTGGATGAGACGGCACGCAGAAGGCTGAAAGCCGGCAGAGAGGGCACCTCGGGAGGGAAGTAATCGTTGGAGGTTCCCTCGCCTCTGATGGCGGCGATCGGCAGGATATAGTCTCCCAACTCGCTACGAGCCTTCAGTCCGCCGCACTTGCCCAGAAAGAGTACAGCCATGGGTTTCACAGCACTCAGGAGATCCATTATCGTGGCGGCGTTGGCACTTCCCATGCCGAAATTGATGATGGTGATCCCATCGGCAGAGGCGTTGGGCATGTTGGCATCAGCTCCCACGATGGGCACGTTGAAGTGTTCAGCGAAGATCTCCACATACTTCTGGAAGTTGGTCAGCAGGATAAAGGCGGTGAAATCCGCCAGTGCTCTTTTGGTATACCTGGGAAGCCAGTTCTCCACGATTTCTTGTTTCGTTCTCATTAAAAAGTGCTATTTTTGTTCTGAGCGAATCCTGTTCTGCAAACAAAGATACAATATGTACGCGTTAAATTTGCCATCCTACGAAGCAAAAATCCGAAAAAAGAACGATATGCCGGAGATCTTTGATCCCCTGCGGAGGAAGTATGTGGCGCTGACACCGGAGGAGTGGGTTCGACAACATTTCGTGCACTACCTGGTTAAGGAGAAAGGTTATCCTGCCTCACGCATTGCCAATGAAACCGCCATAAGGCTCAACTCGCTCTCGCGCAGATGCGATACGGTGGTTTACAACAAACAGCTTGAACCGCTGATGATCCTGGAGTACAAGGAACCGAGGGTGACCATCACTCAGCAGGTGTTCGACCAGGTAGCGCGCTACAACAGTGTGCTGCGGGTACCCTATATCGTAGTGTCGAACGGCATCAGCCACTTTTGTTACCGGATCAATTACGCCACTCAGGAATACCAATTTCTGACCGATATCCCGCCATACAAGGAGTTGTGATTTTCAGCTCTAAGCTGTACGCGGTAAGCTGTCTGCTTTCCTGGTTTCCGGTTTCAAATATCGGCCTACCAACCTGCCACCCTGCCAACTAGTAAGACTCCTTTTCGGAGGGAAAATCAGCCGTTTTAACGTCTTTGATGTACTGCTGGACAGCAAGGGTTATCTCATCGAACAGATTGGCGTAGCGGCGCAGGAAACGGGGTGAGAAGCCCTTGTTCAGCCCCAGCATGTCATGCATCACCAGCACCTGACCATCCACATGGGGTCCGGCACCGATGCCGATGACCGGAATGGTCAATTCTTCAGCAACCCTTTTTGCCAGTTGTGAGGGTATCTTCTCCAGCACCAGCGAGCAGCAACCAGCCTCCTGTAGCAGATGTGCATCATCAACCAGTCGCAATGCCTCTGCCTCCTCCTCCGCACGAACGGCGTAGGTGCCATATTTGTTGATCGACTGCGGCATCAGACCCAAGTGTCCCATGATGGGGATGCCGGTACTGAGGATCAGCTTCACCGATTCCAGGATCTCCTTTCCACCCTCCAGCTTGAGGCAGTCGGCTCCGGTCTCTTTCATGATGCGCACCGCATTGGCTACCGCCTCACGCGGGTTACCCTGGTAGCTGCCGAAAGGCATGTCGATCACCACCATGGCTCTTTTCACGCCGTTCATCACCGCCTTGCCGTGGTAGATCATCTGCTCCACTGTCATGGGGAGCGTGGTGGTGTTACCCACCATCACGTTCGATGCAGAGTCACCCACCAGAATCAC
Source organism: Proteiniphilum sp. (assembly GCA_018433945.1). Lineage (GTDB taxonomy): Bacteria > Bacteroidota > Bacteroidia > Bacteroidales > Dysgonomonadaceae > Proteiniphilum. The sequence continues at coordinate 43,311 of JAHDQF010000016.1, read as the reverse complement.
ATCCATACCGGCCTGGTCGATCACCGTCGCCATTGAATAGTCGTATGCGGTGAGCATTGATATCTTCTCTCCCCGCTGTTTCATTTCCAGCAGGCGGAGCGTGGTCACTTTTCTTTTATCACCGGCTGACAGATATCCTTTTTGCTTTTCCATAGAGGATGATTTGAAAATTGTTTGTGTGATGCAAATGTACGATATTCATACCACATCAAAAAAAAAAAAAAGAGCCCGGAGTGTATCTCCTGACTCTTCCTGTATGTTTCGTTTCATTCTTTCAGAACTTGTATCCCAGCGTGATCAATCCCTTCAGGGAGCTATTTTTCAACTTGAATGGTGAAGCATCAACCGCAAGTGTTTCGCCTTCATAATAGTTGGGGAATGGATAGAGATCATCGGTCTGACTGCTGTACACAACGGCCATATCGATAAAGAAGTTCCTGTTGAAACGGTAGCCAAGTCCCCCGGTAAAATAATGGGTATCGCCTTCCATCCGGTAGATGGTGTTGGATCCGGCAATCGCAGCAATTCCACTGTCCCTGAATTCTTTTTCATAGGGATTCTGCATCCAGGCGTAGCCAAGGCGGCCGGAGAACTGCTGAGTGAAACGATATTCCACACCGGCACGAATGGTCGACGCCGCCCGGTAATCCATCTTGATAAACTCGTTGTCCTCATCATACCACTCTTCTCTTTCGAAAGCCCCTGATGGAACCGACAGCTTCATGTTCGAATAGTCCGTCAGCTCATAGTCGAGGCTGGCAATGAAACGGCTTCCCTGTACCGTGGCGATGCTGGCTACCAGTTTGCCGGGCGTTTTCAGGTCGTAATCGTTGGCAAAAGACCCGGAACTGATTACTGCCGGTTTATAATCGGGATCTGTCACATATGCTCCCATATCATCGTCGATCTGCGCTTCATAGGTCTCGGTCAGTGCATACCAGGTAGGGGTGTGATAAGCCAATCCCAGCCGTAGCTCGTTCACCGGCCGGTAGATTGCCCCGAACTTGGCACTGAACCCGGCACCGCTGGTAGTAAGCCAGTTGGTGAGGGTGTAACCGCCGTCATCAAAATCTTCCAGGTAGTCGGAAACCAGGCTGTAGGAGACATCCTTGATGGAGAGTGCCAGTCCCAGGTTGAGCACGTTGCCCAGGGTGGTTCCCACCGTGAAGTCATAGTTATCAATGTAACCCCTCTCACGAAGTCGTATCTCATTGATCGGTCCGGGCTCGTTGGTTACCGGTCGATATTCAAATTCTTCCCCCTCCACCGGGTCAATCAGCCAGGAGTTGTAGGCGAGCACTGTCAACCAGGGCATATCCAAAAATGGATTGGGGAGATTCTCTCCCATCTCCAGTAGCAGAGGATCATAACCGGTGCTGGTTTTGGCAATGTAATCGATCAGTGTACCTTTGGCAGTGCCGATGGCCGAGATGTTCTTGTCGAACGACTTAAGCTTGTTGTAGGAGAAGCCGAAGTTGATCAGCGGTATCGCGTCGTTGCGCAGCGGAAAGTAACCGACAAAGCCAAGGTTGTCCATGTTGAAACGATTTTTGTCGGCGGTCCGATCACCGACAACCGACCTGTTGCGCGACAGATTGAAGGTTCCTGCCACTTCTGAGCTGCGATAAATGCCGATGCCGGCGGGGTTGATGGTCAGAGCACTCAGATCGCCACCCAGGGCACCAAATGCACCACCCATCGACATGGCCCGTGCTGTTCCGTAGAGCCCTTCACGGGAGAAGCGCAGGGCATCCACCTCCCCCTGTGCAAAGAGGGAGGAGGATGTTATCAGCAAAGTGCTGACAAGATATGTGATTTTATTCATGTTACGTTGACATTATGTTTATGTACAAACCAATTCTATCTGCTTTTCCATTCATTCAGTTACCTGCGCCCACCGCCAGAGCTGCGTCCAGAAGAAGACCTGGAGCTGGAAGATGAGCTGCGGCTGGGAGCAGAGTAGGTGGAACGACTACGGGTAGAGCTGCTCTGTGACGGGGTTCTGTATGTGGATGAACGGCTCGACTCTGTGCTCCGTGAGGGGGTACTGTAGTTACCGCTCCGGGTAGTAGTGGAACGCTGATAGGTAGAGCTGCTTCTTCCGGAAGAAGTGGAGCTTCTCTGGTATGTCCTGTCGCTGCTGCTACTTCTGCTGGTGGAATAGCTTTGCGTGCGGCTGGAGGGAGTAGTTCCGTAAACCGATCTGTTTCGGGTGGTGCCACTTCGTTCAATAACCCTGCCTGTTCTGGAGTCAAGCACCCTGCCGTTGTTGTCGATGATACGTGTTCTGGGTGTGTTGACGGAGCGGCTGTCAGCTGTCCTGCTCCTGCCGGAGAGAGCACTCCGTGTAGTTGTGGCGGTACTACTTCTACCTGACAGGGCTGATCGTGTGGCCGATGACCTGCCTGAGAGTCCGGCAGTAAGGGAGCTGTTCCTGTTGGCTGTACTTCTTCTGTATGCACTGCTGCTTCTTCCGGAACGGTTGTGTGTCAGACTGCTGTAATAGCCGTCATAAAAGCCGTATGTATAGCCGCCGTAAAAACCGCCATAACCATAATACCAGGGATCATACCATCCACCATAGTACCAGGGACTGTACCAGGGACTGTACCAGCTGTAGTACCATGGATCGTACCAGAGGCTCCAGCCGTAGTAGGGACCGAACCTATACCAGGGGTGATACCAGTGGCTGTAGTGCCAGGGATAGTAACCCATGCCCCAACCCATTCCGAAGTAGAAATTGCTATGCCAGCCCCGGTTGTTGTAGTTCTCATAGATATCATCACCTACGTATATGATCACCTCATCAGCACCTGTAATCTTGATGCTTGACTCAGGATCGTGGAAACGAACAATACGGTCGGTGTATTGATATTCCTCATAGTCGAGTGAGTCACCGCTGTATATTTCATCGCCGTCCATGGTATCACGAGATCCCCTCCGGTTGTACTCATCAATATCTCTGCCGTTGGCCTGTACTTCCATATTGGAAGCATCGCCTTGCACGATGACCACCTTTTTCTTCTGCGGTTCTTTCACCTTCACCTCTGCTTTCACCGTCTCCTTCTGAGTTGGATCAGCATAGATATCATCCCATTCCTGGGTGAAACCGAAGAGAGGAATGGCAGCCATCAACAGTGCCAGTAAAAATTTATTCGTTTTCATAGTTTCTCCCCATTAATTATTGTTTGTGATCTGTTTGTACTTTTACTATGTGACGCAAAAGGGATCAGATAGTTTAATGGCACACCATTTTTTTTTACGTTTCATCAACAGCTGCCCGCTACGAAGTGATGTCTCAATGAAAAGATGGTTCCGGTCCCTAAACGCTGCGTTTGTTTTGGTTAAAAAAACGAAAAAAACCCCTCAAAGACCGATTTCTAAGCCATCATATGCCGGATAGACCCCATCGGGAAGCTCGTCAGCCATCTCGGCATGCAGTCCCATCTCATGACTGAAATGGGTGAGAAAGCTTCTGCGTGGCGCTATCCGCTCAATGATCTGCAGTGATTCCGCCAGGGAGAGGTGAGAGATATGTTCTGTTTTGCGAAGAGCGCTGATCACCAGCAGATCCAATCCCCTAAGCTTCTCAAACTCAGCCTCAGGGATACTTTTCACATCGGTGAGGTAGGCGAAGCTTCCTATTCGGAAGCCCAGGATCGGCAGCTTGTGATGCATGATCCTGATCGGGATGATCTCTAACGCTCCAATTTGGAAAGAATGATAGGGATCAATGCGTTGAACATGAATATCTGGGATGCCACCATACCGATTCTCTGAGAAGCAGTAGGGAAGCCTGTTCCTCACCACTTTTTCCAGTTGCTCTTCCATAAAGAGCTCTACAGGGCCAAAACATGAATAAGGGCGCAGGTCGTCAATGCCACCGGTATGATCATAATGCTCATGGGTGAAGAGGATTCCGTTGATTTTCCTGAAAGGGATTGTGAGTGCCTGCTGGCGAAAGTCGGGGGTGCAATCGATCAGTAGCTGCTGCTCCCCTGTTGTAATCGCCACCGAGCAGCGCAATCTCCTGTCCCGTTCATCCGGCGATTGGCATACCGGGCAGTGACAGCCGATCTGTGGAACGCCGGTAGAGGTACCTGTACCCAAAAAACGTATCTTCATAGATTCACTATTCAAAAAAAGCTGCCACATTGCATCCAACGGGCAGCTAATCGGTTTTTATTCGCATCACCTGGCGAGAGTGGAAAGATCATCCAACGATTAATATTGCCTTTCGAGGATCCAGAGATCGTTAAAGGGTACACCGTAGGTTTTTCTCAGGTATTCGGTATTGCCTTTCGCCGAATACTGGTTGTAAATCTCCTCACGCTTGGCAGCTGCTTCTGCTTTGTCGTCGTAGCTGGCAATGATGACGCGGTACATCCCCTGTTCGTTCTCTGCCAGGATCACCTTATGTCCTTCGTTCTCCATGCGTGTTTTCAATGATTCTGCATTGAGCTTTACACTGAGAGAGGCGATCACCACACTGTATTTCTTCAACCCTGAAGCGTCAGTAGGATAAACCGGTTCAACTTTTTCCTTGCGTATGGAGACTTCCACGGGAGGCAGCGGGCTGGCATCCTTCACCACGGTGGTAGGCTGAGAGGCTGTCTGTTGCATCTCCCTCTCCTTGGCTGCTTCATACACCTGTTTGTATGCACTCTGTTTTGGTTTACAGGAGGTACCTGCAACCAGCAGGGTAGCTAAAATCAGTGCAAAATGGATCTTTTTCATTTGTGTGATATTGTTAAATAGTTATAATCGGTTATGAACTGCAATCATTTCTACAAAGATAGTAAAGAAGCGAATCCAAGTAGGTTTGCAGAAGTGAAATTTAATTAAAAAGGGTTGCAACGATCTATTGCAGCTGCAACCGGATAGGTTTGGGGGTGATCTCGGTGATCCTGCCCTGCCGGATCGTGTCAGAGATGAAGATGGTGTCGCGGTAGCCCGACTCAGGGTTGGCAAGCAGATGAACCTTCCAGGCTCCCTCCTCCAGACCTGGGAAGAGAAACATCCCTTCGCTTCCCTCAGGAAGGGAGAAGAGTGAATCTGCCTCACGGGTGATCATCACTACCGGTGAAGCTTCCAATGGAGCCACATAGCCTCTCAGTGAACCGCCGTAGGTCTCGGGGAAAGCTCTGGCACGCGGGTTGATGTACCAGTTACCGTTCATTTCATACACCGAAAGGGCTGCATTGATATCGATCACGATGCTGATGATGACGTTGGCGGTGAGCACAGCATTCACATTGTGGATAACCAGCTGATCCATGATATCGGGTGATTTCTGTAGCGGGATCGGCTGATCGGTAACGGTCACCATCCGGTTGTTGTCGCCCAAGGTGAGACGAATCTTGTCGATCTTTTCTCCTGCGGGAAAGTATTGATCGACGAGCTGCACCATCTTGCCATTCATCAGCTTGAGCAGGTTATACTCACCACCGGGGTAAGAGAGTGTCACCCACTCACCGGCATTTCCTGCGCTGTCGGTGGTCTGCACTTCGATCGTCGCAATCTCGATATGCATCTCTTTCAACACCGGAGCAGCCGCATCGGTCAGTTTGATCCGCAAACGGGCGGCATTTTCGCTTGCCTCCTCTTTTTCACAGGAGAGAAGGGTCATCAGACTGATCAACAAGGCAGGAAAAAGATACTTTCTGCACATAGCGTAACAGATTTGGATGTTTGACGGATGCAAAGATAGACAAAAGAGAGCGAAAGTTAGCGGAAAAAGAAACGTCCTGATCAGCGTTAACAGAGGCAGGCGACCAGGTTCCTGTCGCCGTAGGCATTGTCAACCCGGCCTACATTTACCCAGAACTTGTTCTCAGCCACAAACGGGAGGGGGTAGATTGCCTTGCTCCGTGGGTAGGCATGTTTCCACTCGTCCGCTACAGCTTCATACTCCGGATGCGGTGCGTTGACCAGCACATTATCCTCCAGGCTGTATGCACCGCGTGATACCTCGATGATCTCTTCATGTATCTGCTCCATCGCCGCCACAAAACGATCCAGCTCTGCCAGACTCTCGCTCTCAGTAGGCTCCACCATCAGCGTACCATGTACCGGAAAAGAGACTGTCGGTGCATGATATCCGTAGTCGATCAATCGCTTGGCGATATCGGTCTCACTGATGCCGGAGACCTCTTTCAGCCCACGACACTCCAGGATCAGCTCATGACCTACCCTGCCCTCAGCACCCCGATAAACGATGCCGAATGAGTTGTTCAGCTTCTCCGCCAGGTAGTTGGCGTTGAGGATCGCTACCTCGGTAGCCTCCCGCAACCCGTCGGCACCCATCATGCGGATATAGCCGTAGGTGATGGGGAGAACACCGGCGCTGCCATAGGCAGCAGCCGATACGGTGTTGTTCTCAGTGGTGAGCGTTACCGGGTGTCCCGGAAGGAATGGCACCAGGTGATCCGCTACACAGATGGGTCCCACACCAGGACCGCCCCCTCCATGAGGGATGGCAAAAGTCTTGTGCAGGTTGAGGTGGCAGACATCGGCACCGATGGTGCCTGGATTGGTGAACCCCACCTGTGCATTCATGTTGGCACCATCCATGTATACCTGACCACCAGCTTCGTGAATCAGGCGGCACATCTCCCGGATCTCTGTTTCAAAGATGCCATGTGTGGAGGGATAGGTGATCATCAATGCGGCCAGCTCCTCCCGGTGTTGTGCCACCTTGTTGCGCAGGTCCTCCATGTCGACGTTACCCCGGTCATCACTGGCCACCGTCACTGGCCTGAACCCGGCCTGGATGGCGCTGGCAGGATTGGTGCCGTGGGCCGATGCCGGGATGAGCACCACCTTGCGTACCCCTTCGCCGATGCTTTTCTGGTAAGCAGCAATGGTGATCAGTCCCGCATATTCACCGGCGGCACCCGAGTTGGGTTGCAGGCTGGTGGCCGCCAGGCCGGTGATTTCAGCCAGCATATCCTCCAGCTCATCAATCATCTCTCTGTATCCCTGAGCCTGTTCTTCCGGCACGAAGGGATGGATTCGCTGGAAAGCCGGGAGACCCAGTGGCAGGAGCTCCGAGGCAGCATTCAGCTTCATGGTGCAGGAGCCGAGTGAGATCATGGAGTGTGCCAATGAGATATCTTTCCGTTCCAGTCGCTTGATGTATCGCATCAGCTCAGTTTCCGTGTGGTAGCGTTGAAAGGTGGGGTGTGTCAGGAACGCACTTTTACGCAGTTGCTCCTCCCGCAGGGTGATCTTCTCTTTCAGGTCGTCGATCATGAAAACCTTGGAGCTGCCAGCAGCCATGGCAAAGAGAGCCAACAGTTCATGCACCCGGTAGTCGTTCGTGCTTTCATCGATGCTGAGGCCGACTCTTCCATCTCCGTAATAACGCAGGTTGATCTCCCTCATCTCGGCATGGTTGCGGATATCCTCCTCGGTGATGCTCTCCGGAAGGGCGATGGTGAGGGTATCGAAGAAGCTCTCGTTCAGCTGGCGATAACCCATTGCCAGCAATTCGTCGCTGACAAGTGATGCGAGTGAATGGATGCGCCGGGCAATCGCTTTCAGCCCCTCCGGTCCGTGATAAACAGCATAGAAAGATGCCATGGTTGCCAGCAATGCCTGAGCGGTACAGATGTTGGAAGTGGCTTTCTCCCGTTTGATATGTTGCTCCCGTGTCTGCAGAGCCATGCGCAGTGCTTCCCTGCCGTAGGCATCTTTCGAGATACCGATGATGCGGCCCGGCATGGAACGTTTATACGCTTCGCGGGTGGCAAAAAAAGCAGCAGAGGGACCGCCGTAGAACATGGGGATGCCGAAGCGCTGGCTACTTCCAAAAGCGATGTCGGCACCCCACTCTCCCGGCGGTGTGAGCAGCACCAGCGCCATCAGGTCGGTTGCCACAGCCACCTTGCAATCGGCTGCGTGCGCTTTCTCCGTAAATGCACGATAATCCTCCACACTGCCGTTGCTGTTGGGATACTGCACAATCGCACCGAAGCACGGTTTGTTGAAAGAGAAGCTTTTGTAATCTGCCGTAATAATCTCTATACCTGCACGTTGCATTCTCGTGCGCAACACAGCAAGGGTTTGAGGAAAAATATTTTGATCAACGAAGAGGGTCTCCACATGCTGTTTCACCTGATCACGGTTGCGCAGACCATACATCATGGTGGCTGCCTCCGCCGCTGCAGTAGCCTCGTCGAGCAGTGAGCTGTTGGATAGAGGCAGTGCCGTCAGCTCACTCACCATTGTCTGGAAGTTCAGGAGCGCTTCCAGTCGCCCCTGTGAGATCTCTGCCTGGTAAGGTGTATAGGAGGTGTACCATACCGGGTTTTCAAAAACATTGCGATAGATGGGTGCCGGTGTGATGGTATCATACCAGCCCATACCGATGTAGGAGGTATAGACCTTGTTACGGGCAGCAAAGCGTTCGATCTCCTCGGCATACTCCTGTTCTGTGAGCGCAGGAGGCAGAGAAAGGGGTGTTTGCAGTCGTATGTCACGGGGGATGGTCTGATCGATCAGCTCATCCATGCTGTTCAGTTCCAGTGTTTCCAGCATCAGCCTTTTATCGGATTCACTGATGCCGATATGACGTTTTTTGAAATGTTCCATTGCTATATTTTGATTATTTGTTTCTTTCACTTTCATTCATGTTGACAAACGGATTGTGCCGTTTTTCAAACGCTATGGAGGTTGAGGGACCGTGACCGGGATAGACCACCGTCTCCCCTGGGAGGGTGTAAAGCTTATGTTGAATGCTGTTGATCAGCGTTTCATAATTGCCGCGTGGCAGATCGGTACGACCGATGCTGGAATAGAAAAGGGCATCACCACTGATCACGACAGCGGCTTCAGCCTCGTAGAAAGCGACACTGCCGGGAGAGTGTCCTGGAACATGTATCACCTGCAAGCTGCTGTTTCCGAAAGTGATTCGCTCTCCCTCCTGCAGATATTCACCATTGATTGGTCGGAAATCGCTATTGATGGTGGGGAATCCGAAAAGCTGCAGTTGTGAGGGGATATCTTCCAGAAGAAAATCATCGTCGCGATGATAGCGAAGAGGAAGCCCAAAGCGGTTTGCAAGCAGGTTAACCCCGAAGATATGGTCGAAATGGAGATGGGTGTTGATCAGGTGCTTCACCACAAAGTCATGATCCAGGAGATAGTTAAGCAGCAACTCCTGTTCATCGGCATAATAACAAGCCGCATCGATGACCACACACTCCTTTGTCTCATCGGAGAGGATATAAGTATTGACTCTCAGGGGATTGAATTCAAATGTTTTGATCTTCATGCAAATCTCAATTATTGTTCATACGATTGTTCAGCCCAAAGGTACATAAACCAGCTTTTTTGTCTGGAAAAAGGGATCACTGAAGTAGTTGCTGAGGGCAACCTCTTCGGCTATCTGCCGGAATGGATGCAATTCTGCAGTCAGCTCACCCCCTTTCAGACAGATGATGCCGTTGGGCAGTGCATTGATCTGTTCCTTTGCGATGTTCTTCCGGATGATACGGATCAGATCAGGCAGTGGCATCACTGCACGGCTCACCACAAAGTGAAATTTTCTTTTCTCCTCCTCGGCACGTGATTGGATCGCCTCCACGTTGGTCAGACCAATGGCCTCAGCTATTTCCCTTACAACCCGGATCTTCTTCCCGATGCTGTCGAGCAGGAGGAAGTGCGACTCAGGGAAGAGGATCGCCAGCGGGATGCCGGGAAATCCGCCTCCCGTACCCACATCCATGATGCGGGTACCATTGGCGAAAGTCACATACCTGGCGATAGCCAGCGAGTGGAGCAGGTGATGCAGGTAGAGGTTGTCAATATCTTTGCGTGAGATCACATTGATCTTGCTGTTCCACTCTTTGTAGAGGTCGCCAACTGCTTCGAACTGCCTGATCTGTAGATCGGTAAGCGTTGGGAAATAGGTTAGGATCTCTTTCACTTCTGGTCGGCCAGTTTGGATGCAACACTTTGCTCTCTCAACAGGGATCGGATGGATCCGTAGGGAATCATGATCTCAGGTGCATCGAGTTGATATGCCGAATACTCACCTTTGTTAAAGGTATAGATGATCCCCTCGTCGTTGAGCAGGAAGTTTTTGTTTGGCACTATTTCGCGGATACCAAAGAATCCCAGCTCTTCCAGCTCTTCAACGCGCTTCACGCCATTCTGTTCGAGAAGCGACGCGATGATCAGGTTGCGCAATGCCGTATCATATCCCGCCTTGAAGAGATCACTCTCAATTACAGGAGCGCCCTGCTTCAGGTTGAAGACATGGTTGCGATAGAGCTGGTAAGAAGCAGCTCCTCCCTTGTTGTTCGACTGTCTCACCTGGAAGGAGATTAACCCATGACGGTTGTAGATGATGGTATCTGAGATGCTTTCATAATAGGAGTAGAAGCTGTCGGAAAGGGTATTTCCATTCTGGTCATGGTCATGGATATCCTCCACCTGCTCACCCGGACTACCCGGTACCGTTGCATTTTCGCGGTAGATGGCCGCATCATGGATGTAGTTCTCCACATAGTTCTTTACGTATGTCTCCACTGCGCTGGCTGGATCGAGACCTTCATATGCCTGTCCGAAGAATGCCGTTACGAAATACTGCTGCAGGGTGTCCAGGTTTGTATCCTGGCTGCTGACCGGATAGATAAACTCCAGACGGATATCACAGTAGGGACTGGCTGTATCTCCATCAAGGTGTTGTCGTGACTCGACCAGGATGGTGTCTAAAGTCAGACTGTTGGTTGCCCGGCAGGAGCTGCTTCCCCTCTCACCGCAAGAGGTGATGAAGCACGCTGCAACAAGCAGCAGAGAGCAGAGCGGCAACAGTAAAAATCTTCTCTCCATAAACAAAGCTGTTATATTCAATTGCAAAATTACACTTATTTATCGACATCAGACCATAATGCCAAGTGAAAATGAGCAGCCGAAATGAAAAAAGGGGGATGCAGAGAGAAGCACCCACCCTTTTGTTTCAGGATTCAAACAGCTTAGTAGGCATGGCCGTCGCTGTTCAGATCTTCCAGGCTCAGTTTCTTGCGCTCAAGCGCTCGCCAGGCATAGAAGATGTAGGCAGCCACTACCGGTACCAAGAGCGATACCACTGCCATCACTGAGAGGGTGAACTCGCTGGAAGAGGAGTTCTGCAGGGTCAGCGAACTTTGCAGATCGACCGTCGAGGGATAGTAGGCTGTGTTGTTATAGCCGGCAACAAGCAGCAACATGGTCACCGTGAGTATGGTTCCTGCTCCGGAGAACCAGACTCCTTTTTTGAAGGAGGAGCTGAAAACGGTTCGTATGATGCCGTAAAGAACGGCCACCACCCCCAGGAGGAAGAGAACCATCACCAGGGGCATCTGAATGAAGTTGTGCAGGTATTTCATCTTTTCCAGGTAAACCTCTTGGGTGACGGGATCTACGGCATACCCATCTGCCAAAAGTGTCCAGATCAGGAAGATCAGGAAAAGAACCACAAAAGGGAGTCCGTTGAACAACACAAACTTGCGGGAGCGTTTTTCCAGGGTCTCGTGACTGAGACGATTCACAAAAAAGAGACTCGCCTGGGTACGTGCCAGGAAAAAGATGGCCAATCCCAGTGCCAGGTTGCGCGGGTTACCCAGCAGCTCCAACCCGTGCAGCGGGTTCTGCCACTGGCTGATCACCGGACCAACTGTGCCCAATCCTGCGATATTACCCTTACTCATCATGAACTCTGATCCGGTAAAGAAAGTGGCGACCAGCACGCCCAACAGGAAGGTGCCGAGCAGACCGTTCACAAAGAGAAAGTTACGATAGACGCCGGCGCCAAAGATGTTACCAGGTTTCGACTGAAACTCGTAAGACACTGCCTGCAGCACGAAGCAGAAGAGCAGGATCATCCATGCCCAGTAGGCCCCTCCGAAGCTGGTGGAATAGAAAAGCGGAAAGGAGGCAAAGAAAGCACCTCCAAAGGTTACCAGTGTGGTGAACGTATATTCCCATTTCCTGCCGAGCGCATTCACCAGCAGCCTTTTTTCATCTTCTTCCCGGGAGAGGGAGTGTAGCATGGACTGTCCACCCTGTACGAATAGCAGGAACACCAGTAATCCGCCGAGCAGCGACATGATGAACCACCAATATTGTTGCAGAAATTCGTATGTGATCATAATGTTATTCTTTTAATCCGTTCAATCTGTATGAAATCAAGTATTCAGCTCTTCACCATCGGGTCCTTTCCTGATCTGTTTCACCATGATGGTCACCTCTGCAACCAGCAGACTGGTGAAAAGCAGGGCAAAGAGGATGAAAGAGGTGATCACATTCTGAGCAGATATTGCCGAGGAGGCAACCTGTACCGGCAGAATATCCTGGATGGTCCAGGGTTGTCTCCCTACCTCGGCCACCACCCATCCCAACTGAGTGGCAAGGAAGGCCAGTGGGAGGCTCCAGAGGGCCACATACTGCAGCCAGCGGCTGTTGACCATATCCTTCTTATAAAGGATGTATAGCATGACCACGAAGAAGAGGATGAAATATATCCCGATCATCACCATCAGGTGAAAGCTATAAAAGGTGAGCGGGATGTTGGGTATCAGATCCTCTTCCGTCTCGAGATATCCATATCCGAAGTGGGCATAATTCTCCCGCAGGATGGTCTCATGGTTGGCAGCATCGGCATCACGTCCCTCCTTCTTTGCTGTTTGGTAGTCAGCCAGCGCCTGAATGGCTTTCAACCCTCTCTCCCGTCGTTCCTGAAAAGAGAGGGAAGTGGTTCCGTCGGGAAGGAGGTAACCACCCTCAATGATATCCGCAATGCCGGGCACAAAGGCGTTGATATCCCTGTAACCCAGCAGGGAAAGCAACTTTGGGATTTCAATCTTGAAGATATAGGGGTCCACATCGTCGTAGTATTTTTCCTTGGCAGGGTTGAGCATGCCTACGGCCACCAGTCCGGCGCCCTCGGTACCCTTGTAGAGACCCTCCATGGCAGCCAGCTTCATGGGTTGCTTCTGTGCCACGTGATAGGCAGAACCGTCACCGGTGACCGCCAGCATGATGAATGACACCAGTCCAACCAGCGAGCCGATCTTCAAGCTCTTGATGGCAAAGTCGGTATGTCGGCCTTTCAGCAGGTACCATCCTGAGATGGCAGCCACAAAGGCGGCACCCACGGCCCAGCAGGAGAAGGTGGCGTGGAGGAACTTGTTGTAAGCCACAGGAGAGAATGTTACTGCCCAGAAATCGGTCATCTCGTTGCGTACCGAGTCGGGGTTGAATTCCATGCCGGTGGGATATTGCATCCAGGCGTTTGCCACCAGAATCCAGAAGGCGGAGAGGGAGGCACCCACGAAAACCAGCCAGGTGGATGCCAGGTGCATTTTTTTGCTGACCCTGTTCCATCCGAAGAACATGATGGAGACAAAGGTAGCCTCTAAGAAAAAAGCTAAGATTCCCTCTATGGCGAGGGGAGCACCGAAGATATCACCCACGAACCAGCTGTAGTTGGACCAGTTGGTACCAAACTGAAACTCGAGGATGATGCCGGTTGCGATGCCGATGGCAAAGTTGATTCCAAAGATTTTCTGCCAGAACTTGGTTGCTGTTTTCCATTTCATGTCCCCTGTTTTCACGTAGAGACTCTCCATGATGGCCATGATGAGACCCAGTCCGATGGTGAGTGGAACGAACAGCCAGTGATAACCGGCTGTCAGCGCAAATTGCCCCCTAGACCAGTTTACTGCAGATGCACTTAATAGATCCATAAATAGTTGTATTTAGTGGTTGCTCTTTTGATTTCCATAAATGCTGTGATTAGAGATACAAAAAAAAGCTTGTCAGGCCTCCCCCATGCCACCCAGGGGTGGCAGAAAGCCAGGGTCGCTTTGAATACGAAGGGGGCCGTTCTGTTGCTCAAAGTTGTCAATGTTCTCTTTCAGGGCATGCAACAACCGTTTTGCATGTTCAGGTGTCAGGATGATCCTGGACTTCACCTTGGCTTTTTGCATACCCGGTACGATGCGAATGAAATCGATCACAAACTCCGATATGGAGTGCGAAATAACCGCCAGGTTAGAGTAGATTCCCTGTGCAACCTCTTCACTTAGTTCGATTTGTATCTGGGTCTCCTTGTTAAATTGTTCCATAGTGATGCTGTGATGTGGGTGCTGTATAAAGTTATTCTAAATAAGGTAAACAAAGAAAAATAATTTTTCCTTATCTACAAAAAAAAAAGGGATAATCTTTCCCGATTGATCCCTTTTTTTGAGGAGCAGCAGATGCACCCTCCTGTAACGGCCTGCGTTACATTGATTCCACTACCACTGAAGCTCCCTGTAAGGCAGATCCAGCGAATCAGCAACATTTTTATAGACCACCTCTCCATTGAGGATGTTGAGGCCCTGCCTGAGATCTTCATATCGCTTGCAGGCCTCTTCCCATCCATATTCAGCAAGCCTGGTTACATAGGGCAGCGTGGCATTGGTCAATGCCCGGGTGGAGGTAACAGGTACCGCACCCGGCATGTTGGCCACACAGTAATGGATGATGCCATCCACCTCATAAATCGGCTCCATATGTGTTGTGGAATGGGTTGTTTCGAAACAACCTCCCTGGTCCACAGAGACATCAATCATCACCGTGCCGGGAGTCATCTCCTTGAGCATCTCACGTGACACCAGGTGTGGTGCTTTGGCGCCGACAATCAGAGTGGCTCCTATCACCAGATCGGCACTCCTGAGTGATTCTCTGATTGACATCTCGGTGGAATAGAGCGTCTTCACGTTAGAGGGGAGCACCTCGGAGAGGTAGCGAAGTCGGTTCAAATTGACATCCAGCAATTTGACATTTGCGCCCAAACCGGCTGCCATCAGTGCTGCATTGTGTCCTACCACGCCGGCACCGATGATCACCACTTCGGCCGAACTGACACCCGGCACACCCCCCAACAGCACCCCTTTACCACCCTGAGGTTTCTCCAGGTATTTTGCTCCCTGTTGTACCGAGAGCCTGCCGGCCACCTCGCTCATAGGGGTGAGCAGTGGCAGCGCTCCCTGCCGGTCCATCACCGTCTCATAGGCGATGCATACGGCACCGCTCTCCATCATTGCTCCGGTCAGTTTCTTGTTGGAGGCAAAATGGAAGTAAGTAAAGAGCACCTGTCCTTTCCGGATCAGCCCATATTCACGCTCCATGGGTTCCTTCACTTTTACAATCATGTCAGCAGCAGCGTATACCTCCTCAATGGTATCCAATATCATGGCTCCCGCCTGCTGATAACGCTCATCGGGCAGATTGCTGCCTTCACCGGCACTCTTCTGCAGATAGACGGTATGCCCTCTACGGGTCAGCTCCATCACTCCGGCGGGAGTCATGGCTACCCTGCCCTCTTGTGGTTTGATCTCTTTCGGTATTCCAATAATCATAATAGTAATGTTAAATTGTGATTGTTATAATTTTGTTCAGGCAATAGATGCCGCCAGATGAATCCTCCTTACAGAAATAAAAGACAGCTGACCGGACAACTACAAAAGTAGAGAGAAAAATAAAAAAAGCAACCTGATGATCTTTTTTTTTAATCTTTTTCTCACGGTTTTTTCGCCTGCTGCAAAAATCTTTCTTCACTCTTTGGGTAAATAATTTCATTAATTGCAGATTTAATCGTATTTTTGTGATATAAAATTGAACTACGATTATCATCCAAATTAAAAAAAATAAGCTTATGGTAAGTTATAAAGAATTGGGTCTTGTAAACTCAAAAGAGTTGTTCAAGAAAGCGGTAGATGGCGGTTATGCCATTCCGGCTTTTAACTTCAACAACATGGAACAGCTGCAGGCCATCATATCGGCCTGTGTGGAAACCAAATCACCCGTGATCCTGCAGGTCTCCAGCGGTGCCCGCAAGTATGCCAACCAAACGCTGCTGCGTTACATGGCACAGGGGGCGGTACAGTATGCCAAAGAACTGGGATATGAGATCCCCATTGTGTTGCACCTTGACCATGGTGATAGCTTCGAACTCTGCAAGGATTGTATCGAAAGCGGCTTCTCATCGGTGATGATCGACGGTTCACACCTTCCTTACGAAGAAAACATTGCACTGACAAAGAAAGTGGTTGACTATGCTCATCAATATGACGTTACCGTTGAAGGCGAGCTGGGCGTACTGGCCGGTATTGAAGATGATGTACAGGCCGAGCACCACACCTATACCGAGCCGGATGAGGTGGTTGACTTTGTGTCGCGCACCGGTGTTGACTCATTGGCCATTTCTATCGGCACCTCACATGGTGCATTCAAATTCACTCCCGAGCAGTGCACCCGCAACGAAGATGGCGTGTTGGTACCTCCCCCCTTGCGTTTCGATATCCTGGAAGAGATTGAAAAACGTATTCCGGGATTCCCCATCGTGTTGCATGGTTCTTCCTCGGTACCCCCTCAATATGTGGAAACCATCAACAAGTATGGTGGTAAGCTGAATGATTCCATCGGTATTCCGGAAGAACAATTGCGCAGAGCTGCCAAATCGGCTGTATGCAAAATAAACATCGACTCCGACGGACGTCTGGCAATGACTGCTGCCATCCGCGAGGTGTTAGCCACCAAGCCGGCTGAGTTTGACCCCCGCAAGTACCTGGGACCGGCTCGAGAGGAGTTGAAGAAACTATACATGCACAAGACGGAGAAAGTGCTGGGCAGTGCCGGAAAGGCGTGACCCAACCTAACCACACAAAAAAAGAGACTGTTTCGCTGAACAGTCTCTTTTTTTGTGTGTGGTTTTTTCGGATAGATTTAGATCATGTTTTACATTCTGTTACTCATCTCAGCAAGCCGCTCGTTGAATGCAGATTCTTTCAGCAGCTCTTCGAGTGTGAGGTGCATACGGTAACGCCAGTAATGCTCGGGGTTGGCAGGGACATTGATACGTTCGGCCGACACATCGGGATTGCGTAGCCGCTCATCGAGCGACATCCAGTCCTGCCAGGGAAGGATCACCCACATGGCTGTCGACCGCATATGGGCAGCGATGATCTCACTGCATATGGCGGTGGTACATTCTTCAGGTGCTGTTCCTTCATGATGCAGCACCTGGTTGTAGTATCGCTGAGTCACCTCCCTGTTCTCCAGCCACCAGCTGCGTAGGGGTGACATGTCATGTGTGGAGGTGGTGCAGACAGAGAGATAAGGCAGCCATTCCAGGTTGGTGAATTCTACGCTGGAATCCTTCGGCATCCGTTGGATCTCCAGGCTGAGTATCTGAAGTTCCTGCATCACCGAGGGAACACAATCGGGAACCATCCCCAGATCCTCCCCACAGACAAGCATGGGGGTGGATGAGATCAGCACCGGTAATTTTTTCATTGCCTGTTCACGCCAGAAATAGTTGTGCCGGTGATAAAAGAAATCGTTATAGAGGCGATTGAAGGCCTCTTTCACATGCTCATCCAGGTATCGGTAGGAATAGGAATATTGTGCGGTGATGCGGGGATGGAAGCGATTATGATCGAGCGGATCTCTTACGAAGAGCACTTCGGTGCAAAGCGAATATAGCCCGTCGCGCAATAGGGTTGACTTCTCATCCTGCTCACCTTCAAAAAGATGCTGGATTTTTCGCTGGGTATTGCAAAAGCTCTTCAGCCTGAAACGCTGCCAACCCGACACTTCAAGGTATTTTTCTTTCACCTCATCAGCCAACGCTCCAAAAATGTCCGGCAGGAACTGTTCATGAATGAAAGGCTGTACCATTCGTTCCTCATCAAAAGGAATGCCGGCACGGTTGATCTCTTCGGCCCAGTAAGGCAACGCAGGACTGAAATGCCCCAGCAATCCCTGAACAGCGTCTAGTGGGATCTCCCAGATGCGGAAGAAACCCAGGATATGATCGATACGGTAGGCGTCGAAATAGTCGGCCATCTTCCTGAAGCGGTTGATCCACCAGGAGTAGCCCTCTTTCTCCATGGCATACCAGTTATAAGTGGGGAATCCCCAGTTTTGTCCGAAGAATGAGAAATCATCGGGAGGTGCACCACTCTGCGTATCCATGTTGAAGAGATTGGGAGAGGTCCATGCTTCTATGCTGTCTCGGTTGATCCCGATCGGGATATCCCCTTTCAGTGTTACACCTCTCGTGTGGGCGTATGCTTTCACCGAAGAGAACTGTATGTGTAGGAGGTATTGCACGAAATACCAGTAGGATGTCTCTTCTACTGCCTCAGGATCGGCAGCCAGCATCTCTCTCAGTTGAGCCTCGTTGTATGCAGCGAAGCTGTTCCACTCCCTGAAATTGGCCGTACCATACCGGTCACGCAGGGTGCAATAGCAGGCATAGGGAAAAAGCCATTGTTGGTTATTTGCAAAGAATGTTTTGTAAGCTTCCGATGAGAGCATATCTGCGCCCTTTTCATGGAAAAGCGCTTTTGTATAATCACGCTTGAGCAACAATACCTTTTCATAATCAATCTCTTTCAGTTGGTTGAGCGCTGCTGCCTGCTGAAGAAAAGCTTTCTGTTTCTTTTTATCTTTCAGCGGGTAGTCGCTGCATCCCAGGTAGATGGGATGAAGCGCATAAATCGATATGGTACTGTAGGGGTAAGAGTCTTTCCATGTCCAAGTAGTGGTAGTATCGTTCACCGGCAGCAGTTGTATCACCTGTTGACGGGTGATCGATGCCCAATCGATCATCTTCCGCAGGTCGGCAAAGTCACCGATGCCAAAGCTCTGTTTTGTTCTCAGTGAGAACAGCGGCACAGCTGTTCCGGTTCCTTTGAATGTGAAGCCCGGGTAACGATATTGCAGCGACATCTCAACCTTGACCACACCCGCCACTTTCGCGGCACGGGCATCCAGAACCCTGTCCGGGCCATCCTCCCAATGCAGCACTTCACCACTTTGGTTATCCACTATCACAAATTTATACGCAGAGCGATCGGGTAGCTGGCTGGCATCGAGCATTACCTGCCATTCACCGTTTTGCACACAGGTGAGAGGCAACGCTTTCACCGGATCCCAACCACCCAGCAGCGGACTTTCTCCGCAAAGAGCCACTTTCTGGTTGCGATAAACAAAGGGGCAGATCACGTTCAGCAGCAGGGAGCGGGAATGATATTTTTCGGGAAGTGGTTCTTTTGGATGCAAGCAGATGCTGTCTGTGAAGACCGATGAGTAGAGATAGGCATGATAGGGCTTATCTTTCCAATGATCCTGCACCAGATAGGCTTTTCTGCCCTTGATGACGCGGAGCTGGCGGTGACTGCCCCACTCCCGTCGGATGACACTTCCCCCTTGCCGTACCAGGTAGTAGTAATTGAGGGTATCGGTCACCTTCATCTGCAGGGTGACACTCCATATGTCGCCATTGCATTCCAGCGGCAATGCCTTTTCCTCATCGAACTGACCCATTTCCGGTGTCGATCCGCAAAGAGATACCTGTTGACCCCAGGTAGTATGGTAGTTGAGTTGAAATGTAAGAAGAGCCATTCCGATTCTTTCGTTAAGCCATTGTCACGGGAGGAGGTCCCATTGAAATGATCTGTGTATTAAATTCGTGTCATCGACTACAAATCTACGACGAAACAGATCGAAACAGGTCGCTTGCATGAATCATTTGGATAAAATCGTGTGCAATCGATTGCGACCTTCAAAATTGATCTTGTGCAGGCTGATGAATTCATTCAGAGAAAAATAAGGATCAACAGCTGAGCGGAGATGACCCTGAGGAACATGGTGAGCGGATAAACAGTTGCATAGCTCACGGCAGGTACATCATTGCCGGCGCTGGCATTGGCATAAGCCAGTGCCGGCGGGTCGGTCATGCTTCCCGCAATCAGACCCATCAGGGTGAAGTAGTTCAGCTTGCAAACCTTGCGACCGATCAGACCAATGATCAGGAGCGGTAAGAGCGTGATGATCGCCCCATAGCCAATCCACAGGTATCCCCCGTTGAGAACCGTTTCCACGAAGTTGCCTCCTGCCCCCAGCCCTACGCAGGCAAGGAAGATGGCGATGCCGATCTCACGTAACATCAGGTTGGCGCTCATGGTGGTATAGGTGACCAGCTTGTATCTGGGGCCGAACGTGCTGATCAGGATGGCAACGATGAGCGGGCCTCCGGCAAGACCCAGCTTCACCGGCTGCGGGATGCCGGGGATCACAAAAGGGATGCTACCCACCAGTACACCAATGGCAATACCGATGAAGATGGAGATCAGGTTGGGTTCACGCAGTCTCTTCAACGAGTTACCCAAAAACTTCTCTACGCTGGCAATTGCCTCCTCCGTACCGACCACTGTAACACGGTCGCCCAACTGTAGTTGCAGCCGGCTGTCGGCGATCAGATCTACCCCGGCACGGTTCACCCTGGTGATGTTGACACCAAAAAGGTTCCGCAGGCGCAGGCTACCGATGGAACGGCCGTTGATAGCCGAGCGGGTGATGGCAATCCTGCGCGACACAAGCTGGGAGTCAAGTTTTTGCCACTCCTCCCGGTTCATGTCGATCCGTTTACCGATCAGTGCTTCAATGGCTTCAATATTCTTCAGGTTAGAGACCACCAACAGCTTATCTCCCTCCAGAAGCTTTGTATCTGTCTGTGGAACAACCAGCTCACCTGTCTGTGTGTGCAACACGCGGGATATCACAAACTCACGGTCCAGCAGCTTTTTGATCTCCCCGATGGTTTTCCCCATGATGGCTGGGTTCAGCACAGTGAGGGAGAACATCTGCGCTTCGGTCTGTCTCGATTCGCTGAGCTGATCCAGTTGGTTGTTTTCCTGTGCCATATTGATACGAAAGATATAGCGGAAGAGGAGCAACGAGAGGATAATGCCCACCACGCCCAGTGGGTAGGCCACCGCATATGCGGTGGCGATGGTTGGATCGGTGGCACCGGTTGCATCGGTAAAGGTCTGCTGTGCGGCACCCAGTCCGGGTGTATTGGTTACCGCTCCCGAGAGGATCCCCACCATGGTAGCGATGGGCAGTCCGGTAATCAGGTGAATCACGATGGTGATGGTTACCCCAAGCAGCACCACACCGGATGCCAACAGGTTGAGTGTGATGCCCCCCTGCTTGAATGAAGAGAAGAAGCTGGGACCAACCTGCATACCAATGGAGAAGATAAAAAGTATCAGTCCGAACTCTTTCAGGAAATTGAGCAGTTCGGGTTCAATCTGAAGTCCCAGGTGACCAAGGAAAATACCGAAAAAGAGGATCCAGGTAGTACCCAATGAGATCCCGAAAATTTTTATCTTACCCAGCAGCAGTCCCACTGCAATCACCACTGCCAGGATCAGGATCGAGTGTGCAATCCCCGGTCCACTAATCAGTTCTACTAACCATTCCATTCTGTCAATAACCTAAAATTGTGTAACAAGCTGCAAAGGTAAACCTTTTTTCACTTCTTTACAAAAGTTGCAGCTACCCAATGATCCATTCAACGCAACAGAAAAATGTAAAAAAATTATATTTGCCATTGCCATATGTTTATTACTGTTACAAAAAGGAGGAAAATCAATGGGAAAATATTTGCAGGCACTATTTTTTGCTTACTTTTACCCACTGAACGGTTCGTTTTTATTTGTCACAGAAGATGACATTGCATCATTAGACCTACCGGAAAACAGGAAAGGTACAAGAAAAAGTACGACAGAAAACAGAAAACAGATTATGTACAAGACATTCATATTGTTCACTTTTTTAATGATAAGCATCCCCACTCTCCTGCCGGGACAGCAATCAACCGCACAGCAACTGGTAGATGAAGGAGTGGCTTTGCATGATCAGGGGGAATATGAAAAGGCTATGGTAAAATACCGGGAGGCGTTGGCACACGACCCCGGACTGATGCAAGCGGTATATGAGATGTCGCTTACTTCTCTCGAAATGGAAGATTATGCCGGTGCCGAAAAGTACAGCAGTGAGGTGATCAATAGCGGTGATGAAAAATTGGGACCGGGGGCCTATGCAGTGAAAAGCGAGGCACTCATGAAAACCGACCGTTCTGAAGATGCCATTGCACTCCTCCATGAGGGATTGAAGAGATATGGTGAGGGATATCTGCTCCACTTTAACCTGGCACTGAACTATTACAAGAGTGGTGAACAGGAGAAAGCGTTGTTGCATGTCAGCAGGGCAATCGACCTGGACAAGAGTCACAGCGGTGCATTTTTATTGAACGCCTATCTTCTGAAAGACAGTGGATTATGGGTTCAGAGCATCCTCTCTTTTCAAATGTTCCTCCTGTTGGAGCCAGACAGTGAACGATCGAAGAACGCCTTT
Source organism: Proteiniphilum sp. (assembly GCA_018433945.1). Taxonomy (GTDB): domain Bacteria; phylum Bacteroidota; class Bacteroidia; order Bacteroidales; family Dysgonomonadaceae; genus Proteiniphilum. The sequence continues at coordinate 21,069 of JAHDQF010000016.1, read as the reverse complement.
GAGGAGATGCTGCAAACAATGTCTATTAAAGAGAGAGAGGAACCGTTACAACGCTCATTCATTCAGCAACAGATGATACGCAACAGACCTGCACAAGTGAAACAGGCCGAATCAATGCCACCGCTCACACCAGAGGATGGACTCGATCGCAGTCTTGTGCACAAGGCCATTCAAGCCACTCTCGACTCACTCCAGACCGGGGACAACGAAACGGACCCTTTTTTGCTGTTCGCAACCGTGAACCGCTCAATCATGAAAGTGCTTGAAGCGGAAAGCATCGGTCCGAAGGAGGGCATTCTATGGACCTATTACATTCCTTTCTTCACCCACATTGAACAGTCGGACTATTACGAAACCTATTGCCGTTACATCAGTGTCTCATACTACCCGGAATCACTACAATGGTGGCAGGAAAACGAGGAGGCCGCGGGGGATTTTGTGCGATGGTTTGAAAATGGAGATGCGATTCGAGCGGGAAGCAAAAAATAGTTACCTTTGCGTTGAATGCCACACCTATGGAAATGATTAACGAGGAAACTTTACTTGAAGCACTACGAGATCCGCGCACCGTCAGAGAAGGGTTTGCCAGTCTGGTTGCTGCATACAGTGAACGGCTCTACTGGCAGATACGTAAGATGGTGCTCTCGCACGATGATGCCGATGACATCCTCCAGGATGTATTTGTGAAAGCTTGGTTGAACCTGGAGAACTTCAGGGGGGATGCCAAGCTAACCACCTGGCTTTATCGCATTGCCATCAACGAGAGCATCACGTTTCTTAACAAGAAGCGCAGCCAGAATAATATCTCGATCGATGAAGATGATTCATTCCTGATCAACGTGTTGGAGAGCGATGAATATTTTGATGGTGATGAGGCAGCTCTTCAGTTACAGAAAGCGATCCTTACACTACCGGAAAAACAGCGACTTGTTTTTCAGATGAAATACTTCGATGAGATGAAATATGATGAGATGTCTGAAATCCTCGGCACCTCGGTGGGAGCACTGAAAGCATCCTATCACCATGCCGTAAAAAAAATTGAAAAGTTTTTAGATGAAAACAATTAAACCTTTTCTGTGGTAGCAGGTCTATTCAACAGTAGCGTATGGTAAGGAAATGTAATAAGAGCATGAACATCAAATATATATCGTATGAAGTCTCATTTCAGCAAATTAGAAGAAATAGATCGAACCCGAAATCCGTTTAAAGTTCCGGACAACTATTTCGCCCGATTTAACGAAGAGATAATGAGTCGTCTTCCTGAGAAAGAGATCGTTCCTCCGCGTACGGTGCCTCTCTGGGACAAGGTAAAACCCTGGGTATACATGGCAGCGATGTTTGTCGGTCTATACATCACCATCCAATTTTTGACCAGAGAGAATGAGAGTGGCAACATTGCATCCCGTCAGCCGGTGATTCAGACACCTACCGAAAATGATTCCTTTTCGGCAGAAAATTACTGGTCAACGGTAGAGGTCACCGAAGAGGAGTTCTACCAGTACCTGGAGGATGAGCTGGTGGAAGAAGGTTATTTTGATTATATGTACGATCTATATTATTTGAATTGAATCGATGATCCAACTCATTTAAAGAAGCGCTATGAAAAGAGATATCCTATTCCTAATTTGTCTGATTCTGTTACCGATGCAGGTGGTGAACCTGACCGCGCAGGAGAAAAAGATGAATATGGCAGATTACGAAAAACGTAAAAGAGAATTTATACAGCGAGAAGCGGGGCTCAGCAAGGCGGAAGCCGATAAGTATTTCCCGCTGAACAGCGAACTGACAAAAAAGAAATTCGAATTACACCGGATACACAAGGAGAAAGTGCAACGCATCAAGGAAAACAGCAACATCTCAGACGAGGAGTACAGAAAAATGCTGGAGGATGATCTTGAGCTGAAGATGAAAGAGGCGGCACTGGAAAAGGAGTATGCCCCTAAATTTGAAAAGGTGCTCACCCCGGAAAAGCTATACAAGGCACAACAGGCCGAAAGGAACTTTATCCAGAAAGAGGTCTCCAACTTCAGGAACAACCGGGGCAACGGCCGTAACAGGTAACCCTGCACCAAACAACAACTACAGACAGCGCACAGAAATGGATCTATGCGCTGTTCTTATATCTGAAAGGGGCACAGGCCGCCCGCACATTGAACAAAAAAGCCCGGAACGGCGCTAATTCACGCCATGTTCCGGGCAATCATTTTTACTGGGGGGCAATGAGACTGCCTTTCAGTGTGAATCGTGGAGCTGGAGGGAGTCGAACCCTCGTCCAAACGAGGAAGCAATTTGCTTTCTACATGCTTAGCTTCATTTGTGTTGTCGGGAAAGAGCGCGACTGAAGCCATCATACTCAATCCTTATCTTCTAAATTTTCGGAAGGGTGCCGAAGCCTCACCCAACCTATCTCCGATTTACCTGCACCACCTGATCGGAACGCTTCGAAGCCACAGCTTCCGGGTGATGTCTTGTTCCGCCACCTGGTGGCAGAATGAAGCGATTAACCTACTGTACTTCGGTTACGCAGCAAGAGCGTAATTGTTATTGCCAGTTACTTGTTTGTCTGCCGGGATTAAAGTGCCGACCGACCGCGCACTGCATGCTTACAAACCTCTTCTACCCGCTGTCAAAGCCAAACAGCCCCGATAGAAACCGAAACCAAAAGGGTTCGGGTGATTGTATGACGCAAAGATACCCAAAAGGTTTAATAGCTGCAAACAATCACCTTATTTTTATATATAGCGGCTTCCGATTCGCCAGCCGACTTCAATTTGTTTTTCATTTTCTTTCCAAAATAACATCCCAAGCCCGCAGAATTATGCTATTTTTGCACTAGAAATTACACTTCGAAATCAGAAACCGATATCAAGATGAACAAGATTGTTGGGAAAGAGTACTTCTCGGACAGGGTGGTGAAGTTTGAGGTGGAAGCACCGCTTATTGCGCGAAGCCGCCAGGCAGGCCACTTTGTGATTGTACGGGTAGGCAAAAAGGGGGAACGGGTACCCTACACCATCGCCTCAGCCGATCCGCAAAAGGGAACCATCACACTGGTGATCCAGCGCGTGGGTAAGTCGTCGGAGAAATTATGCCAGCTGGAGGTGGGTGATTACATCACCGACCTGGTCGGACCGCTGGGCAAGGCGACCCACATTGAAAAATTCGGCACTGTGGTCTGTGCCGGCGGTGGTGTAGGTGTTGCCCCCATGCTGCCGATCATCGAAGCGATGAAGCAGGCGGGCAACAGAGTGATCTCAGTGCTGGGCGCCCGTTCAAAGGATCTGATCATTCTGGAGGATCAGGTTCGTTCCCACTCCGACGAGGTGATCATCATGACCGACGACGGCTCCTATGGGGAGAAAGGATTGATCACGCAGGGAGTGGAAAAGGTGATCTTGCGGGAGAAAGTGGATCTCTGTGTCACCATCGGACCGGCCATCATGATGAAGTTTGTCTCGGAGCTGACACGAAAGTATGAGGTACCTACCATCGCCTCGCTCAACACCATCATGGTTGACGGTACCGGTATGTGCGGTGCCTGCCGTGTGACGGTAGGCGGCAAGACCAGGTTTGTCTGCATCGACGGTCCCGAGTTTGATGCGCATCAGGTCGATTTCGACGAGATGCTGATGCGTCTAAAGGCTTATAATTGAACAAGCCGCTGCTTTCGGTTTCAGGGTACACAAAATGAAGGAAATAATCAGTAAAATATGAGCGAGCATTTAAAGGCAGAAAGAGCACAGGAGTGGCGCGAAATCCTGCGTAAATCGATGAAGAACAAAGATCGTACGGCCATCCCCCGGGTAAAGATGCCGGAGGTAGATCCGGAGGTTCGCAGCCACACCTACGATGAGGTAAACCTGGGTCTGACGGAAGCAATGGCGGTGAACGAATCACATCGTTGCCTTGATTGTGTAGATCCTACCTGCATCACAGGATGTCCGGTGGAGATCAATATTCCCAAATTCATCAAGAACATTGAACGGGGTGAGATTCTGGAGGCGGCTCGTACGCTGAAAGAAACCAGTGCACTGCCGGCTGTCTGCGGGCGGGTCTGTCCGCAGGAGCGACAGTGCGAGAGCCAGTGCTTCTATACCCTCAAGCTGAAGAAAGAGCCGGTGGCAATAGGTCACCTGGAGCGGTTTGCAGCCGACTATGAACGGATGAGCGGGCACCTCTCGGTGCCGGCTACAGCACCCTCCAACGGCATCAAGATTGCCGTGGTGGGCTCCGGCCCTGCGGGACTGGCTTTTGCCGGTGACATGGTGAAGTACGGCTATGATGTGACTGTCTTCGAGGCGTTGCACGAGCTGGGTGGTGTGCTGCGCTATGGCATCCCCGAGTTTCGTCTCCCCAACGAGATCGTTGACGTTGAGATTGATGGTCTGCGGAAGATGGGTGTCAAGTTCGAGACCAACTGCATCATCGGAAAAACCATCTCACAGGATGACCTCAAAGCGGAGGGTTACCGGGCAATCTTTGTGGGAAGCGGTGCCGGCCTGCCCAACTTCATGAACATACCGGGTGAGAACCTGAATGGCATCATGTCCTGCAACGAATATCTCACCAGGGTCAACCTGATGCAGGCTGCCGACCCGGAGAGTGACACCCCGGTACATATGGGTAAGAAAGTAGCAGTGATTGGTGGTGGCAACACAGCCATGGATGCGGTGCGTACCGCACGGCGTCTGGGTGCAGAGCGAGCGATGATCATCTACCGCCGCTCAGAGGAGGAGATGCCGGCACGTATCGAGGAGATCAAGCACGCCAAGGAGGAGGGGATCGAATTTTATACGCTTCACAATCCTCTTCGTTATGAAGGTGATGAGCAGGGACGGGTGCGGCGGATGGAGCTTCAGCGGATGGAGCTGGGAGAGCCCGACCAGTCAGGGCGCCGTCGCCCCATACCCATTGAGGGTGATACTGTCTGGATGGAGGTGGATGAAGTGATTGTGAGCGTGGGTGTCTCCCCCAACCCACTCATCCCACAGAGCTTCAATGGCCTGGAGGTGACCAAATGGGGCACCATCGTGGTCAACCAGGAGACGATGCAAACCGCCGATGAGATGATCTATGCCGGTGGCGATATCGTGCGTGGCGGTGCCACGGTGATCCTCGCCATGGGCGATGGGCGACGTGCTGCCAAGGCAATGCACCAACACTTGCAACAGATAAATTCATGAGAAGACCCAGGATTCTGGCCGATGCCCATATCCCCTATCTGAAAGGAGTAGCTGAACAGATTGGTGAGGTGGCATACCTGCCGGGCAACCAATTCACCCGCGAGGCGATCCGCGACAAGGATGCACTGATCATACGCACAGTAACCCACTTCGGGGAGGAGATTCTTTCCGGCAGCAGTGTGAAGCTGATCTGCTCCGCCACCATCGGCTATGATCACATCGATACGGTATATTGTGATACGCACGGAATAGCCTGGCGAACAGCACCGGGCTGCAATGCCAATTCTGTGGAACAGTATGTTACTGCCTCGTTACTCTGTCTGGCTGAAAAACATCAATTTAAACTGAAAGACAAAACCATTGGAATCGTTGGCGTGGGTAACGTGGGAAGCAAAGTGGCGGCAGCCTGCAGGAAACTGGAAATGAAGGTACTGCTGAACGACCCTCCCCGAGCAGAAAAGGAAGGGAATGAGGACGGTCATTTTGTGGATATCGAAACCATCAGACGTGAATCCGACATGATCACCTTTCATACACCCCTGACAAAAACCGGCAGGCACGCTACCTGGCATCTGGCAGATGAATCATTTTTGCATGCCCTTACCAGAAAACCCTTTATCATGAATGCAGCCCGCGGTGCAATTACCGACAACCAGGCATTGAAAAAGGCACTCCGTGCAGGTATCATCTCCGGGGTGGTGATCGATTGCTGGGAGAATGAGCCTGACATGGACAAGGAATTGCTCGCACTGGCCGATATTGCCACCCCCCATATCGCCGGGTACAGTGCCGACGGGAAATGGACGGCCACAAAAATGAGCCTTGAGAACCTGATCGATTTCTTCGGTTTAGGTGTGATCCCAAAATTCAGTGAAATACCTCCACCCCTACTGCCGGTTATCGATCTGCGTAAGGTAGAGCCCGAAACACAACTGGCACATGCCGTCTGGCACACCTATCATCCCATGACGGAAACGGTTGCACTCAAATCATCTCCTGAGAAGTTCCATTGGTTTCGTGCCAACTATCCGCTGAGAAGAGAATATCCTGCTTACAGGGTTATCCATGCATCTCCGTCCGTAGAAAATGAACTGCGTCAACTTGGGTTTATGTGTTGATGTGCTGCCCTCTAAGCTCTGCCCTCTAAGCTCTAAGCTTTCAGCTCTCAGCTTTGAGAGTGACCGAAAGTTTAAGGAATAATGTGCCGCAAAAAAAATCAAATCCTGATAACTAACGACAACCCTACCGCAGAAATTAACATGAATATGGCATACAGCTCTTCTTTAATTGGTGAGAATTGGGTATATTTGTCTGCTATAAAAATATGAGAAATTGATCGATTTAATTAATCATAAACTTTATCCAAATGAACAGGAAATCTCATCTTTTATCGCTATTGTTTGCAGTAACGGCAGTATTATTCACTACCTCGTGCAGCAGCAAGCTTACGCCGCTTTCACAAAGCAATTTCAATGTGACGCCCTCACCACTGGAAACGGTGGGAAACCAGGTGCCTGTCACCATCAACGGTACCTTCCCGGAGAAATGGTTTCACAAGAACGGTATCGTTACCATTTCCCCAGTCCTGAAGTATGGTGACAGTGAGCTCACCGGCACTCCCTACAGCTTCCAGGGAGAGAACATCTCCGGTAACAGGACCACCATCTCTAACCGTCGTGGCGGTAATTTCACCATCACCTCCACTTTCCCCTACAAGCCTGAGATGCTCAACTCGGAACTCTACCTCCGTTTCGACGGGAGAATCAAAAACAAACCATCCATCCTGCCCGACCTGAAAGTGGCCGACGGGGTGATCGCCACCTCGGCACTGGCCGATGTGCGCACCTCCACGCCCTCCGTTGCACCCGACGGATTCCAACGCATCATCAGGGAGGCACAGGAAGCCAATATCCTGTTTGTGATCCAGCAGGCGAAGCTGCGTGACAGCGAATTGAACAAACAAGATATGACTGCGTGGAAGCGCCGTGTAGAACAGGCATTCAACGATCCGAGGCAAAACGTGAACGTGGAAGTGTCGGCCTATGCATCTCCCGACGGCAGCCTTTCACTCAACGAGCAGCTTGCCGCTCAGCGTGAAAAGAACACTTCCGGTTATCTGGAAGAGGAATTGAGCAAGCGTAACATCAATACCGATGTATATGCCCGCTACACCGCGGAGGACTGGGAAGGATTCCGTCAACTGGTATTGGCTTCCGATCTGCAGGACAAGGAGCTGATCCTGCGTGTGCTGGAGATGTACCCCGATTCAGAGACCCGGGAGCGGGAGATCAGGAACATCTCCTACGTGTTTGAGGAGCTGGCCACAACCATCCTGCCGCAGCTTCGTCGTTCCCGCATCATTGCCAACATCGAGATTGTTGGCAAATCGGATGAGGAGATCATGACCACCTGGAACAGCAACCCCAAGGAGCTGACAGTGGAAGAACTGCTGTATGCCTCTTCCCTGACCAATGATGAAAAGGTGAAAGAACGCATCTACCAATATGTCACTGCCAACTTCTCGAACGACTACCGGGGATGGAACAACATCGGGACCATGTTCTTCAAACAGGGTGACTATGCAAAGGCTCAACAGGCTTTTAACCGGGCGGCGCAGGTGAACCCATCGGCTCCCGAGGTAAACATGAACAAAGCATTGCTGGCCATCATGGACAACGACCTGGAAACAGCCAATGAGCTGTTAGGCAAATCTGCCGGTGCTGCCGGTCTTGATGAAGCCATGGGACTGCTCAATTTGTTGCAGGGTAATTATAATCAGGCAGTGGATGCTTACGGAAACAACAAGACAAACAATGCCGCCCTGGCACAGCTGTTGGTAAGAGATTACAACAAAGCCAAACAGACACTGGAAGCTGTGGAAAACCCGGATGCCACCACCGCTTATCTGCTCGCCATCATCGCCTCCAGAACAAACAATTTCAACGATGTGGCAGCAAACCTTCGCACTGCTATCGACCGTGACAGATCTTTCGCCACGAGGGCACTCAACGATCTGGAATTTGCAAAATATCGTACGAATCAGGAATTTATGTCAATCGTAAAATAAATGACAAGATGAACGGAAAAAGTGGGCCCGGTGAGGCCCATTTTTTTTGGATAAATTATTTAGCTCGTTTCATAAAAAAAGTGAGCGCAAAAGGAATGAATTGCTAAAAAACATGTAATTTTGCCCTCCTGATCCAACGTTGTTGCAAAAAGAGATATTCACGACAACGAATAACAACCTCTTATATGATCCGAACAAAAGCTGTTGTAAAATATTTAGGTTACATCTTATTGTTTAATTCGCTGTTCCTCTTTATCTCGGCAGCCATCTCATATGTAAACAAAGAAAACGCACTCAATGCCTTGTTGATTAGTGCTGTTTCCTGTACCGCTCTGGGCATCACACCACAATTGTTTATAAAAAAATACCGAGAAATAAGTTTTCACGAAGGATTGGTGATCAGTGTTTTTGGCTGGATCATCACCTGTGTGGTGGGTATGCTTCCCTATTACCTTTATGGAGGTGAATTCAATACAGTAGCCAATGCGCTTTTCGAAAGCGTATCAGGTTATACCACCACCGGATCAAGTATCTTAAATGACATTGAAGCTTTACCGAAAGGGTTGCTCTTCTGGCGTTCATCCACCGCATTTATTGGCGGAGTGGGTATTGTTTTGTTTGTATTGCTGGTGCTTCCTGAAAAAAAGGGGGCCATGTCGAGTTTCTACCGCTCAGAGGTGTCCGACCTGTCAAAGATGAGTTTCTTCACCAGATCCAAACAGATTATAAGGATCATCGCTACCGTATATTTCAGCTTGATCATTGCAGAAACAACCTTGTTGACGTTGCTGGGGATGAGTCTTTTCGATGCTGTTTGTCATTCTTTCACCACCGTCGCCACCTCGGGATTTTCTACCAGAAATTTAAGCATTGCAGCATATGACAATGTATGGATAGAGGTGGGGATCATGTTCTTCATGCTTATCAGCAGCATCCATTTCGGTATAATTTATGCCACAATCACAAGAAAAAAAAATAATATATTCTCCTCGCACCCTATCCGCATGTATTTGCTGGTGATGCTCATCGGCATCATTTTAATCACGTTTCAACTCACAGAAGAAAATGTATACGGGCTCTGGGAATCGCTCCGGTATGCCGCTTTTCAGGTGATATCACTGGGCAGCACCACCGGGTATGCCACGGTAGATACCGGAAGCTGGCCCATTTTTTCCATCCTCTTACTCATTTATTTCACCATACAGTGCGGTATGGTAGGATCTACAGCAGGAGGAATGAAATTCGATCGCATTTATCTTTTTTTTGCATCGGTCATTAAACAGCTGAAGCTCATTCTGCATCCGGACGGTATCTATGTTGTCAAAATGGATAAAAACGTAATAAACCATGAGTTGGAGCTGCAGATTATGGTTTTCATCATCCTCTACATCCTCACTTTTTCAGTCACCGCGTTGCTGCTTACCGCAACGGGAGTTGACGGTATGACCTCGTTCTCAGCATCTATCGCCACCATTGGAAATGTAGGCCCCGGTTTCGGTGAGGTTAGTTCGTTCAGTAATTACAGAATGTTACCCGATGCAGCAAAATACATTCTCTCTGCCAACATGCTGCTGGGACGCCTGGAGATTATGAATGTCTTGGCACTCTTTCTGATGCTGGGTGGAAAAAAGTAAATCCTTTGTCCTGCTCCCCCATCCCGGGGATTTTTATTACCTTTGCATACTTTTTACAAATCGAACAAGAAACGTTTTCAGATGATGAATTTTGTGGAAGAGCTCCGCTGGCGGGGCATGGTTCATGATGTGATGCCCGGCACAGAAGAGCTGTTGATGAAAGAGCAAACGGCAGGCTACCTGGGAATAGATCCCACAGCCGACTCCCTGCATATCGGCCACCTGGTGGGGGTGATGATGCTCAAGCACCTGCAGCGCTCCGGTCACACACCGGTAGCACTGGTGGGAGGCGCCACCGGCATGATCGGCGATCCCTCCATGAAGTCGGCAGAGCGCAATCTGCTCGATGAAGAACCCCAGCGTCACAACCAGGAGGCCATCAAAGCCCAGCTGGCCCGGTTCCTCGATTTTGAAAGTGACATTCCCAACAAAGCTATTCTGGTGAATAACTACGACTGGATGAAGGATTATACTTTTCTGAATTTCATTCGCGATATCGGCAAGCACATCACCGTGAACTATATGATGGCGAAGGACTCCGTGAAGAAACGACTGAGCGGAGAATCGAGCGAAGGGATGTCGTTCACCGAGTTCTCCTATCAGCTGCTGCAGGGGTACGATTTCCTGCATCTCTACCGCGAAATGGGCGTTCGTCTGCAGGTGGGCGGATCGGACCAGTGGGGCAATATCACCACCGGAACGGAGCTGATCCGCCGCGTGGAGGGTGGTGAAGCCTATGCACTCGTATGTCCGCTGATCACGAAAGCCGACGGGGGTAAGTTCGGCAAGACCGAGAGTGGCAACGTATGGCTCGATGCACGCTATACTTCTCCCTATCAGTTTTACCAGTTCTGGCTCAACGTGAGTGATGCCGATGCCGGGAAATACATCAAGATATTCACCTCCCTCCCCAAAGAAGAGATAGCGGCACTTATTGCCGAACAACAGTCGGCACCGCATTTGCGTCCGCTTCAGAAACGGCTGGCAGAAGAGGTCACCGTGATGGTCCATTCACAAGAGGACTATGAGATGGCGGTCAATGCCTCACAGATTCTTTTCGGGAAATCAACGTCTGAGGCATTGCGTTCCATCAATGAGACCACCTTCCTGCAGGTGTTCGAAGGTGTTCCCCGGTTCAGTATCTCCAGGGATAAGCTGGCCACAGGCATCAAGGCTGTGGACCTGCTTACGGATGAGGCTGCAGTCTTTCCTTCCAAGGGTGAGATGCGCAAGACAGTGCAAGCCGGCGGCGTGATGCTCAACAAGGAGAAGCTGGAGCAGTTCGACGAGATCATCACGCTGTCACACCTGATCGGAGATAAGTATCTCCTGGCGCAGCGCGGGAAAAAGAATTATTACCTGCTGATTGCGGAATAACGTTCACTAACGGGTACTTCTTCATGCTGGCATAAGGAACGACTTTTGCAAGCATTTTGCAAGCAAAATATTTGCCACGTTAAAATATTATATTACTTTTGCACTGCTTTTCACGAAGCATTGAGGATTGTCCCATGGTGTAATGGTAGCACATCTGATTTTGGTTCAGACAGTCCAGGTTCGAATCCTAGTGGGACAACCAATGAAACGGCGCATTTAGCTTATTATCAGCTATTTGCGTCGTTTCTTTTTTTAGAAAAGTAAGAATTTGGGCAAGATTGGTTATTCTTCTGCCAAATCTCCAAACCATCCAAATAAATAGCACAATGGCTTAACGATAATCTGCCAGTACCATCTTGACATCTCTATTATCTATGGATTGGTTGATAGAGGATAATGTCTTGTTGACATTCAACATCATCCAAGAGGGGAAACTCACATAAATTTTTCAATTTTTTATCTGATATGCCATTATTCCGCATACCTTTGCCCTACATTTGCATTGTTACTATTAACAAGCAGGGCAATGAACAACAAAACCTATCGAGAAAAAGAGCAAAAGCAAAAACCGGAAATGGCTCCATCATCTGAGCCAAACAACTTGCTGAGCAACATCGAGAAGATCATCGAGCTGTCGGAGAACTCTGGGTTGAGTGATGAGTTCTTTGAGAATGCAAAACCTTATATCGATTTTGTAAAGAATGAGCTGCAATTATCTGATATGGCAACTGTTTTCTTCGCTTTTCTTGTGAATAACAATGATTCAAATTATACATCGATTAACGATCTATCCAAACATTTCAATTGCCGAAAGATCCGAATCTTGCGATACGGAGAAAGTCTTCAAGAACTCGAAAAGAGACGTTTGATTCGCTGCCACAGAGGAAGTGGTGCTATCGGTTACCGAGTCCAGAAAGAAGTATTATTCGCATTAAGCGAAGGGAAAAAGATCGAGCCAAGGCAATATGACAGCATATCTCAGAATACGTTTTTCACTTATATGAATGACCTGTTTTCAGAGAAGAAAGATGATGAAATTTTGTATACCGATCTGGTATATGAATTGATGACACTCGTGAATGCCAATCCACATCTCAAATTATCCCAAACGATCAGAAAACATGACTATGCAGAGCATGAAAACATCCTTTTGCTATATATGTGCCATCTGCTGGTGAATGACGATGATGACCTTGTTGGCTTTTACGAATTAGAGTCCATCTTTGAAAAAGATTGTTTGTCAACAATTAAACTGTCACTCAGGAAGGGATACAATCGTTTATTAGAAGACAAGTGGATTGAAAATTTGAGATCCGATGGTTTTGCTAATGCCAATTATTACCATCTAACCGAAAATGCCAAAAGTGAGTTGATTGGAGATGAGGTATTCATAAAGAGTGAAGATAAACCTGACAGGAAATTTATCCTGCACAGCACCATCATAAAGAAAGAACTTTTTTTCGATGCTTACGAGCAGGAGCAGATTGACAAGCTGACCGATCTGCTGAGACCCGCTAATTTTGCAGCAATACAGAAGAGATTTTCGGACAACGGTATGCGAAACGGTTTTGCTTGTCTCTTTTACGGAGCGCCCGGTACCGGAAAGACCGAAACCGTATACCAAATAGCACGACAAACAAGTCGGAATATTTTACCGGTCAACGTCTCGGAGATCAAAAGTGTCTGGGTTGGTGAATCAGAAAAGAATATCAAGAAACTCTTCGATGATTATCGCGAGAGTGTTTCACACTCCGACGTTGCTCCTATCCTGCTGTTCAACGAAGCGGATGCTCTCCTTGGTACCCGTTTGGAGACACTGCATTCGATCGATAAGATGGAAAACGCATTGCAGAACATCATTCTCCAGGAGATGGAAAACCTGAACGGGATCATGATTGCCACTACTAACATGACAAGAAATCTCGATAAAGCTTTCAAAAGAAGGTTTATCTATAAGATAGAATTCTTGAACCCGAGCCGGCAAGCGAAGAAACAGATCTGGCAATCGATGATGTCTAACCTCACCGAATCAGATGCAGATGAGTTGGCTCAAAAGTATGATTTCAGCGGGGGACAAATAGAAAATATAGTTCGGAAAAGCGTTGTCGAACAGGTTCTAAACGGGGGACTTCCTTCCCTGGAAATCCTACACAGATTTTGTAGAAACGAACGGTTCAATCAGATCGATAACCGGCCAAGAATCGGATTCCATTAAGATAACAGTAGAAGCAACAAGATGAAACCAAAGAAGAAAAGCAACAAAGAGAACACATCCACCTTGTTCAATCGATACATTTGGCTGGTGGATACGATCCTCAGTGCAGGCAGAATCACGTTTGAAGAGATCAACGAGAAGTGGACACGTTCCCGCCTGAATTACACGGGCGATGATATTCCGCTGCGTACTTTCCACAATCACCGCCAGGCCATCGAGGAGATGTTTGACATCAACATCGAATGCGATAAACGGGAAGGGTATGTTTATTACATCGAAAACGAGGATGACATGCGTCGGGGCGGAATACGATCCTGGATGCTGAATGCTTTCTCGGTAGGAAATCTGCTTAGTGAGATCAGCGAGATAAAAGATCGGATCCTGTTCGAGAAGATTCCTTCCGGTCACCAATACCTGACATCTTTCCTGGAAGCGATTCGAGACAATCTTTCTGTTGAAATCACCTACCAGAGCTTCTGGAAAGCTGTACCTTCCACCTTCCCGGTTGAACCCTATTGCCTGAAAGTGTTCCGGCAGCGATGGTACCTGCTGGCACGCAACCCCCAATATGACGAATTGCGCATTTACTCATTGGATCGCGTACGTCAAGTGAGAGTTACCAATACTCCATTCGTCTATCCGGCAGATTTCTCACCGGAAAACTATTTTCGCTACAGCTTTGGCATTATACACAGCGACGGCAAAGAACCCGAAACGGTAGAGATAAAAGTATATGGTAACCAACGTAGATATTTTGAAACGCTTCCTTTGCACCACTCCCAAACATTGGTGGATGATCAGGCTGACTATGCAGTCTTTCAATATCTCCTGCATCCTACTTATGATTTTTTACAGGAATTGCTTTCGCATGGCGAGAATGTAGAAGTGTTGAAACCCATCCGGTTGAGGCAGGAAGTTGCTGATATCGTTGAACAGATGGCCGAGATTTACAAGAGGTAAAAATAATTTGATTTATTTGAGAGAAACACTTTATTACCAGATGAATAGTTTTGCAGCCATCGATTTTGAAACCGCCAATGAACACCGTACCAGCGTTTGCAGTGTGGGTGTGGTAATCGTCCGTGATGGAGAGATCACAGACAGGTTTTACAGTCTGATCCGTCCTGAGCCGGACTATTACCGTTATGGTAACATCATGGTGCATGGCATCACCCAAGATGTTACAGAGAATGCTCCCATATTTCCGCAAGTGTGGAGTCAGATTGAACCGTTGATTGAAGATTTGCCGCTAATCGCCCACAACAAAGTGTTTGATGAGGGATGCCTGAAAGCCTGTTTCCGTATGTACCGGATGGACTACCCCGATTATGAGTTCTTCTGTACTGTGCGTCAGGCAAAAGCTAAACTCAAAGGTTTATCCAATTATCAACTCGACACCGTTTCTGCATATTGCGGCTTCGTGCTTGAGAACCATCACCACGCCCTGGCAGATGCCGAAGCCTGTGCACAGATAGCCATACAGATATTCAAGTAAAAAACATTTTTAAACACTATAGATTATGGAAAATATGAGTGAACCGACCGAACTTGTGTTAAAATCGGTAAATCAATTATTTAAACACCGTTTTTTTGTTCCTGCCTACCAACGTGGTTATCGTTGGACAGAAACGCAAGTGAAGCAATTGCTTAATGATATTTGGCAGTTTTCAAAACGAAGTGAACGATGTGAACGATCAGAGTCAGAAGGTGAGTTTTATTGCTTGCAGCCTGTTGTGGTAGCTAGGAATGGCGACAAATGGGAAGTGATTGATGGGCAACAACGAATCACGACCATTTACCTGATATTAAAAAATATGGAGGAATTGATAAGAATAGCTTTCCCAAATTTCTCATTTCAACCGCCGGTGTATGAAACTCGACCGGGTAGTGAAGATTTTTTAGAGAATGTGAAATCAAAAACGGAGGAAGAATCGAATCAAAATGTCGACTACTGGCATTTTTGGAAAGCGTATAACACGATTAATGAGTGGTTCAAGGATAAGGATAAGAATAATAATATAAACGCGATTGATTTTCTAAATACTCTTTTGAAATATCAGCCTGAAGATATTGAAGAAGGATCTGATGAAGGATCTTTTGATGTGGCCAACAATGTAAGGGTTATCTGGTATAAGGTGAACGGTGACGAAACGAATAACAACTACGATATCTTCACTCGTTTGAATATCGGTAAGATCCCTTTGACAAATGCGGAACTTGTGAAAGCATTGTTATTACAAAAAGGCAATTTCGAGGAGGATAAAGCTACATTAAAACAGATTCAAATTGCCACTGAATGGGATATGATAGAAAAATCTTTGCAAGAGGATGCTTTCTGGTATTTTATCTATAATCCATCGAATTCTCTGAAATACGACAATCGTATCGAGTTTATATTAGACTTGATGAAAGGGCGAACTGTTGAATCTGAATTTTATCATACTTACAACGAGTTTCAAAAGGAGTTTTCTAAAGACGAAAAAAGGAGAAACAAGAAACCGGATATCGACAACATCTGGCTGTCGATTAAACGATATTTCCTGACTTTCGAAGAATGGTATAAGGATCATACTTTATTCCACTACGTGGGGTATTTGGTTGAATGTGGAAAACCAATAAACGAAATAAAGGAAGCGAAAGAGGGGAACATGGAGAAAGGTATTTTACCAAAATCTAAATTTGAGTTTATAGAATACTTGAAGAAAGAAATTAGTGAGAATTTTGTGAATTGTAATATTGATGAACTTGATTACCAAGATAATAAAAGCAGAAATGTAATCAGGAAAATATTGTTGTTGTTCAATATTCAAACGATATTAGATTCGCTTAATACAGACATGCGCTTTCCATTCCATAAATACAAGTTGGAAGATTGGGATATAGAACACGTTCGTTCACAAAACGACCCAAACGACACGGGTAAAATAAAAAATCAGGACGAATGGGTGGATGATATTCTATCTTTTTTTGTGAATTCGGCAGATAAAGAGGAAGTGGAAAAAGTTCTTAAAGATTCAGATAATCTGGGTGATGATATAAAAGATATCTGCAGCTCGCTTTTGGAATGTAAAGAAGAGACAGACAGCAATAAAAAACAAATAATTTTTGATAATACATATAAAAAAGTTTCTGAATATTTTAAAGAGAGTAAAGTCCCGGATAACATAAATTCTATTTCAAACTTGGCTTTGCTCGATTCAAAAACAAATCGTAGTTACGGCAACGCGTTTTTCCCTATCAAGAGAAAGCGAATCATCGAGAATGATAAGAAGGGTATTTTTGTCCCGATTTGCACCAGGAACTTGTTTTTAAAATACTATTCAAAAAAGCTTGGCGAGGTAATGTACTGGAACGAAGACGATGCAAACGATTACCTAGAGGCTATAAAAGAGATGTTGGGTGAATTTCTTATGAAAGAAACAAAACTTGAATCAACTGAAGCATAAACCCATTAATCAACAGACAGTAGATCATGGAAAAAAATAAAAACACACGATCAGGAGAAAGATTATCTTTTCATGCACTTTTCAAGGAAAAGAATTACAGGGTAGTAGTACCCATTATACAACGTGATTATGCGCAAGGCAGGGAAAATAGAAAAGAGGTTAGAGAAACGTTCCTTGACGCTTTGTATCAATACCTTGAAGATAATATACCCAACCGGGACCTGGATTTCATTTACGGCAGTTTGAATGAAGGGAAAGATCAGGTTGACTTCATCCCGCTTGACGGGCAACAACGGCTCACGACGCTCTTTTTACTGCACTGGTACTTGTATCAAATTCAAGAAGATAAAAACAGTGAGTTATGCAAAAATTTCAAGCAGGCTTTATTGAAAGATAACAAATCGATGTTCACGTACGAGACCCGAACAAGCTCTTCTGATTTTTGCGATGCGTTAATGAGTAATGGCATCGATTTTAATTATTTATTAGAGGTTGACAAAGAAAAAGGAGTTACAAAAGATAATCAATTGTCCAAAACCATTGAAGATTCAGCTTGGTTTTTCCTTTCATGGTTACAAGACCCAACCATCCAGTCTATGCTAACTATGCTTGATGCAATTCATAACAAGTTTATTGGCAAAAACATGTTCTTCGTGAGGTTATTAAGTTTAGAGAAACCGATAATTACATTCCAATTTCTGAACCTTAAGGACTTTAAACTCTCAGACGATTTATACATCAAGATGAACTCTCGAGGTAAACCGCTTACCTGGTTCGAGAATTTTAAAGCGAAATTTGAACAATATCTCGATAATTTCAAACTTACTCAAGAGAGGTCATTTCAATTGCTGTTTAATGGGACGAGAAAAGATGTAGCGCTAAACAAGTACTTTTCATATAATATTGATACGAAATGGGCTAACCTGTTTTGGAATTATAGAGAACTGGTAGGGGAAAAGGATTTATATGATGAAGAATTAAAGAATTTTATCAGGGTTATTTTTACTAATCAGTTTGCTATTACCGTTCCAATAAGCAAAGATGGATCTACCGATAGGACAGACGATGCCTTCGAGTTTTTACTTGGAACAGCACCCGCGAGGAAAAGAAAAGACTACACTGATGATATCTCTTTTTATAAATACAATGAATTGAACGCGCTGTCTGAAGATGGTATATTGTACTTGATTGATGCTTTTGATAATCTCGTTAATGGAAACTGCAAGATAAAAAAGTATTTATCTTCAGAGTACAGATTTTATTTTGACGAGGAAAAAGTTTTCGAGAATGCATTAAAACTCTCTTTCACAAACAATCAAGAGCGTATTATGTTTCACGCTTACGTTCGGTTCTTAATTGTAAACAATGGAGATAGAAGCGGTATTGAACAGTGGGTTAGAGTGATTCATAATCTCTTGTATAATACGATTATCGACAGTGCGGTTGAGGTGGCAAGAGCCATTAAATCGATAGAGAAAATGCTGCCTGGCAGCAAAGATATCTTGAATTACCTGGTGAGCAACGATATAGATGCTTTCTCGAGTTGGCAAGTCCTGGAAGAAAAAATAAAAGCTTGTTTAATACTCAAATCTTCGGGCAGTGATTGGAAAACTGTAATTGAAGAAACGGAAAAACACGATTTTTTTAGTGGACAAATTGGTTTCATTCTGGATTTTGCAAAAATTGTGGAGTACTACAAAGCAAACAATAATTGTGATTGGGCAGAAGAGGATTATTACTTTAACTTGTTCGTGGAATACGCGAGGAAAGGAGTGGCAGCTTTTGCATACAGGAATAGCGGAGTATACGACAATTTCGGTACTTGTGATTTTTTATTGGAACGGGCAACTTTAACCAAAGGACTTTGTGCCGTTAAATCATCGCAAAATTCAATTACTTCAGAAAATCGTTACAATTTGTTACACACGAATGTTATAGGGAATAACATTGCTCGCGATTATAGCTGGAAAAGATTGTTGCGCATAGATGGAACATACACTACAGAGGCTGGTTTCCTGAAAGAGCTTTTTGATGACAGCAGGTTTGACGAATCGGATGTAGATAAATCACTCCGTTTATTCATTTCTGACAGAACAGGCACATGGCGGGATTATTTTATTAGCGACCCATCGTTGATGAGATATTGTACGAAAGGGTTTATTAAAGTTGATGGCTTTAACGAAATCTATCTGCTCTCGAATTTATATAAAGGGGCTAATCAATATTTCGCTGAAATGTACACCTATTACTTGTGGAAAAAACACATTGAAGATGAATCCTTTTCCGTATTAATTATAGATAAAACATATCATCATTGTAAAAGTTACGAAGAATCGCCTTATATTTGCATCGTATTTCATTGCAATCAAATACCGTACGAAATTGATATTTATTGGAACACTAATGAAAATAAATACGAAATAGATGTTTTCGAACAAAAAGGGAATTCTACAATAGAGAGTGATTACGTGCCAGAAATGCAGGATTTGTTAAAGAGCTCGTCGGGTTTTAACTGGAATGAAGAAAAAAATAAATATGTTCTCTATACCGAAGAAGGCGACAAGGTAAAGGCAATAATACAAGAGATTATTAAATTTTAACATCATGCCAAAAGTATTTAGAGTAACACCTAAACGAATCAAACGTACCAACGGTACTGTATTAACGCCACAAATGCAGGTAACTGTAACCACGCTGCAGCACACCAACGATCCATTTTACAACGGAGCAAAGGAGATCAAGGAAGCCTATATGAGAATTTATGCCTTCGATTACCAGAAAGCCTGCTGCAACAAGAATGATTTCCAGGTGGAGGTATTGGGATAACTAATAGATTATTAATTTTCAATATTTATTACATGAAATGAATGGGTTTTAAGTTTTTTGATTACAAAAATTGTAATAATGATGTTTTTGCCGATTTTGCAAAAGGAAGGTATAGTGAATTCACCATCTATATTTCAAGAATACTGGATGAATTACTTTCTGAGATAGATCGTAAAAATATAATTTTCCAAGATTGTGATTAGATTCATTAATTGAATGCAGATCCTCCACCTCTCCGACACTCACAATCAGCATCGGCAGTTGGGCAATATGCCTGCTGCCGATGTGATCATCCATTCTGTCGACATATGTTTTGCCGGGACCTGTGAAGAAGTGATGGATTTTATTGAATGGTTCGGCTCTTTAAACTATCAATATAAGATCTTTATTGCCGGTAACCATGATTACGCCCTGGAAGGAATAACTCCGGAAAGAATCCTGCGTTTTCTCCCGGACAACTGTTTCTATCTTTACAACAGTGGCATCACAATTAATGGAATCCATTTTTGGGGTATCCCATTTTTCTTTTCACCTTATGAAACCAACTCAGATACCCAAACAATTGAATTGATTTCGGATGATACAACTGTTCTTATTACACATCGGCCACCATACGGTATCCTTGACCAGTCAAACAACACTAGGTTTGGTTGCACTGATCTGTTACAAGCTGTAACAAGAATCCGCCCTGCTTATCATCTGTTCGGACATATTCACGATGCCTACGGAATTGAAAAACAAAAGCAAACCATCTTTTCCAATGCGGCAGTAGTGGATACCGAATATAAGCTTGATAGAAAACCGTTTATCTTTAACTTATAATTGTAATTGCACTTTTATATGTCATTGAAGCAGAAAATAAATTGAATAAGCTAAATTGAAAACAACATGGGAGTTAACATTGAACTGAAATCAATTGGTGAACTTAACGGGATGAATTTTAAAATCCCATCGTACCAAAGAGGTTACCGCTGGACTGAGCAACAAGTAAAAGATTTACTGGATGATATCGATGAATTCGATCGAACAAAAGATGGAGATTTTTATTGCCTTCAACCTTTGGTTGTAAAATCTGATGAAGTGGGTAATAAAATTATAGTCATTGACGGTCAGATGCTAACGGTAACTGAGAATGCAGTAATTTCGGTAAATTAAAGTGCAGTGTTTTCGGTAACAAATGTATTTTCCTGATTTAGGTTGACTAATTTCAACCCTTATCCCTAAAGAAAGTTGACTCGGTTTATAACTTATTACTGATATTTGTTGACTTTCACTTGTTATTCCTAAGATTGGTTTACTTTCCCAGTCTTATCCCTGTAAG
>JAHDQF010000005.1 GCA_018433945.1 Proteiniphilum sp. | reverse complement strand
TTGGCAAGGACGATTGAAAAAAGTGCTAACTATAAAACATTGTCAAACAGAGATATATAGAATAACGCATTTCCCTTCTAGTTCTTTGTCAATTGTTTGAGGAAAGTGCGAAACATGAGTATTAAGAATTGGCTTTTCAGGGCAAATGAGGATATTGCCGTAATAAAAAGCCTTGTGAATGCGGGTGCTGCATATTACACTAGCAGTATTTGCTTTCATGCTCAACAAGCATCAGAGAAGTTTCTTAAAGCATTCCTGGCTTTTCATGATGTTGACTTTCCAAGAACACATGATCTAGACTTCCTCCTCCTTGAATGTCAAAAAATAAATAATGAAGCTTTTCAGATAGATTTTAAAAGCTTGACAGACTTTGGAGTAAGTGTGAGGTATCCTGACGACTTTTACATCCCAGATGAAAAAGAAACTCTGGAGTACTGTGACATTGCTTTCTTGGTAAAAGATATCGTTGAGAGGTTAATCAACTAAACAGCACTGCCTCTAATAAATAGGCCTCTGATCGGTGCGCAGCACCCATTCCAGACTTAGGCGGAATTGAACTACTTAAAAATACAGGATAGCCATCAAACCCTCTTTTTCAGGTAGTTTTGTCCGTTTTAAAAAACCTGACTCCTTTTACGCTAATCTAATAAAGAGTGGCAATTTTATACAAGCAGGAGATGATGATTTGTTTAAAAATTCACTACATTTACACGTTTAAACAATAAATTATGCAAACCTAACCTACATGCGATACAATGATTTCGGCATTGACTTTAAATACCTGTTGGTCAGTGACAGGGATAAGAAATTCGGACTGACGGTCAACACGGTGGGTTTTCAACCCATCCCCCCGAACACGTTGTATCCCTCAACCGACCATCCCAAAAGCTACTATTTCAGGCCTGACAACGGACGTGTCTTATCAGAATATCAAATCGTTTACATCAGCAAAGGCAAGGGAACCTTTACTTCGGCCACCACAAAGAAGGCAAACATTTCCAAAGGGCAGGTGATGCTTCTCTTTCCGGGGCAGTGGCATACTTACTGTCCGCTGAAAGAAACCGGGTGGAATGAATATTACATCGGTTTTGAAGGCAAAATCATCGATGCCATTGTAGCCAACGGATTCATTTCGCCCGACAACCAGGTGCTCAATGTGGGGGTGAATGAAGATCTGGTGAACCTGTTCGCTACAGCCATCAAAGTAGCAAAAGAAGATAAAACTGCTGCACAACAAAATTTGGCTGGAATTGCTTTTAATATCCTAGGAACGATTCTATCACTGGCGCAAAACAAAAACTTCGAATCAAAGGATTCGGCCCAGAAGATAGAACGGGCCAAGGTGATCATGTATGAGAACATTCACAAAAACATTGATGCACAAGAGATCGCTGCTAACCTGGGAATCAGCTACTCTTCATTCAGAAAAGCATTTAAAGAATACACCGGATATGCACCGGCGCAATATTTCCAGGAATTAAAACTCCGCAAAGCAAAAGAACTATTGGCAGAAACAAACCATTCTGTCAAGGAGATTGCCTATGAACTCAATTTCAGCTCCTATGAGTACTTTCTCTCATTTTTTAAAAAGAGAGTTGGGATTACTCCTTTGGAATACAGAGATTTAGGAAGAATTAAATAAGGGATTCATGGAAAAAATCCTAGCAAGTTTTGCATGTCGAAAACGTTCCTCAAATGTATAATGATCAATTCAAGGAAAAACTCAACCTCTGAGGAGCAAAATCCTAAACAGAAGGTACTTTACTTACCACCACGTCTGAAAATAAATAGAAGTATATGAAGAAATTACTGTTTATTTTAGTTATTTACTTCTGCTTTGTTTCGGGTTATGCACAGCAAACCATTACACCCGAAACGGCACTGAGTGCCTATGTCCACAATGATGACCCTACCTGGGGATGGGAAGTGAGAAAGACGTATGAAATGGATGAGGCAAAGGCCTATTCCTTACTGTTTATCTCTCAGAAATGGCAGGGAATTTTATGGAAGCATGAACTGATTATCTTTGTCCCGGAATCGGTAGAACAGGATGGCACCCTGTTATTTATAGATGGAGGTTCACTAAACGAGGGTATTCCGAAATTTGCAAAAGAAGATGATGATTTGTTTTTGTTCCTGTCCGCCATGGCAAACAGGAACAAAGCACTTGTCTGTATCTTAAAACAAGTGCCCAATCAGCCTCTGTTTGGTTTGAAAGAAGATGCTTTGATCTCCTATACGCTCAATGAGTTCATAGAAGACAAGGATTACTCCTGGCCATTGCTCTTTCCCATGACAAAATCGGCCTATAAGGCGATGGATGTGGTGCAGGAATTTGCCATCCATCAACTGAATCAGAAAATAAATCGTTTCCTTGTTTCAGGAGGATCGAAGAGAGGATGGACAACCTGGCTTACGGGAGCGCTTCAGGATCCGCGTGTGGAGGCAATCGCTCCTATGGTGATCGATATGCTGAACATGCCTGTCACTTTCGATTATCAGAAACAGGTCTACGGAGCATACAGCGAAGAGATCCGGGATTATGTGGAACTGGAACTCCCGCAGGCAATCCACAGCGAATTTGGAAAAGCTGTCGTCCAGATGATTGACCCTTACTCCTACCGGGAAAAACTGACGATGCCCAAGCTGATCATTATGGGGACGAACGATCCCTACTGGACAGTGGATGCGGTAAAACATTATATCAATGAGATTCCCGGACATAACCTGCTGCATTATGTTCCCAATGCCGGCCATGGTTTGGGGGATAAAGTACAGGCTTTAGGTGCGTTAGATGCTTTTTTCTCGCTCATGCTCAACAAAGCAGATTATCCTGTCTGCGAGTGGGAACTGGTCGAGAAAGGGAAAAATATCGATTTGCAGGTAAAAACCTCTCCCGATAAACTGATAGGCGCCAGAT
Organism: Proteiniphilum sp.; assembly: GCA_018433945.1. Classification (GTDB taxonomy): domain Bacteria; phylum Bacteroidota; class Bacteroidia; order Bacteroidales; family Dysgonomonadaceae; genus Proteiniphilum. The sequence goes on along the minus strand of JAHDQF010000005.1, from coordinate 19,299 downwards.
TATGGAAATCTGTTTCTGACAGCAGGGATTTCCGTAAGGCAGTATGGACAAAGAGCGACATCAGAATTGATGCGAAGAACCGATCTCTGGTTAATGTAAGACTAAAATATCCGAAGGCCGGATTTCAGGCTTTTTATGTTGAGCTGATCTACAAAAATCCTCACGGCAAAGAATACTCGGTCAGCACACGAACGTTTGTCTCGGATAATAAACAGGTATTTGTACAATAATAGTTGCTTCCCTGAGATGAAAAATAGTTTTAATTTATAAACCAAACAAGATGAGAGGAATTCTGATAATGAGTTTATTATTATTTGCAGGAACCCTGTCCGCTCAGACATTAGCCGAACGTTTGGGATATAAAAAGACGGACAGGTTGTTGATCATCAACAATGACGATGCAGGGATGTGCCATGCTGCCAATGCTGCTACTATTGAAGGGATGGAGAAAGGAGTGATCAGTTCGGCTACCATCATGATGCCCTGTCCCTGGTCGAATGAGATCGTAAAATATGCAAAAAAGAATCCGGACAAAGGATTTGGCGTCCATCTCACACTGACATCGGAATGGGAAAACTACCGATGGGGTACGGTTGCGTCGCGCAATGAGGTACCGGGACTCTATGATGAAGAGGGTTATATGTGGAAGGATGTAAGGGATGTGTATAAAGCCTCTAATACCGGAGAAGCATTGATTGAAGGCAGGGCGCAGATCCGTAAAGCATTGAAGGCGGGAGTTCCGGTGAACCATATCGATTCGCATATGGGAACATATCAGTATTCACCCGATTATATGCAAGTCTATCTGCAACTTGCTGAAGAATTCGATCTTCCGGTAAGGATGCCGTCTCAATCTACTTTGGATAACTTTGGAGCCCCTCCTTTCAGGGATATCTGTAAAGAGAAAGGGATTATTCATCCGGATTATTTTATTCATGAAGAATTTCAGGAGTACAAAACAGAAAATCTGGAGGGGTTCTGGACCAATTTCATCAAAAACCTGAAACCGGGCGTGACGGAAATTTATATCCATGCTGCGACGGAAGGAGACGAGATACGGGCAATCACCGGTTCCGCCCCTACACGTATAAAGGAGTTGGAGTTTTTTACCGGTGACAGGTTGAAGCAATTGCTCAAAGAAGAAGGAATTATCGTGATCAGTTATCAGCCGTTGTTTGAATTGCAGCAGCATTAAAAAAAGACCACTTTTGCCAATAATTCAGTAAAAACATTATGTCATGAAAAAAATCACAAAACGAGTATTTCTCATTTTATTCCTGTTTTCCGTCCTCTTCTCATTGAACGCGGAAATCAGGATGCCTGCCATTTTTGGCGACAACATGGTATTGCAGCAACAATCGGAGGCGGGGATTTGGGGTTGGGCAAAAGCAAACAGCTCCGTACGGGTAACTACTTCGTGGGACAAGAGAAGCTATTCGGCGAGAAGTGACGGACAAGGGTATTGGAAGTTGAAGGTGAAAACACCTGCAGCAGGCTATACACCCTATACCATTACCATAAGCGACGGTAAAGCAATTACATTGAATAACATCCTGATCGGAGAGGTGTGGGTTTGTTCGGGACAATCCAACATGGAGATGCCAATGAAAGGGTTTAGCAACCAGCCGATCGAGGGAGGACCCGAAGCGATTGCCACTTCCCGGAATCCAGGCATCCGTTGCTTCACCATGGGAAAAGCTTCCAAATCAGTGCCCCAGGCCGACTGTGAGGGCACGTGGGAAGTAGCGGGACCGGAGACAACACCGGATTTCACGGCGACAGGCTATTTCTTTGGCCGTTTGCTGAATCAAGTGTTGGACGTTCCTGTCGGTCTGATCCATACCAGCTGGGGCGGTTCGCGCATCGAAGCCTGGATGACGCCTTCTTCCATTAAAAGCGTTATCCCCGATGTTCAGATACCCGTCACCGATGCCGATATAAAATCACAAAACGGAACACCCACCGTATTGTATAATGGTATGCTGCACCCCATCGTAGGGTACGGTATCCGCGGCGCTATCTGGTATCAGGGCGAATCCAACCGGGATGAGCCGGACAGATACGTGGAATTATTTGACAAGATGGTACGCGAATGGCGTACGATCTGGGAAGTGGGAGAATTCCCGTTTTATTACTGCCAGATTGCTCCCTATAACTACGGGGGCGGACTTAATTCCGCCTATATTCGCGAAGCACAGTCCAAAGGGATGAAAACGACACCCAACACGGGAATGGCCGTTTTGATGGATTCGGACAGCCCCGACTGCATCCATCCACCCAAAAAGAAATATGCCGGAGAGCGACTGGCTCTTTGGGCGTTGGCTAAAACATACGGCATGGATAAAATTCATTACCGCAGTCCGGAAGTTCAATCCGTAACCATGGAAGGGCGTATAGCCGTTCTCACGATGGATATCTCTTCCAGCCCGGGACTCACCACGCATGGAAAAGAGGTTTTGCAGTTTCAGGTTGCCGGAGATGACAAAAGATTCTATCCTGCCAAGGCGGCTGTTGATGGAAACCGGATTTTTGTATTCTCGCCGAACGTAGAAAAACCGGCAGCTGTCCGTTACTGCTTTAACGATACCGAAGCAACGGAAATCTTTACGGTAGAAGGTAACCTTCCCCTTTCTTCTTTCCATACCGACAACTGGTAAAAAACTAACTTGGAAAATATGCATATCAGCGTAAAAATATTTTGTTTGACGGCAATACTTGCGACCAGCGTTCTGTGCAATGTGGCACACGCGCAAAAACAACCGGAAAGTAATTATCCGGAGAGTAATTATTATGTGGCCGCGTATATATGGCCATCCTGTCACGACGACCCTCTCGCCAGGGAAAAATTATGGAAAGAGGGTATTGGCGAATGGGAGGTGATCAAAAAAGGGAATCCCCGATATGAAGGACATTACCAGCCACGCCAGCCGCTTTGGGGTTATGAAATGGACAATGATCCGCGGGTGGTGGAGCGTTGGATAGACGCAGCCCTCGATCACGGTGTAAACGTCTTCGTATACGACTGGTACTGGTACGAAGAGGGGCCGTTCCTCGAGAGTGCATTGAACGACGGATTTTTGAAAGCTAAAAACAATCGTAAAATGCAGTTTTACATCATGTGGGCGAACCACGATGTGAAACACAATTACTGGAACTATCACCTGTATGGCAACGACGAATCGATCCTTTGGGATGCGAAAGTGGATTGGAAAAACTTTAAAATTATTGTCGACCGGGTAATCAACCAGTATTTTAAACAACCCAATTATTTTAAAATTGATGGCAAACCGGTTTTCTCTATTTTCAGTATCGAAAAACTGATGCAAAGCTTTGGTGGAAGCGCTGAGGAAACCCGTAAAGCACTGGATTATTTCCGGGACGAAGTGAAAAAAGCCGGCTTTCCGGGACTCCACATCCAGTGGAATCAGGGTGGAGGGTCCTTGATGACAGAAGAAAATGCAAAAGCGTTTCGTAAAAATGTGGATGCAATGGGATTCAATAGTATAGCGATGTACAACATGGGTGGAATGGACGAAGATTATCTGGTCTACGGTGCAAATGCCATTAAGATCCGCGAACAGATGGATCGTATCCTGGATGTTCCCGTTTTCCCGTGCGTCTCCATCGGATGGGACGATACGCCAAGATTTCCTTCCAAAGGAGCCAAAGATGTAGTGCATTATCATAATACGCCTGTCAGTTTTGCCGCCCTGCTTTCCAAAGCGAAAGAATACGCCGACAAGCATCCCGAACAACCCCCACTGATCACCATCAATGCCTGGAACGAATGGGTGGAAGGCAGCTACCTGCTACCCGACATGCTTAACGGATTTGGTTATCTGGAAGCGGTGAAAGAGGTCTTTGTCGATCACAAATACGACCGGTACTGATGAAATTACCCGGGCATATTCCCAGTTACTGAGTTGCTAACGGTAAATGAAAATGCAGTAATTTCGGTAAATTAATGTGCAGTGTTTTCGGTAACAGAAAAATCATTTTAGATAGTTTTCATATCATATTCTATAGTTAGAAACAATATAACCCGTTTATTTTTGTAAAGTCTTTAAAAGATAAAATAACGTGATTAGCAAATTAACAATGTAATAATCTTTTAAACAAGTGATAATACCGAATAGAGTACTTTAATACCTCGATTTCAGTGCCATAACAGTATGTTGTTCAATAAAACAACAGGAAACAATATCTCATTGATAAAATAAAATGTTTCGACAACGTTTAACACTATGCATCATCTGCCTGTTTGCCAGCCACTTTCTGGTATCGGCACAGGAAGTTATTGCACCTTACGGGCTGATGGTGAACATGCTACTAAACACAGAGCAGGTATTTCTAAACGGGTATCCGGTAAATACCCCACTGGAGGAGGCAGTGACCCACCGGGAAAATTGGCAGTTTACCAATATATCCACAGCCCGCCCTGTCTTTGGATGGATGTTCCCTTCCGGCCCAGCCAACACCAAACAAACAGCGTACCGGATACTGGTGTCGTCCGACAAGGAATTACTGGCAGGTGACGCTGCAGATCTGTGGGATACGGGCAAAATAAACAGTGATCAATCGCTACACATTTCATATAACGGGAAACAACTCCATCCTGGATCCGTCTGTTTTTGGAAAGTAAAGACGTGGGATAATTATGGACGTGAATCCGCTTATTCAGATATAGCCCGTTTCAAGATGGCAGACAGGCTGGTAGATTACGCAACGGACAGGCATTCCATTCAAAAGCAGGACGAGTATCCGGCCCGGCTCAAAAAGGTGGACGAAAACACCTATTTTATTGATTTTAAAAAGGCCTCTTTCGGAAGGCTACGCCTCAACCTATTCTCCGAAACCGGTACCGACAGCGTATCCATTCATTTGGGTGAGGCATTAAAAAACGGCAGACTCGATCGCTCTCCGGGTGGTGCCATCCGCTATTCACGCTACATGGTACAGCCCAAACAGGGGTGGAATACCTATGTGATTGCCATACGTCCCGACAAACGAAATACCGGCCCTCAGGCAGTGCTGATACCCGAATATATTGGCGAGGTAACCCCCTTTCGTTACTGCGAAATCGAAAACTATTCTCACCCCCTGCAGGAAAAAGAGGTGGTGAGGGAAACAGCTTTCTATCCCTTTAACGAGCACGACTCCTATTTCCATAGTTCCGACAGTATCCTCAACCAGATATGGGAGATCAGCAAATACGCCATCAAAGCCACTTCATTTCTGGGCGTTTACATTGATGGAGACCGCGAGCGAATTCCTTACGAGGCGGATGCGCTTATCAACCAGCTGTCTCACTACTGCGTAGCGCGCGAATATGGCATGGCACGATACACGCATGAGTATCTTATACACAAACCCACATGGCCCACAGAATGGATATTGCAATCGGTATTGATGGCATGGCACGACTATATATATACAGGGAACAAACAATCCCTGGAATATTTTTATGACGACCTCAAAGCCAAGACATTGATCATGCTCGCAGATGAAGAAGGCTTCATCAGTACCCGTACCGGGAAGGTGACCCCCGCAGTATTGGAATCGATTCACTTCAAGGGTGAATTGCGGGACATTGTCGACTGGCCCCACACCGGCATCCTGGGATTGGAAAAGGAAGAAGGGGGCGAAACCGACGGCTTTGTGTTTACGGAGGTGAACACGGTCGTCAATGCTTACCATTACAAGGCATTAACACTCATGGCCCGTATCGCGGAAGCATTGGAAAAAACGAGTGATCAAAAGTTTTATCAAGATCGGGCCACCCTGCTCAAACGGTCATTCAATGCACGTCTTTTCGATCAAAAGAGAGGCGTGTATGTGGATGGCATCGGAACAGATCACGCTTCACTTCATGCAAACATGTTTCCGTTGGCGTTCGGGCTGGTGCCTGAAAAACATATCCGTAGTGTGCTGGAATTTATCCGTTCCCGTGGGATGGCTTGCAGTGTGTACGGAGCACAATTCTTGCTTGATGCCGTTTATGATGCACACGATGCCGACTACGGGCTACAGCTGCTGACTTCTACCGGTGAAAGGAGCTGGTACAATATGATCCGATCCGGCTCTACCATCACCACGGAAGCGTGGGACAACAAATATAAGCCCAATCAGGACTGGAACCATGCCTGGGGGGCTGCACCTGCCAACCTGATACCGCGCAAGCTGATGGGGATAGAGCCCCTGGAGCCGGGATTCAAAAAGATCAGAATCAAACCCCAACCCGCCTGGCTCAAACATGCCGGCATCAAACACCCCACGATCCGGGGTGATATCACAGCAAGTTTTATCAACCGCCCAAACGAATCGTTCCGCCTCGAAGTCAGCATTCCGGCCAACACAACTGCAGATGTATATCTTCCGTTTTATTCAGAAGAGCAGAAAGTGCTTCTGGATAACAAACCTGTGACTTATCACAGGGAAGGCGGGTTTTCAGTGATCAAGGGTGTAAAGCCGGGAAAATGGAGTTTTCACGTTTACCGGTAGGGGAACTAAAAATTCATCGGGCACATATTGGTTGCTCACAACTGTATTGAAACTTTTTATTCAGAAACTAACTTGAAAAATATGCATATCAGCTTAAAATATTTTGTTTGACGGCAATACTTGCCACAAGTGTTCTGTACAATGTGGCACACGCGCAAAAGCAACCGGAAAGTAATTATCCGGAGAATAATTATTATGTAGCCGCATATATATGGCCATCCTGTCACGACGATCCGTTGGATAGACGTAGCCATCGATCACGGTGTCAACGTCTTCGTACCGGTACTGATGAATCGTATCGACAAAATATCTATTATACTCTTGTTGACCTGTCAACGATTATTGGCATTGATTAACTTGCTGTTCCTTATCGTTCAGTGCAAAAAGAAGTACCTGAATGTGTCGAATAAAAAATTGCACAGGTCAGGTAAAAAGTTTAATTTTAGGGCATTGAATAAAAGCACACACTCAACCGCCATTTTTGGGTGAAAATTTTAAATGTGTCTGCTCCAAAAACCCTGAAAGGGGCAATTTTGTCAAAAATTTGTCATTGATTTTTAATCAATTGCGATAGGCAAAAAAAGCAAAAAAATGATTTTCCGGAGAGGAACCTTAAATGAGATTTTTTAAGTGAGGCTTTTGGATGAAACTTTCGGGAGAGATCTTTGAGTGAAATTTAATAGGTGAAATTTAATAGGTGAAATTTCTAATAATAATGATTGAGAAGCTTATGGACAATGCATGCAAAGAAAAAATCAAATCGTTTATTCTGGAGGGAATCGAGGAACAACCGGTTGCTGCCCAGCCGGACACTTTTTGGCAGAAGCTGAAAGACGTGGGCACCGAATTGTGGCTCGACACGGGCGACATGGAGGAAGCTGAAAAAAACTGGTCGGCAGAGATGACCGCTCTCACTACAAATAACACATTAATAAATAAAGAGATACAGAAAGGCATTTATGATGTGTTTATTGCCGATGCCATGGAAATCGTCAAGGAACTGCCCGTACAGCAACAGGTAAAAGAAATTGCTTTTATCCTGAATGCCCGGCACGGGCTGCGGCTGGCCAGAAAGTTCGGCGGTTTCGTGAGCGTGGAGTTGCACACCGATACCTCCCATGATATTGAAGCGATCATGGAATACGGCATGCGTTATTTTGAAATCTGTCCCGATCAGTTTATCGTGAAAGTGCCCTATACTGCTTCCGGTCTGATAGGTGCCCGCAAACTCCGGGAAAAAGGCGTAAAGATCAACTTCACGCTTGAGTTTTCAGCCCGGCAGAACGTATTGGTGGCCGCCATTACCAAACCCAATTACCTGAACGTGTTCCTGGGACGGATCGGCGCTTACATCAGTGATAACGGGCTGGGCGACGGCTCTGGCGCAGGCGAAAATGCCGTTCTGTCCTCCCAAAAATGGGTGAAGGAACTGACAAAAAACAACCCGGAACCTACCCGGCTGATCGCGGCCAGCCTCCGGAATTACCGGCAACTGGAAGACCTTGCGGGCGTGGATGTTTTTACCATGCCCCCCAAAGTGGCTGCCGAAGGGAAAGCAAAGCTGTCCGGCAATTTCCGCTCCCGGTTGAATGAGTTTTATCCGGTCGGCCTCAATGAGAAGGCAGAAGAGTGTTTTCCCGAAAAACTGTGGGAAGTCTCCGACCGTGAGCTGCAACTGGCTGAAAGCCTCGGCAAGGACTGCCCGCAAAATGGCGAAGAGCTTGTTCAAAGGGCATGGGAGGCTGGTTGCGGTGATCTGTTTCCCCGCCTTAGTGACGCCGATTTGCAGCACATCACGGAAGACGGGAAAATTCCGAAACACGAACGATGGGCATCCCGCATCAAAAACGGCGAACTGGCCATTGACACCCTACTCAACCTGGCGGGGCTTGCCAGCTTCGCTTCCGATCAGGCTCAACTGGATGAACGAATTAAGCAGATTATCACCTTAAAAAATTAATTTGTTTAATAAAGATGAAGTTCACAACAGCCATTGCCCTCGTTATTTTACTGTCGGCAGGATCTCTTTCTGCCCATTCTGAAGGCAGCATTACTCCTTCTCAGCTGGTGAAAGAAAACAGTACCTCTTCTCAGCTGGAGAAAGGCAGTATCACTCCTTCTCAGCAGTTGGAGTGCAGCGTCGCTCCTTTTCAGCTAACCTGTGAGTACCTGACCAATCCCACCGGCCTGGATGTCACCCATCCGCGCTTCAGCTGGAAACTGAGAGCCACTGACGGATCGGCGTTCGGACAAAGACAATCGGCCTACCGCATCCTTGTGAGCAGCAGCAAAGTGAACAACAAAGCGAGCAGCAATAAAGCGAGCAGCAGTAAGGTGAGCATCAGCAAAGAGTCGTTGAAAAGCAACCAAGCCGACATGTGGGACTCGGAATGGGTTCAATCGGATGACATGCAACTGATCAGATACCACGGCAAAGCGCTTCAGTCTGATCAAACCTATTACTGGACAGTGGCCGTAAAGGATGAAAAAGGAAATGAATCGGTTTTCGCCAAAACAGCGGAATGGCGTACGGGACTGTTCTCACAGGATGAGTGGACGGCAAAATGGATCGGTACCGACGAGGTTTACAATCCGGCGGAAGGAGCCAACAAGATGCCGGATCCCTGGTTCCGGAAAACTTTCGATTTGAAGGAAAGACCCGCCAAAGCTACCCTGTTTGTCGCCTCGGTCGGGTATCACGAGGTCTATGTGAACGGACAGAGAATAGGTGATCACGTGCTTGCCCCGGCAGTAACGGATCACACCAAACGGGCACGTTACATCGCCTACGACATTGCTCCCGCTTTGAGCCGGGGAAAGAACGTAATTGCACTGTGGCTGGGAACATCGTGGTCCATCTTCGCTCCGTATGCTACCCCCGACAAACCGCGGACCCCGATTGTAATTGCACAGGCCGATCTCTACGACATGGAGGGAGTAAAAATGGTGCGGATAGAGACGGATGGCTCGTGGAAAACAAATCCCAGTCCCAACAAACTCATCGGAAACTGGGGATTTGGCGTGGGTGGATACGGGGGTGAAATCTGGGATGCCAACAAGGAGGTGGAAGGTTGGAACCTGGCAACCCTCGATGACCGTAACTGGAAAAACGCCACAATATACACACCGGCGCTCAAACTATCAGCGCAGCGGGTCGAGACCAATACGCTGCATGATGAGCTTCAACCGGTCGCCATCGAAAAACGTCCCGACGGCTCCTACCGCGTGGATATGGGCGTAAATTTTGCCGGATGGACACAGATTCATGTAAAAGGGAACCCCGGAGACACCATCCGTTTTCTGTTTTCCGAAAGAGAACAGGATGCGATGACCTTCAACCTGCACAATGCTTATGTGATGGGTGCATCGGGCGAAGGTGTTTTTCAAAACCGGTTTAATTACAGTTCGGGCCGGTGGATCACGATACAAGGATTGACAGCTGCTCCCCGAAAGGAGGATATCAAAGGCTGGTTGGTACGGACCGATTTTGCAGATGCAACAGACTTTGCCTGCTCCGACCCACTGCAAAACTGGATATACAGCACCATCAAATGGACCTTTGAGAACTTGTCACTGGGCGGATATATTGTCGACTGCCCCCAGCGGGAACGATTTGGTTACGGAGGCGATGCACATGCCACCTCCGAGACCGGGCTGCTGAACTACAAGATGGGTGCTTTTTACAATAAATGGCTGGAGGACTGGCGGGATGTGCAGGGTACCGAACCGATGGTCGGCAACATGAACGATCCGGCCTGGGCACGCAAGCAGGAGGGCAGCGGCAGATTACTGGGCGGGGGGATCCTGCCACAGACAGCACCCACCTATCACGGCGGCGGCGGTCCGGCATGGGGTGGCATCGTGGTTACCCTCCCCTGGTTAATGTATCAGTACCAGGGAGATGCAGATATCCTGGAAGAAAATTTCGACATGATCAAGGGGTGGCTGACTTTTCTGGATACACACGTGAAAAACAATATGCTGCAACGTTACGGGGGAGAGTGGGATTTTCTGGGCGACTGGCTCTGGCCGGGGGCAACAGCTCAGGGGATGAACAACTACTCGGACGAAAACCTGTTCTTTAACAACTGCTATTGGGTGTATAACCTGAAAACAGCCGCTCAGATCGCTCACGTGATAGGTAAAACCGTCGAAGCAGAAAAATGGGGACATCAGGCGGAAACAGCAAGCAAAACAATCCACGAAAAATATTACCACCAGGATGATCACAGCTATTCCGACAGATCCATGCGAAGCCTCGCTGCAGCACTCTATGGGGATATTATGCCCGCCGGGTTGCGCCCTAAGGTAATGGAAAGGCTCGAAAAGGAGATCCTGATCAACCGAAAGGGGCACATCGATGTGGGGATCACTGGCGGTGCCATGCTCTTCAACGTATTGCGTGAAGAGGGACGCGACGATCTCCTATATGCCATGACGTCGCAAACCACCTATCCGAGCTGGGGGTTTATGCGTGAGAACGGCGCGACCACCATCTGGGAGATGTGGAAAAAAGATCTTCCCGGGCACTCCCTCCTTCACAGCTCCTATTTATATCCCGGCGCATGGTATATTGACGGGGTGGCGGGCATCAGAAAAGATCCGGAGAATCCCGGCTTCCGGAAATTTTCGATTCGCATACCCAAACTCACCGAAACACAAATCTCCTGGGCAAAAGCCGATTTTGATTCCCCGGCAGGGCTCATCAGATCGTCGTGGAGACGCGAAAAGGGGAAGTTAATGTTGGAGGTGACCGTGCCTCCCAACTGCAGTGCCACGGTATGGTTCCCCGATGAAGCAGGAAAAATAATCACTGAAAATTCCGGCCTGGCCAGGCAGGCAGGTAAAAAGAACGGGTATCTCTTGTTTGACATTCCGGCCGGAAACTATCAATTTTCAAATCAAGGAGCTAACTGAATCTAAAACCGGTAAATATTGGTTTTTTACCGGTTGATGGCGATTTTTATCCTTCATTCTCCTCCTTTTCCAGATTCTGTTTCACTCTATTTCAAATTGGACTAAATTCAAATTAAAAACCTTGCCCATCCTCTTTTATTTTTTTTGGGAAATTTGTTTCTGAATGTGATCTGAAATTGCCATATTGCAATCATCCATCTGAATCTGTTTATACCATCATGTGCGGATGTTTTTACCAAAAATACCGGTTTAATTTTAATGTTGGTTTAACTTTAAAAATGAATGCGCTTTATGAAATGGAGATTGTTTTTGTTGATGACCGGAGTACTTCTCTCCGCTTGTGAGGGGGAAGAGATCGTTCCGGCAGGAGGGAGAAAAGCCATCCGGCTGACAGCTGAGATTGAGGGGATGAGAACGCGTCTTTCCGGTTCCACTTGGGAAAAAGGAGATGCCATCGGGGTTTATATGAAGCGAACTGGTGCTTCGCTCGACTCATCGGCACCAGAGCAGAATGTAAAGTATAGCTACAATGCAGAAACAGGAGTGTTCGAACCAAAGGATGAGAAAGGGACAATCTACTTCCCTTTTACCGGCGACAGGGTTGATTTTATAGGGTACTATCCTTACCGGGATCCGGTAAATGACTTCACCCTTCCAATCGATCTCTCGATACAATCCAAACAGTCTGCACTTGACCTGATGTACGCCGACAATGTGAAAGATGTGAATGAGGAGCAGGCAAATGTGAGGATGATCTTTTCCCACAAGCTTTCGAAAATTGTGATGCAGGTAGAACATTACCGGGGAATTGAACTGGAGGATCTTTCGGTGATCATCACCTCCGTTCCGGTTACGGGGTCGTTTGACCTGAAATCGGGAAACCTGACAGTAGATCCTGCAACAAGCGACGTGGCATGCTGCGTAAACAAAGATTGCACGCTGGCTGAAGCAATCCTGATGCCAGGCACGGATCTCTCGGGAAGTGAGCTTTGGTTTGTCACCGGGGAAGGCTCAGAGGCCTATAAAGTTGACCTTGACACGCTTTTCACCACTGGTTCACTGTCACCATCCACGCAATACACATTCGCAGCCACCCTATTCACCGATGAGGTGAAGGTTGTCACCGACTCGACAGGCATTATCCCCTGGAATTCCCTGGATTCTGTCACGTTCACGGCAAATCGCACAACAGACGCGCCTCCGGTGATCAAAGGCTCAAAGAGGGATCCCTACACCGTGGCACAGGCGATCAACAATCAGGATAAACAAGATGTGTGGGCTATCGGATACATCGTCGGGGCATTTGACGGCAGCATCAACAAATTTGTAACCGACACCACCGGGCAGGTCAAAACCAATATTGCATTGTCAGACAACCGGGGTGAAACGGACGTTACCCGTATGTTGCCGGTAAACTTCACCTCCGCATCACTGAAAAATGCGCTGAATATATGCGACAATCCTTTAAATATCAACAGGCTGGTAATGATCAGAGGCGACCTTGAAGCATACTATTCGGTCCCCGGCATGAGAAACACAACTGATTATCTGTTTCTGGAATAAGGTAAAAAGGTGCCTGTGACAATGGAACAAAGGGCCCGGGAAACAGGGCCCTACTTTTTGCATCACTCCCCTTTCCACATCAGCAGGGCACGTGCGATAGCCTTCTCCACCAGCGGAGCCATGACCGCGTATCCTTCCCTGTTGGGATGAACCCCGTCATCGGAGAGCGCTGCAGGCAGTCCGTTGCGCTCATCTGCCATCGCTGAGAAATAATCACAATAGACCGCACCCACTCTCGACGCATAAGCCTGAATCCGCCTGTTCAGTTCCACCACCTTCTCGGCCGGTTCTTGCCCCGGACGCCAGGGGAAATCGTAAGCCGGAAGAACCGAACAGAGTACCACCTGGATACCATTGGCCTGTGCCAGCTCCGTCATGGAGTGAAGGTTATCTTCTATCATCTCCAGGGTAGAGGGCCCTGTGTTGCCGGCAATGTCGTTGATGCCGGCCAGGATCACCACCACCTTGGGACGCAGGTGGATCACATCCTGACGAAAGCGGATCAGCATCTGTGGGGTGGTCTGTCCGCCTATTCCCCGGTTGATATAGGGTTTTCCGGCAAAAAACTCCGGCATTTGTGTGATCCATCCCTCTGTGATGGAGTTTCCCATGAATACGACCCTGTCGTCACACGTTCTGGCAGGGCCCAGTTTTTCGTTTTCCTCCCTGACACGATTTAAATTGGCCCAATCCTGAGCCTGGGCGATCATTGTCCAACACATCATCATGACAAGCAAAAGCAACCGTTCTTTTCTATTCATTTTTTTCGGATATTATAATGGGTATATTCCAATTATTGTTCTTTTTATTCAACGCAATTGACCGAAATCAACGGTCAATTTATGGACAGGATGTTTAGGATTGTCTTCTGTAGATTTCGAAAAATCATTCTTGAGCTGTTTGAACATCACAATTAACTGAAATCAAGGGTCAAATTATTGAAAATCAACGGTCAATTTATGACAAAAGTCCCTTTTCCGGGTACTCTTCAGCAGACTCATACAATGAAACGTCAAAATTAGTTATTTAAACCTTTCCTCTCACCTTGTTCATCGATTATTTTGGTCGATATGTCGATAACTTGCCCTAAAAAAACTAAAATGGATACCACGGGGTACCTTTGGTAGCGCTGAAATCGGTAATTTTGAAAAAAATTCATTCATCGACATGACTAAAAAGACCAAAATTTTTGTTTTTGTGTCCATTGCAGTATTGATACTGGGGATGGCTTTCTTCCCAGCAATCAGACGCTTGTTTGCCTCATCGGATCAAACTGAGGCTCCCATACAGGGAGGTGAAGCAAGCAGGCGGGAACTGCCGGTCAGTGCCACCATCCTGACACCGCAAACGTTGAACAACATGTTTCGAATCACGGGAGTGCTGCTCCCCGATGAGGAAGTAGACCTCACGTTTGAGTCGCCGGGAAAGATCACGCACATTTACTTCCGCGAAGGAACCTTTGTAGAAGAGGGAACCCTGCTGGCCAAAGTAAACGATGAACCGTTGCAGGCCGAACTCAAAAAGCTCGAAGCACAACTGCCACTGGCCGAGGACCGGCTTTACCGGCAGCAGACCCTGTTGGAGAAAGATGCCATCAGCCAGGAGACCTATCAGTCGGTTGCCACGCAGCTGGAGACACTGAAAGCAGACATTGAACTGGTGAAGGCACGCATCCGGCAAACAGAGCTGCGGGCTCCCTTCAGCGGTATGATTGGATTGAGACAGGTCAGTGAAGGAGCTTATGCATCACCCACCGTAGTGGTTACCACCTTAACAAAGATATCGCCGCTCAAGATTGAATTCTCCATCACCCAGAATTTTGTCAACCTGATCAAACCGGGTACCGAAATCGAATTCACCGTGGAGAACGATCTGGAAGTGTACAATGCTTCGGTCTATGCGGTGGAGCCGCGCCTCGATGAGCAGACATTCAGCCTGTTTGCGCGAGCACGTTACGAGAATCCCGACGGGAAAATCAAGCCCGGGCAGTCGGCCAGCATCCGGATCAAACTGGATCAGATCGATAATGCCATTGTAATTCCCAGCATTGCCACGGTCAAGGAGATGGGACGGGATATCGTTTATGTCTATGAGAACGGGAAGGCGAAAGAAATAGAGATCATGACCGGCATGCGCACAGCCTCCTCGGTGGAGGTTGTCAGCGGCCTTGCGGCGGGCGATACCCTGTTGACCACCGGTGTGATGCAGCTCCGCACCGGCATGCCGGTAAGAATTGACCGTATGGTTCCTAATATTGCAGAGTAGATCGTATGAATTTTTCCGAACTAAGCATCAGACGACCGGTATTGGCCACGGTGATGGTATTGATTATCCTCATCTTCGGCGCCATCGGATACACAAACCTGGCGGTACGGGAGTACCCCAACGTGGACAACCCCATCATCACGGTCCGGGTATCCTACCCCGGTGCCAACGCGGAAGTGATCGAGAACCAGATCACCGAGCCGCTCGAACAGAACATCAACGGCATTCCCGGCATCCGTTCACTCAGGAGCCAGAGCAGCCAGGGAAGCTCCCGCATCACCGTCGAGTTTGAGCTGGACGTCGACCTGGAGAGGGCGGCGAACGATGTGAGGGACAAGGTATCCATTGCCCAGCGCTATCTGCCGCGGGATGCCGATCCACCCATCGTCTCAAAGGCCGATGCCGACTCCGATCCCATCATGCAGGTCACCGTGCAAAGCCCAACCCGCTCGCTACTGGAACTTTCCGAGATTGCTGACCTCACCGTGAAGGAACGGCTACAGACCATCTCCAATGTGAGTGCAGTGGAGATATGGGGAGAGTACCGCTATGCCATGCGCCTCTGGCTCGATCCTATTCGAATGGCAGCCTACAACATCACCCCCATGGATATCAAAAATGCCCTCGACAGGGAGAATGTGGAACTTCCTGCCGGCAACATCGAAGGGGACCAGATATCCCAGTCGATCCGCACCATGGGCCTGATGCAAACCCCCGAAGAGTTCAACAACCTGATTCTGATCGAGGATGACTTCCGCATTGTCCGTTTCCGGGATGTGGGTTATGCAGAGCTGGACGCTGCCAACCGGCAGAACATCTTCCGCAGAAATGGCGTCCCGATGGTCAGTTGTGTGATCATCCCCCAGCCCGGCGCCAACCACATCAACATCGCCGACGAGGTGCGGCTGCGTATGGAGCAGATGAAAAAAGACCTCCCGGAAGATGTGACCCTGGATGTGGCGTTCGACAACACCCAGTTCATCCGGGCATCCATTACCGAAGTACAGTCCACCTTGATTATCGCCTTTATCCTGGTCGTCCTCATCATCTTCGCCTTCCTTCGAAACTGGCGGGTTACCCTCATCCCGGTAGTGGCCATTCCGATATCGCTCATCGGCATTTTCTTTGTGATGTATCTCATCGGATTTTCCATCAACGTGTTGTCGATGCTCGCCGTGGTACTTGCTGTAGGCCTTGTGGTGGACGATTCCATTGTGGTGACCGAAAATATTTTCCATAAGGTAGAGGATGGAATGGATCCCGAAGAAGCTGCTATTGCCGGATCAAAAGAGATCTTCTTCGCAGTGATTTCCAGCACTATCACCTTGGTGGCTATCTTCATCCCGATCGTTTTCCTGGAAGGGATGACGGGAAGGCTTTTCCGTGAATTCAGCATCGTGCTGGCAGGGACAGTGCTCATCTCCGCCTTTGCGGCGTTATCATTCGTGCCCATGCTTGCCTCCAAGCTACTGAAGAAGAAAGAGAAACACAACCCGTTCTACAACAAAACCGAGGTTTTCTTCAACGGAATGAACCGGTTCTACGAAACGACGCTACGCAGCTTCTTCCGCCGCAAATGGCTTGTCTTTCCCATCCTGATTCTTGCTGCCATTCTGATTGGCCTCTTCTGGAATATCATCCCCGCGGAGATGGCACCACTGGAAGACCGGTCGCAGATAATCATCCGCACCACGGCTCCGGAGGGTGCTACCTTTGAGTTTGTGCGGGATTATACCGACCGCATTGCCGCCATTGCCGACTCCATTGTCCCGGAAAGAGAATCGAACATTGTATTTACCCGTACCGGCTTCGGCATGGTCCGCCTCATATTGCCCGATATAGGCGAACGAGAACGAAGCCAGATGGAGATTGCAGACGAGCTGGCACGAGGCGTGCGAAACGAAACGGCAGCACGTTCCTTTGTGCAGCAGCAAGCAACATTCGGGGGCCGTCGTGCGGGCATGCCCATTCAGTATGTGCTGCAGGCACCCAATATTGAAAATCTCCAGGAGTTTATCCCTCCCTTCATGGAGAGGGTGAACCAGAGCCCTTACTTTCAAATGGCCGATGTGGATTTGAAATTTACGAAACCCGAAACACGGATCCTCATCGATCGCGATAAGGCGGCAATGCTGGGCGTGAGCACGCGCGATATCGGACAAACACTGCAGTACGCCCTGAGCGGACAACGCATGGGTTACTTTTACATGAACGGAAAGCAGTATGAGATTCTGGGAGAGATCAACCGGCAGCAGCGCAACACACCGGTAGATCTGAAGACAATCTATATCAAAAATATCAACGGACAGATGATTCAGATGGACAACCTGGTCAAACTGGAAGAATCGGTTGCCCCTCCTCAGCTCTACCGGTACAACCGCTTCAACTCGGCTACCATCTCGGCGGGACTGGCACCCGGCTATTCACTCGGAGATGGACTGGAGGAGATGGACCGCATTGCATCCGAAGTGCTGGATGACAGTTTCAGAACCGCACTGGAAGGTGAATCGAGAAACTTCATGGAAAGCTCATCAAGTCTGTTATTTGCTTTCGGCTTGGCTATCATATTGATATTCCTTGTTCTGGCAGCACAGTTTGAAAGCTTCAAGGATCCGTTTGTGATCATGTTCTCTGTACCCATGGCGCTGTTCGGTGCCTTGCTGTTCATATGGATGACCGGGGTTACGATGAATATCTACAGCCAGATCGGCATCATCATGCTGATCGGGCTGGTGGCAAAGAACGGAATCCTGATTGTGGAGTTTGCCAATCAGCGTCAGGAGGCGGGACTCAGCAAGTTCAACGCGATTATTGGCGCTTCGGTACAGCGCCTGCGACCCATTCTGATGACCAGCATCTCCACCATGCTGGGCTCACTGCCCCTGATGTTTGCCTCGGGTGAAGGAGCCAACGGACGTATTGCCATGGGCACAGCAGTCGTGGGTGGATTGCTGATCTCCTCGTTACTTACGCTGTTTGTTGTTCCGGTAATGTACAGCTATTTCTCCACCGATCGGGAAGCCAGAGAAAGGAAGAAAAAAGAAAATACGAACCCTGCATAAAACCATAATAGCTAAATGTTTCAGTGTTTCAATAAGTTAAAAAGAAATTACAAGCCATGCATAGGACTCTCGTCAAAATCGTTTTGATTTCCTGTTTTCTGATGCCGGCCATTGCACGGTCGCAGGAGGTGATGGATCTGCAGGAGTGTCTGCGCTTAGGTCTGGAAAACAATTATGAGCTGCAGATCACACGCAACGAAGCGCTGATATCCGACAACAATGTCACGCCGGGCAATGCCGGATTTCTTCCCGAGGTAACCCTGAACTCGGGATACACGTTCCGAAACAGTAACTCAGACCAATTCCCTGCGGGGGAGGATGAAACGGTACAAACCCGCAATGCCAACACCGGCACCACCGATGCGGGGGTAAATCTCAACTGGACCCTGTTTGAAGGATTTCGTGTGCAGACCAATTACAAACGGCTGAAGGAACTGCAAGCTGTTGGGGAGTTGAATACCCGCCTGGCAGTGGAGAATTTTATCGCCAACCTCACCGCGGAATATTACAATTATGTGCAGCAGCAGATCCGGCTGGGGAACCTCCAATATGCGGTGGATCTGTCCCGGGAACGACTTCGCATCGTGGAATCACGCTATCAGGTGGGATCACTCTCCCGACTTGACCTGCAGCAGGCACGGGTCGATTTCAATGCCGACAGCTCACTGCTGATCCAGCAATATGAAATTCTGCACACTTCCCGCATCCGGCTGAACGAGATGATGGGTGGAGATGTGAACCATCTCTTCGCAGCGCAGGATACCACCATCCTGTTCGATGCAACGTTGTCACAACAACAACTGCTCGATGCCGCCCTGCAGCAGAACCCCGTCCTGCTCCTCGCCGGTAAAAACAAGACCCTGAGCGAACTCGAACTGAAGAACCTGCAGAGCCGTAACTACCCTTATCTGCGCCTCAACGCCGGATACGGGTTTACACACTACAACTACAACAGCGGCACACTCGACCGTCAACGCAATTGGGGCCCTAC
>JAHDQF010000014.1 GCA_018433945.1 Proteiniphilum sp. | reverse complement strand
GTGCGGTACCGAACAAAACCATGACAAACACTTAAATCAAGGCACAAAACCCATAAGTTTACCAACTTCAAAATTAGTACAAAATTAGTACAACACGTTCTTCATATGACCTGACGGTCACACGAAGACCTATTTAGTTTAAAGACCTTATCTCTATTGTAATCCTCTTGTCCGGCAGCTCAGCAACCGCTCTGCCATATCCCGTCATTGAATGTGTCATTGTTCCTCTTTTCTGCAAAGGTAACAATTTTAGACAACATGATCATCCGGCAGTTCAGGCATTCTCTTTGCGGTTGGCCTGTTGTTCCTTTTCTTTTGACAGACGATCCTTCTTGTCTTGTGCGTTGGCAAGGGTCAGCAGCTTCTTTGTCTCGGAGAAATTGGATATCAGCAGGAAGAGAGCGGCGGCAGTAGCCAGATATTGAATGGTTCCCGGCAGGAACACCTCAACAGTAATAATGGCTGCCAGGAGCAGTCGTACCTCGGTGGGGCCAAAGATACCGGAATCGATGGAATATTGACCGCCGATCTTATAGCGCAATTGTGCTGTAATCATCTCCCATCCGTAGAGAACAACGAACATAAATCCGACATATTTCCATACTCCCGGTGTATAGATGGTGAATCCCAATCCGATCAGGATGGTGCCGATCCAGTCGACCGTCACATCGAGTGAGAACCCATACCATTTTCGTGGGGTACGGCGGTAGTAGGCCAACCGTCCATCGAGAGAATCGCCAAACCAATTGATGAAGAAACCGAGCAGGGAGAGCAGCAACCAGTAACGGCTCAGGTAGGCTCCCATCACAAAACTGGCAGCCACCATCATGTTGCCAAATGAACCGATGGCTGTGAGACCGTCGGAGGAGATCCAGGAAGGAATTTTTTGTACCAGGTAGGCAATCGATTTCTGTTCCCAAGCACGGAGGATGTTGGTTCTTTGGCGATCGGTGGCAATTAGTCTGAGCGACTTAGCCATGTTTTCTTTTGTTGAGCTCATCTTGGTCTCTTTTAAATGATTTTTCTATCCTGTCACAAATGTAGCCATTAAATTTTTATGTTACGAATTTGTTTCCCAAAAAATGAAACCGGAGATAGGAATATCCCCCCCCCAAAAAAAACGAGCCGCCTTACAAGGAAGGCGGCTCGAAAGGGAGAATGAAAATTACGGTGTTACTGTTCGTTGTTCTTACTTTCATCGGTGGGTACGATCAGCTTGTAACCTTTCCCATGGATGTTGATGATCTCAATGTTGGGCTCTGGCTTAAGCAGCTTACGCAGTTTGGTAATATAGACATCCATGCTTCGGGCATTGAAGTAGGTATCCTCCTCCCATATCTGTTTCAGCGCGTGGTTGCGTTCCAGGATGTCATTGGCATGGGCACAGAGCAGTGAGAGCAGCTCTGATTCCTTGGTCGTAAGCTTCGTTTGTACATCGCCAATGGTGAGGACCTGCTTCTGTGTATCAAAGGTCATGGTGCCAAAGTTGTATACCTGCTGCTCCTTGCTTTTCTTTCCCCTGACGCGACGAATTATCGCTTCAATACGCAACACCAACTCCTCCATGCTGAATGGCTTGGTGATATAATCATCGGCGCCAGCTTTGAATCCATCCAGTATGTCTTCCTTCATGTTTTTGGCAGTAAGGAAAATAACCGGGATCTCCGTATTGATGGTTCTGATCTCTTTGACCAGTGTGACACCATCTTTCTTTGGCATCATCACATCCACTATGCAAAGGTCATACTTGGTCTTTACGAATCCCTTGAACCCAGCCTCCCCATCGGGGAACAGGTCGGTGTCAAAACCCTTTGCCTGAAGATATTCCCTGAGCAACATGCCCAGGTTCTCATCATCTTCACATAAAAAAACTTTTAATTTCTCTTCCATATCAATTTTCTGTTATTACGGGTAAACTAATGATAAATTTGGTTCCTTTTCCCAATTCACTCTCGGCACGGATGGTGCCGTTCATGTCTGTTACAATCTTCTTCACGTAGGCCAAACCCAGCCCGAAGCCTTTCACATCGTGGCGGTTGCCGGTCGGTACGCGGTAAAAACGTTCAAATACTTTCTTCACATCCTCTTTTCTCATACCGATGCCATTGTCCTCTATAGAGATGATCAGCTTGTTCCCCTCGTTGCGGGTGCGGATCATCAATTCCGGCGGAACATCTTTCTTCCGGTATTTCAGCGCATTGTCCAGGATGTTGAACAGCACGTTGGTGAAATGCATCTCATCCACTCTGATGATAGAATTCTCTGCCTGCAGGTCAATGTCGAGTGTGCCCTCCAGCTTCTCTACTTTCAGAGCATGCGTGTTGGCCACTGTCACCACCAGATCGTTTGCATCTATCTCTTTCATCTTCAGTGTTGTCTTTTGCTTGTCGAAGAGCGACATTTGCAGAACCTTTTCCACCTGAAAACTCAATCGTTTTGTCTCATCGTAAATCACGCCGGTGACATGTTTAAATACTTCGGGCGATTTCAGGATAGACTCATCCTTGAGCATCTGTGATGCAAGCGAGATCGTGGAGACGGGTGTCTTCAGCTCGTGCGTCATATTGTTGATGAAATCATTCTTCATTTCGGACAAACGCTTTTGTCGGAATAGTGATACCACTGTGAAGATAAAGGTAATCAACAGGATGAAAGTAAAGATCAGCGATGGGATGAAAAAGGTCAGTTCACTGTAAACATAATTCCTTTTGGTGGGGAAGTACACTTTCAACTGGTTTAACTTCGCCGGCGGATCATTGGGGAACAAGATCTGCGTGTAGATGGCATCCTGCTGCTTCGTTGAGAAGCCGGGCGAAGCATAGACCACCTGATTGTTGTAATTCACAACCTGAAAGCTAAATGGCTCATTCAACCCATTGTAGGCGAGTTCGTGGCGGATATACTGTTCCAGCTTATTGAAATCGATCCGTTCCTCAATCGGTTCGTTGCTTGAGCGACTCAGGATCTTGAAGATCACTTCATAGAGCAGTGACCGCTCGTGCAGGTAACGCTTCGAGAGCGATTGTTGCATGTCATATTGCGTCTTGGAGATGGTGCTGGCACCCTGATTGGGTGAGAGCAGTGCCTTCTCACGCTCCGTTTCCGGCATGATTGAACGTTCGGTAGGATTCAACTCGATGCTCGATCTGTTTTCATCGGGTTGGGAGATGGTTGTCTGCTCCCTGATGATCTCCTGTGAACTCCGTGGTTGATTATACCGTGAATATCTGTTTTCCGATTCAATCATATCCTCTTCCAGGTATTTTCGTGTTTGGTCCATCTCCAAATTTCTCATCACATTGTAGAGACTTCGGTTCACCTGCTCGTCGAACTGTTGAGTACGGATTGCGAGGCTGGTTCTCATGTACCTGACCTGAAGAAACAGCAATGCGAAAAAAGCCGTGAACATCACAATGGCAAGCAACCAGATAGTTGATTTTTTCATATGCTATAATTCCTTACCTCCTTTAAATTGTTTTTTTATTTCAAAGATCACTTTTTGTTGCCTTATTATTTAACAAATAAACCGCTTTTTTGTTTAACATATCCTCTTAAAATTAAAAAAGTACGAATTTTAGCCAGATCACAACATTAATTAAGAAAATAAGCTGCATGACAACCTGATTTTGAAGTTATTTAACAGGGCAATTGTTTCCGGTCAGCGGAAGTTGAGGCGCAGGGCGATGCCTGCATTGCTGTTGGTGGTAGCTGAGGAGAGTGAAGAGACCAGCGGTTGATGTACCATGCGGTCATAAAAGGCACGCAGGGTGAGAAGCCTGCTCACCGCATAATCGGCCGAGAAGCGAATGGTGCTGGTTTGAATGCCACTTGCCGGTTGAGTGGTCTCCTCTTCGATTCTTCTGATGAGCGTCTCTGTCTTCTTCATTGAGATATCGAGGCGAAGCGTGAGATCGTTCCGAAATGTTGATTCATTTTTTCCTGGTGTGTCATTTGGAGCTTGCTGCAATAGAGGGAACATGCGATACCGTTCAGGAGATGATCTCCTGATGCCGATGAGACGGCCAAAATTGGGAAAGCGGTAACCGGTTCCGATAACCAGGTCGTTGTCATGCATCTCCATCACTTGAAGTGAAGAAATTGCCAGGTTGAGTGAACGGGTGCGATTCATTCGTAGTGTCAGGTTCATGTTGTTATGAAACGTTGCACGCACCTCGAACAGCGGATTGAAACTCTCCATGATGTTGATGGATTGAATGTTATAGGGAGAAGAGGGGAGTGGGTCACCGGTGACCGCATCACGGATGAACCCCAGGTCCTGTTGTTCTGTTCCTACCCAGCTGAGATGTGTTTGGTATGATCCAATCCGGTATTGCGAGAGGTAACTGTGGGTGATCATCAGTTCGGCCAGTTGTTGGCGCAACGCCGGCATCATGGTCGTTAGATTGATTGAGAGGTTCCAGTTGGGCATCATCGATGAGAGGGAAGGAAAAGGGGTGAGTGCGATTTCATGCTCATTCTTACCCGTGTAGGCAGCCAGAAATGCAGGGATAAGTACATCGGAAGAGTTCATCTTCACATCACCGTTGTTCATGGAGAAGGTCTCTCCCGCCAGTGAACTACTCCGGAGAAACCCCTGCTGCGGATATTGTTTGCCTGCATATTGATCTCTGATGCGACTCGCCACTACAGATCTGTTCTCCAGAAACCGGCGAAAGGTTGCAGAGTAATATTGCCGGTTGGCATCTCCTCTTTCAAATGCCGAGAAGAGAGAGAGGGTGCTGATGGCAAAACTGCCGCCCTGGATCTCGGGGATACCTTCAAACATGTATTGATATTCGCTGCGGTGGTTCTCCTCACGGAGTGCGTGGATGTCGATGCGAATACCGGCGATTGGTTCAAGAGCAGTCTCGATCCTCACATTCCGGGTACGGTTGAAAATGGCTGGAGTGATGTGCTCCTGATTGATCACCAGTCGTTGTTCGGCCAGTGCCTTTTCCACGAAGCTCCTTCCTCCATCAACACCTAAAGCGAAAGGTAAGCCGGGCAGCAATACCCCCTCCACTCTTTTTTGTCCAAACAGATCACCGCTCATCGGGAGATAACCTGGAAGGTTTGTGCGTGTTTTGTATCCGATATTGAGGTTAATTTGTCGGATCATCGTCAAGAGTTGTGAGAGGGTGGATGACATCTCCACCGATGGCAATTTTTGGTATAGACGTGGCAGGTTGAAGCGGCTGTTGAGTGTGAAAGAGAGATCGTTTTGCAGCTGATTGCCAATCTCCCTATTTTCGATTGTTGCACCCCGCTCCCACCGGTATTGTGCGTGATAAGCCGCGCTGCTGCTGATCCAGTCCAGTGATGGGATCCTCTCAAAGGGGAGCTTGAAACTTGCATCAGCGGTCTGATCATACCTGAGCGGTCTGCCCAACTCGCGCAGGCTGAGCATCACTGAATCTTTCCAAATCTCATAGTCGTCCCGGTTGATTGCTTTGTTTACCTGCAGGTATGGCTCTTCGATCTCAGCCAGCGTACCGGAGCGAAAGGAGATATTCAGGTGAGGTGTCAGATTCCAGGTGAGGTTGAGCTGCCGGTCCCAGTAGAAGTTGTGACTGTAACTGAGATAAGCTGTTTGGCTTTCAGTTTCACCTGCCGCATAGACATTCAGGTTGCGCAGCTGTCTTTCGCGGTAGTTGCGGTGGAGTTTATGGCTGAGGCTGATCTGGTCGGGGAGGTAGCGGAACTGAAGATTGCGGAGAGGGGCATTTCGGCCATTCTCTTTCAGGAAATGAAATGGCTCCCACGGTTTTATCAGGGGTGAGTAGGAGTACACGAGCTGTAAACGCTGATCACTTTCTGTGGCATATTCGACTTCCGGGTTTCTTTGTTGCTGTAAGTTTCCGGAATAGGAAAAAGTGAAGTTTGCCGGATCGTAGGGCATCGGGTTTGCACTTCGGATATTCATCTTCAGATTGTTCAGGCTGATGCTTCGGTACGACGTTTTGGTCTGAGCGATGCGCTGAATAGAGTCTCTTTCGGAGTGAAGATTCATCTGTTCCATTGATTCGGATAGCAGGATATCACTGTTGTAGGGATCATAAAGAGGGGTCTCCAGGTTGTTACTGTATGCGTAGAAGAGAGGTGCCGTGATCCTGGCTTTTCGTGGCAGAAAACGGCCCAGATCAAGGTTGAGCGTCAAACTGACCGATGAGATGTCGTTGTTGCGGCGTTGTTGCAACCCCTGGCTCAGCAACCCAAACCCGGCTGTCTCTCTCCTGGCGGAGAGCTGTATCGTGCCGATATCAGATAACGATAATCCAATGTTTCCCTGGGCAGCCCAGCCTCCTTTTTCATCGAACTCGCTCAATCGCATCTCGTTCACCCATACTTCTCCCGAGCGGGTTACAGCACTGTTGTTTCGGATGCCGATCATCATCACCTTGATCTCCGCCAGCGACGGGTTGCCGGTGATGGTAATCCGTCGTTCCGTTTGATCGGGACCGGCTTCACTGTAAGGGGTATAGTAGCCCGATTGTTCTCCCTCTTTCAGCAATCGATCTCGCTTGAGCTTGAGCTGGGTGAACAGCTCAAGCGGGAGATCAATCCTGTTCGCTTCCGGCCATACCTTTTCTCTGTCAGCATCGATGTAAGGGCTGTAGTGTCCCTCAGGTGTCAGAGAGAGAGGAAGCTCCATTTCGTAGTAATTGTTGCGGTAGTCGGAGCCAATCCGCAGGAAGAGGGAGAGATCACCATTCTGCAGGCGGCCTGCGTCTCCCTCCGGCTGCTCGGCATGCACAAACATTTGCAGCCGCTTGTAACGTCGCAGGTCATGCATGGCACCCTTGTAGATGGCGCGGCTGTCGCCCGCTTCCAGCTGCTCTACTTTGAGGGACAATGCCTGCTCATTCTCCTGCCGGAGCTGGGGCTGACTGGGGTCTATGACACGGGTCACGCCAGGTGGCATGACATAGTTGACCGGTGTTCTGTTGCCGTTTTCTTCGATATTGACCGCAGTGATGGAGAGCTGGCCGCTACCTGTCAGGCTGCCGCCTGTGGCCAGGTCACTGTTGTAGGTGCGCCATTCACTGCGTACCAGTCCCAGTGTGGCAAAACGAAAAACTTGAGGTTGTTTGAACCCGGTAAGCAGCATTCGCATAAACCGGATGTTGTGAAACCCTTCCATGTTCCCAATTTTCGACTGGTAATCACTGATCGGGATTCTAAAGAGGTACCAGGTCACTTTCTCCTGCCGGCCATTGCGCAGCGACACGCTCACCTCTCTCTTGTCAGCTATGTGGTTGATGCCAGTTTGCATCTCCTCAGGGCGCAATGAAACATGGTAGCTATAGTAACGTTCCTGATCATTGAGTGTGTTGTCCCGGTCGATATCCTCCACATCGGGTGTGTTGCGTGATGCAGTGTGATAACCATCATCGTTCTCGGGAGCCTGGGAGTTCCCTTCCGTCCCGTTGTAGTATTTATAACGTTCCAGGATGCTTAGCTGGCGTCTGTCCTGCTCCTCACCGCGGTAATGGCGGAAGCGGTCACCCGCGGGGTCGTTGAGTGGCGAGTGGGCATCTTCACGCATCCGCGCGAGTGTTGCATCCGGGAGGCGTGGTTGCAGCTCTTCCAGATATTGCGCATAGGTGGGAAATTGTTTCTCCTGTTCACTGTTGAGGCCATTTAGACCCACATCCTGTAACCGACGTGCCTCCGCTCCCAGCGAGTTATCGAAGCCATAGAGGCTCGACTGGTGCCGGGGGGTGAGACCCCAAATGGTTTGTTCCACGGCACTGCTGTCGCTGTTGGTCGGGAGACCGTTCTCGAAGAATTTCTTCCCGTCACGCAGCACATCTTCAGAGATCTCACCCAGGTGAAAGTAGAGATCACCTCCGGTCAAATTTGCCAGCGTGTCTCCTGCAAAGGGATCCATCAGCCAGAATTCAATATATTCAATATTGGTTGTCTCAAAATCGCTTGTCTCCAGACGACGGGTAATGCCACCCCACCGGTTGGATGGGTTCAGTAGATAACCATCACGATCTACCTCTCTGTCAAGGTTATAAGGTCCTCTCTCATTGGGGTAATAGGCTAGGTTGAGTACCGGTATGGTAGCAGGCTGCCCATAGAGGAGCTCTCTTTCCGGAAAGAGCTCCCGTTCATAGATCTCACGCACCCGGTGGTCGGAGAGTTGATCCGGATCATTTCTGATGTGGGTGGGTGTCAGGGGGGAGTTCTTACGGGTGAAGATACCATCAATGTGGTACCAGGAGAGCAGTGCCCGGTTTTTTCCGTTTTCGATCTGATTGGTGACCGCTCCCTCCGGAAAGAGTGAGGACGCACTGTTGTCGATGGGCGTGGCGGCAAGTGACCAGGCGTAAGGATTGCGCAGGTCGATCACAGAGGTCGTTGATTCGAAATCATCCAGATAGGAATATCCTCCTGCATGCTGACTGCTATAGTGAC
>JAHDQF010000042.1 GCA_018433945.1 Proteiniphilum sp. | reverse complement strand
GCTACGCAGATGATTTTCTGTTGGGATTCACCAGGAAGGAAGATGCGGAAAGGGTAATGCAAGTTCTGCCAAAACGATTAGGGAAATATGGTTTAGACCTGCACCCTGATAAGACCAGGCTAATAGAGCTTGGAGACGGTAAAGGAGGAAAACCGGGCACTTTCGATTTTTTAGGATTTACCCATTATATGGGGAAAAGCCAAAAAGGGAGAGCTATCCTTAAGCGGAAAACAAGTAGTAAAAAGCTTCGCGCATCGCTCAAACGAATGAATGAGTGGCTACGCCACAACAGGAACAAGAGAGTTGGCGAGCTTATTGAACTGATGAATCAAAAGATGCGAGGGCATTACGAGTATTATGGGGTCACCTTTAACAGCAAACAAATTGGCAATTACTACCTTCAATGCAAACGTCTGTTATACCACTGGCTAAATCGCAGAGGTGGCAAACCGGTTTGGAATTGGGAGAAGTATAGCAAATTAATATGCGAGTGGAAACCATTGGTTACCCCAAAAAATCTATCACAGCTATCTTTTAGCAAAGCCGTAATAAGAGGAACCGTATGCGGGAAAGCCGCTCGTACGGGTCTGTGGGGGAGCGGGGAGGTAACGAACCGCTCTACCCGGAAACATCAGGTAAGGAGTTCTGAATTTAGAAACATGCAAATAAGTTACAAAAACAATTTCAGTAATCACAATTTAAAATTAATTTTGTATGGAAAATTTAGAATTTATGGAGCTCAATAATCATAAACAAAACATTTGCATATGAAGTCACTAAATTTACTCAAAGGGGAAATTACTTGGAAAAAAGTCTTGTTTATTCTGTTATTCCTGCTATTGTATGACATAATCAGCAATGCACCTGACAGTATGGATAGTTTTCAAAAAGGGGTGGATTATTGTTTACAATTAGGTAAAATAGATTAATATGGCTTATTTGTGTAATCTGAGAAACCGATCAGATTACACTTCTTTCGTAAAGCCGGGCAGCCTGTCAATTCAATTTTATCTGACGGGAGGGGTAGTATTTAATACTCCTCATTGAATATTTTCTCTTTATGCTGACATTCGCTGATAAGGTAATCGATTTTAATCGTCATTTAGCCTACACCGGAGAGCTGCCGGAAGGCTTTGAAGTGATGAATCCCTTTCGGGATAACCCCGAAACAATGAGGGTGATGGAGGAGTTTTACCATAAATATTACGATGATTCGGAACAACGGCGCTTTATTATCGGGATAAATCCAGGGCGTAACGGGGCAGGGGTGACGGGGGTGCCTTTTACGGATACCAAGCGACTGGAGAGCGCCTGCGGCATCACCATGAAGACGGCAAACACCCACGAAGTATCCTCGGTCTTTCTTTATGATATGATTGAGGCCTATGGCGGAACAGCCCGCTTTTATAAAGATTTTTACATTAATTCTCCTTTTCCCCTGGCCATTATTCGCCGGACAAACGGCGGCACCTGGCGCAATGCCAACTACTACGACGACCCGGCACTCTTTGAGGCGGTGAAGGGATTCATGATCGACTCACTGAAGCTACATATTGTCCTGGGACTGGATACTTGCGAAGTGTTTGTGCTGGGAAAGAAAAATGCTGATTTTATCGGGAGGCTGAATGATAAGGAGAAGCTGTTCGAGAAACTGACAGTCTTGGAGCACCCTCGTTTTATTCAGCAATACAGATCGAAAGAAAAGCAGCTCTATATCGATAAATATCTGCAGGCATTTTCCCCCATTTGCCCGAAAACTTAAGTAGAAACCAAATAATTGACCCTTTTATTTCTATTCTGCATTAAAAATAGTGCATTTTGGAAATAAACGCTAATCCTCCAGATTTACCCTATTGTTCTCAAGGCATTCATAAAATATCTCCTTTACGTACTCCATGGTACTGTAATCAGGAACAATTTCCTTGTAATCATCATATGATTTGAAGCGTACTTTTTCGCCTTCCCCATATTTGAGGAATTTTCTCAAGAACTGGCTGAAATCATACAGAGCCATATCATACTTGTCCACATTCAGCATCTTTTTCAATCTGTCTTCCGCATCAATGTTTTCCAGATTGAATGTCAATGTCGCTTGCTGATTCGATAGCCGAGACGATATCGCCTCATCAACTATTTTGCGTATATCTGCTTTTAGTTTTTCATCCATATTGAAATTTCTTAATTTGTTATGTGTCGGCATTTTATTTTGTCTTATCTCTATTCCGAAACCGTCAGTTCCGAAATGTACATTTCGCATCGAATTATTCCGTAAGCGAATCTACAAATTCTCCGAATCGCAAAATCTTCCCGCTATTGGCTTTATTGAAAAGAAGATGTTCAAAGTCCTTTTGTTTCTTCTTCAAATCAACCGTTTTTAGTAGTTCGGTTGTCGCCTCCTTGAACTCCTGCAAGTTATGCACGCCACAACGCTTTGACAGAAAATCGTAATCCGGTTGTGACTGTGAAAGTAAAAACATCAGGTCATAAAAATCACGGCCTTTGGCACGGGCTAACATAGCCGATATTTTCATGCTGCACAGTACGCCATCGGAAGGAACAGGAAACGGGAAAAAGAATCCGCAGCCCTTGATATGTGTGATAACCGGAGTATAAGCAATTCCCTGGTCTTGACTTTCGACCTTTATTAAGAAACGTTCTTCCTTATGTCCGCTCAATCCCAAATCAAACAACAGTTCCGGGAAATGGATATTGCGCCGGAACGCCGTTAACTTCGGATGATCTTTATCCCTCGTTTCAACACGCAAGCCCGATTGCTCCAAAAACCGGATTACGCCGTTTGTCATTTCAATAAATTCATCTTTCGACAGGTCTTTGCAGTCAAAATCCAAATCCTCGGAAAAACGGTCAATCCCCATTACCAAACGCAGGCTTGTTCCGCCGATAAAAGCCATTTTCCGAATGTAGGGCGTAGAAGAAAGATAATCCAGAATCATCAACTGCAAGTACTCTTTCAGTATGTGCTTATCGTAAATCGAATTTTCACGAAATTGAGCCGGAAAATAGTTTCTTATCTGTTCAATCTGTATCATAAATCGTAAGTCTTAAAAAGCAGCGTCACCCGATGGTCAAGCGCCTTGCTTTGAAACCTGGCACAATAGTCCGCCAGTAAATCCTTGTTCAATTCATCGTGCAGATAATCTTCGTCCAAACGCAATTCCTCCATTTCCTGCTCATTATCGTAAAATGAATAAAGATAGAGCAAATCAAGCAATGCTTTTTCGGGTGTGGCAAACTGTATGGTGCGGTTGTCTGCCATTGGTTTCAATTCGTACCCGAACATCAGATTTTCTTTGACATTCTTATACGAGTATTCGCCAAAGTCGTTGGTAAATGATGCCGTTTTAAGGGAAGTCACACTGGTAATCTGCACCACCGATTCCGGTATCATTCCGTAGAACGACAATGCTGTATGCAGGCTGATGTAGGATGGGCGGTAAATCCTGTTGGCAAAATAAAGGGAAAAATCCGGCTTGTTCTTATATTCAGAAAAATCAAAATACCCCTGCCGTAGCCGGATAAGATACCCCTTCTTTGCCCAGCGGGTAAGGTTATTCCGGTCAAAATCGGGTTGCCATGCATATACCTGATAGATATTGAAGCATGCCAGATCAAACATTTTATCCTTAAATTCCAGAAA
Source organism: Proteiniphilum sp. (assembly GCA_018433945.1). Taxonomy (GTDB): domain Bacteria; phylum Bacteroidota; class Bacteroidia; order Bacteroidales; family Dysgonomonadaceae; genus Proteiniphilum. Next base: position 21,017 of record JAHDQF010000042.1, on the reverse strand, counting down.
GGTCATCTCTATATTTTGTTTCTATTATGCTGCAAATATCGTGCATTTTGGAAACAAAAACAATTTTCGGGATGATATTTTATCAGGGGTGATCCGTTATCTACCGGATTTACAGGTTATCAAAAAAAGAAAAACACCTGAAATCTGATATTCAAGTGTTTCTTTCAAGTGGTGCCACCAGGAATCGAACCGGGGACACAAGGATTTTCAGTCCTTTGCTCTACCAACTGAGCTATGGCACCAGCATTGCTTAAATTGCGAGTGCAAAGATAAGCGCATTTTTGGGATATGCAAAATTTGCTGACGAAAAAGTCGATCATTTAAGGCTTGTCACGCCTCTTATTCCTTAATTTTGATCAAAACCCTTATTCCTCAGCCAGATGATTCCAGCCCTGGGCACGAAGTTGCATCTCCTGTCCGTCGCGGGTTACCAGGTAACAGCCCTGTTCAGGTTTCGTTATATGCCCGATCAGATGCACGCCTGGTACCGCATTCATCTGTTCGTGCAGCGTTAGCGGAACAGTGAAAAGGAGCTCGTAGTCTTCGCCTCCGTTCAGCGCCACGGTGGTCACATTCATGTTGAAGGTCTCGGCCATCATAGCGGTCTGGTAGTCGATGGGCAGACGCTCTTCATACACCTGGCAACCCACCTTGCTCTGCTTGCAGATATGCAGCAGGTCAGACGAGAGTCCGTCGGAGAGGTCGATCATCGCGGTGGGCAGGATGGCGTTCTCTTCCAGTGCCTTGATCACATCTTTCCTTGCCTCCGGTTTCAGTTGCCGTTCCAGCAGGTACTCCTTGCTGGCAAAATCGGGCTGGAAGTCACCCGAGCCGTCCCAGGCCGCTTTCTCACGCTCCAGCAACTGGAGGCCCATGTATGATGCACCCAGGTCGCCAGAGACATAGAGGAGGTCGCTATCCCTGGCGCCGTTCCGGTAAACGATCTTATTGTTGTCGGCCGAGCCCACGCAGGTGATGCTGATGGTGAACCCCGTAAGCGAGGAGGTGGTGTCACCCCCCACAATATCAACACCATAGATCTCACATGCCAGTCGGAGCCCGCTGTAAAAACTCTCCAGATCCTCCACCGAGAATCGCTTGGAGATGCCCAGGGAGACAGTGATCTGCTCCGGTCTGCCGTTCATCGCGTAGATGTCGGAGAAGTTGACCACCGCCGCCTTGTAGCCCAGGTGCTTCAATGGCACATAGACCAGATCAAAGTGAATTCCCTCCAGTAGCAGGTCGGTGGTGACCAGTGTCCGCCGGCCGGAGTAGTCGAGAATGGCAGCATCATCGCCGATTCCCCTGACCGTGCTCCCCCGCAATGGCGTGATATCTCCGGTGAGCCGTTCAATCAGCCCAAACTCACCGAGGGTGGCTATCTCTGTCCTGCTCATCAGATGGTCTGGATGAGCGTTCGCATGATCTCAGCCATCTTTGGCTGAGCAATCTTGGCTGCCTCCTGCACATCCTCGTGCGACACCTCCACGATCTTGCCGATCACTCCCAGGTCGGTGATGATGGAGAAAGCCAACACTTTCATTTTGGCGTGGTTGGCCACGATCACCTCCGGCACGGTGGACATCCCCACGGCATCGCCGCCGATTACACGGAAAAAATTGTATTCGGCAGGCGTTTCAAACGTGGGTCCCTGCACACCCACATATACGCCATGCTGCAGCTTGATGTTCTTCTCACGGGCGATCTCCATCGCCCTGAGGCGCAGCCCCTTGTTGTAGGCTTCGCTCATATCGGGGAAGCGGGTACCCAGCTCGTTGAAGTTCTTCCCGTGCAGCGGATGTTCCGGAAACAGGTTGATGTGGTCTTCAATCAGCATGATGTCTCCGATGTCGAAGCTGGGGTTCATGCCACCCGCTGCGTTGGAGACAAAGAGATATTCGATGCCGAGTGCCTGGAAGACGCGTACCGGGAAGGTCACCTCTTTCATGTTGTATCCCTCGTAGTAATGAAAACGGCCCTGCATGGCCAGCACTTTTTTGCCGCCCAGGGTGCCGGTGATCAGCTTGCCACTGTGCCCCTCCACGGTAGAGACAGGGAAGTTGGGGATCCCGGTGTAGGGAATCTCCTTCTTGTCGTCAATCTCATGTGCCAATTCTCCAAGGCCGGTGCCCAGAATGATTGCGGTGTTGGGTATTTCTCCGATTTTATTTTTCAGATAATCTGCTGTTTGTTTGATGGTTTCTAACATGTGCAAGTATTTTTTGGTTGAATAGTTCTTTGTCGCTCTCCTCTACAAATGCAATCCGTATCGGTACATAGTAGAGGATTCGTTTGATATCCTCATCCAGGAACGGCAGCCCTCTGAGGCGCATCGCATCTTTCTCCGTGGTGAGGATGATCTTTTCATCCTCGTCCACATCTACGGAAGCCATCAGTTCCCGTACCTCATCGACATCCTCTTTCGTGAAAGTGTGGTGATCGGGGAAGAACCGAGTGTAAAGGTTATAGGTCTTGTGAGCCAGTTTGTCGGCCAGTGGCTGTGGCCACGCAATGCCGGTCACCAGGAAGACATGCTTCTTGCGCAGGTCATCCAGCACATATGGTTCTTCCTGCAGCTCGGGGAACAGTGGCCTTGCCATCTCGTACTGGAGGGAGGTGAAGAAGAGATCCTGGTAGGGGAAGAGGTTCAGCCCGTTGGTATAGATGCGGAAATCGATCGGCTGCATGTCGGGATTGCACTTGGTGACAATCACCATCGAAGCGCGGTCTTTCCCTTTCAAAGGCTCACGAAGCGATCCCGCCGGTAGCAGTTTGTCTTCGAACACCGGCCGGTTGCTATCCACCAGCAGGATGGAGAGCGAGGGCTGCACGTAACGGTGCTGGAAGCCATCGTCGAGCAGGATCACCTCCGGACGTTCCTCCTCTTCAATGGTAAGCAGCTTCTCAATTGCCTTCACCCGGTTACTGTCGACCACCACCATCGTATCGGGGAACTTCTGTTTCAGCTGCAACGGTTCATCGCCCACCTCGGTAACCCGGGAGGTTGTTTCCACGATGCGAAAACCACGGCTTCTCCGTTTGTACCCTCTGCTGAGCACTGCCACTCGGTACTTTGGTGCAAGCAGCCTGATCAGGTACTCAATATGTGGTGTCTTTCCTGTTCCCCCCACAGTCAGGTTTCCCACGCAGATAACCGGGATGGGAAAGTTTCTTTTTTGAAGGATATTTTTATCGAACAGATAGTTGCGAAAGTTCACGCCGACCCCATACAGCCATGCCAATGGTTGCAGCGATCTGCGTGTATCTACCGGAGGGATATCCATGTAGGTCAGTGAATATTCAGTTCATATGGAATGCGCGCCTGGATGTAGTCCTGCTCCCGGATGTCGCGGAGAAGCATGAACAATTGGGAACTCTCACCCAGATACTCTTTCATTGTACGTGCCGTCAGATCTTTCTTAGAACGGTCTAATAACGCTTCGATCCTGGATTGCAGCTTGGGATATTCGAAGATCACGTAGCTCTTGCCCAGGTTTGCCATCTCAGCGGCTATCTCAATCGCCCGTTCAATGCCACCCAGTTCATCCACAAGCCCGATCTCCTTTGCTTGGTTGCCGGTCCATACGCGTCCCTCGGCATAAAGGGCCAGACTGTCTTTCGGCATGTTGCGTCCCTCTGCACAGCGGGAGAGGAAGAGGTCGTAGCCTCTTTCAATCATGTTCTGCATCAGCTGCTTCTCCTGCTCGTTGAATGGACGGGTGATGTCACCGAAATCGCCAAAGTCATTCGTTTTCACTACATCGGTAGAGATGCCGATTTTTTTTGTTGTGCCCTCAAAATTAGGAATCATGCCGAAAATACCGATGGAGCCGGTGAGGGTGGTGGGCTGAGCCACAATTTTGTCGGCGTTGCAGGCAATGTAATATCCGCCCGAAGCTGCCACATCGCCCATGGAGACCACTACCGGCTTCTCTTTCTTCAGTTCGGTGATTGCTTTCCATATCTGCTCCGAGGCATAAGCGCTGCCGCCACCCGAGTTGATGCGGAAGACCACAGCCTTGATCTCATCATCCCTGCGTAGCTTCTCAATCTGATCCACCATATATTTGTCCTGGATATTGTCGGCCCCTGTGCCGGAAACAATATTGCCCTGTGCATAAAGGATGGCAATGGTGTTGCCGGTTTTCGTCACTGTCTTGGTGGTGACCGATTTCATGTTGGAGACCGTGGCAGAGGGGATCTCAGCTCCTTCTTCCAGGCTGAGCAAGGTGCGCAGGTAATCTTTCATCTCCGTCTCATATAGAAGGGTATCCACCAGGTTGGCCTGCAGCAGGAACTCGATGGGCTGCACCAGCGGCATCCGGTTTGCCAGCGAGTCAATCTCCTCCGGTGTCATGGAGCGCGCCTCCGCAATATCGGCCTTCATAAAGCTCCAGGAATCATTCAGGAAGGAGGAGACCTGTTCCCTGTTGGCATCGCTCATCTCATTCTGAGTGAAAGGCTCCACTGCCGACTTGTAGGTGCCTACCTTGAAGATCTGCATCTCGATGCCCAGCTTGTCAAGGGCATCCTTGAAGAAGACCGGCATGGAGACCAATCCGTGCAGGTCGAGGCTCCCCTGTGGGTTGATGGCTACCATGTCGGCCATCGAGGCCAGGTAATAGCCGGTTTGTGTGTAGGTATCGGCGTAGGCTACAATGAACTTGCCACTCTCCTTAAAGCTCTTCAGCTCGTGGCGGATCTCAGCCAGTGTGGCCATCGAGGCAGACATCATCCTGGAGTCAATGTAGATGCCTTTGATCCGGTCGTTGCTCTTCGCCTTGCGGATGGCGCTGACAATATCGTTCAGGCCCATCGGTAAGGCTGCGTCGGGAGCCAGCAGCTCAGTGAAAGGATCTTGTTGGACTACCCGTTCGGTGATTGGACCGTTCAGCCGTAGGTTCAGTATGGAGTTCTCTTCCAGTACAAACTTTTCAGAAGAGCTGAAGGAGCCGGCAACCGATCCCATCATTCCGAAAAAGAAGATCATGGCAATCACCGACAGGATGATGTTTGCGATGATAAATCCGAGAGCCGAAGCCAGCATGATTTTTAAGAAATCCTTCATAGAGTGTATTTTTATTGATTTATAGCTCAAAATTAAGGAAAAAAGAGATACTGCACAAGAATTAATTAGATATTCTTAATCAAATTCAGTTGGAATCCAGGTTAGCCGGTATTATTTTTGGGGGCTGATATGAATTGATTTGATTGGGAAAGGGGAACCAATTCTTAAAAATAAATAAAAACCAGAATTTGAGACCTATCTTATGCAGCGTTTTCCCCCAATTCCCGTCTATCTCTTGAACGTGCGATTAGAATGGATGATTCGCAACTGATAATAGCGTGTAAGAAACAGGACCGTAATGCTCAGAAGGTGTTATACGAACGGTATGCCCCCTCTATAATGACGGTCTGTTTGCGCTACAGCAGGGAAGAGGAAACAGCACGTGACCTTTTACATGACGGGTTCATCCGCGCTTTTACGCAGATAGGCTCTTTCAAGGGCAAGGGTTCTTTTGAAGGCTGGCTCAGACGGATATTTGTCAATCTGGCACTGGAGAATTACAGGAAAGAGAAACAGAAGAACCGTTTCCTGGAGGAGTATCGTTTGTTGAATAACGAAGATCAGGTGGAGCCTGATGACGATCCGCTCGATATTGGGGGTATTTCCCGTGAGGAGGTGATGGCCCTGATCCGTGACCTGCCTCCCGGTTACAGGACGGTTTTCAACCTGTTCATCTTTGAGGAGATGTCGCACCGGGAGATAGCAGAGTTGCTGGGGATCAACGAAGCGGCATCCCGGTCACAATTTTTCCGTGCGAAAAGTATGTTACAGAAAAAAATATCGGCCATCCTTCACAAACACAGCTACAGATACAATGAACAGAGATAACGATATCAGAAGAGCGTTTCATGAGAAGCTTCACGACTACCAACCGCCATTGCCGGCTGATGGGTGGGAGCGTGTAGAGCAATCGATGAGACAGCTTGCCGCAAGGCGCAGGATGATGCGTCGCAGGTGGTATGCCGGATCGGCTGCCGCCATGCTGCTCCTGCTGATAGGTACGCTCTTCTTCCTGCGTGAGCCGATGACCACCGGTGACGAAAGTTATTCCGGAGAGAGGAAATTCACGCCGGAGCAATCAGCAACACCGGAGCCAATCGCTGCGGTGCAGCAGGTAGCTCCCGGATCACCTGTTGCTTCGCCTGCACCCGCTGTAATTGTCCTGAATCAAGGAAGTGGAGAGTGGTTGCTTGTTCAAGGAAGCAGCGCCGCTGAAATGATGGAACGATGGATGGCGCGGGAGGGGGTAGCCTCCGGACGGACCCAAACGGGGGAGGAGGCAACGTTACGCCTGCGCCTCATGGAGTCAGACCCTGCCAGTGCCGGAGCCAGCACGAGTAGGCACAAAGAGCGGGTCGCTGTGGTAGGCAGTGATGATCAGCTCATCGCTGAAGTTGACGAACACAACCCTGAAGAGGAACGGTTGATTGTGGGGCTGAGTGGCAAAGGTGGTCTCTCCTCTTTCCGGCAGACGGTCAACTCACCCATGACGCTTCGCAGTGTCTCGTTGTCGCCCAGTGACCAGTATGGTACTGAAACCAGCAAAAACCTAATGACTGCGACAGGCACTGTCGACAATCTCTCCGAGATGGAACATGACCAACCCATCTCGTTTGGTCTTACGCTATCAAAAGCCATTACAGACAATCTATCCATTGAATCGGGACTCACCTATACCTATCTCTCTTCCCGACTGAGAAATGCCAATGCCAATTTCAGGGTAGAGGAAACCCAGAAGATTCATTACCTGGGTATTCCGGTCAACATCAATTATACACTTTTCACTTTTAACCGGTTCAAGATCTATGCTTCCCTGGGAGGGATGCTGGAGAAGGATATCTATGGCGAATATCGCAAGCTGGGAAGCGGGGAGACCGCTGATTTCAACAGCACCGCTGAGGAGGAGGAAGTGACAACGATCTCACAGCGCAACCCGCAACTCTCGGTTAACGCAGGGGTAGGCCTTTCCTATCCGTTCATTCAAAAGCTGAGGATCTACGGGAAGGTGGGTGGTGCCTATTATTTCGATGCCGGCAATCAATATAAAACCATTTATTCCGACCGCAAGATCGTAATGGATCTGAACATCGGCCTCAGATATGAATTTTAATTAAAATAATTACAACAATGAAAATGAAGAAAATTTATCCTTTGATGAGTCTCCTTGGCCTCACACTTTTTTTAAGCTCCTGCCTGGAAGAGGGGAGTAGTAACTATAGTGAATCATCCGTAGTATATCTGGACTCCGGATCAGGTGAGACTTACGGGAAGACGCTAACCGGTCGTTTCATCACCTCACCCCAGATGCAAATGATGCAGCCCGGGACCTTTAAGTTCTTTGCATATAGCTGGGATGAAGCGTATGGAACCACAATGATTGGTGAGATACCGGCCGACAATGTAAACATCAACAGTGATCCCGTAGATGTGCCGCACACCACATTGAACCGTGCCACACCTCCCGAAGTGGAGGAGCCCGACATGTTTCTGGCATTGAGCGAACCCTTTTATGCAAACGACGAATATTACTTTGGCGATCACTGGCTGTTCGAGTATGCCTATGAAGCCAGAAAAGGTGAAGAAGCTTTGATTGAGGTCTACGAGGTTGAAGATCCCGAATCTGCTGCCAACGAAGTGTTGCTGGAGGTTCGTCTGATCATTGTGGGTGAGCCTGAACCCGGTGCATCGCTTACTTCATGGAGTGACATCATTGCCGTGGATATGGGACCCTTACGTGCCCATTATGAAGGATTGGAAGAGGGTCAGAGAAATCTGAAGATTCAGATTCAGTATTACAATAAAAATTCAACAGGGCCAATGAAGCTCCCTTACACTTACCAGCTGACCATTGGCAATGAAGCGTAGCCGTTGATACCGGAAACAATTGACAGCAGCCTTTTCTCAGCCAAGGGCTGCTGTTTTTTATCTGGCTCACATTCCCATTATTAACAGGAATTGGTTACCTTTGCAGACCTAAACCGAAAAGGAATGTGGAGAGAACTTTTTGTTACTGTTATACAGCTGATTGTTGCATCACCAATGGCATGGAAAGAGATAGAAAGGGAAAAGAGGAGTCATTCCGATTTTCTCAGTCGTTATCTCTATCCCATCTTTGGTCTCATCGCTCTTTCATCGTTTATCGGGGGACTCTGGTTCACACGTGAAGGTAACCTGGAGATAGCCTTGAAGAACAGCATCATCTCTGTGGTGACCCTGTTCGGCTCCTATTACATCGTCTCCTATATCCTGAATGAGGTTGCTGAACGGTTTGAATTGAAGAAGAATCGAACCCTCTTTCAGCTTTTCACCGGTTATGCCTCTGTGGTGATGTTTCTTTTGTTCTGTCTCAGCTCTTTCATATCTGATTTTTTCATCCTCTGGCTGCTGGCCCTCTACACGATTCATCTGGTGCACATGGGAAGCATCCATTTTCTCAAGGTGCCGGCTCACAAAAGAGGAATATTTATCCTTTCAGCCACCGCACTGGTGATCCTGGTGCCGGCATTTATTCACCTACTCTTTTCATTCTTTATTCAGTAATGAAGCACGCTACTGTCAACATCAAAAACAAAAAGGCCACGTTCGACTACGAGCTGTTGGAGACCTTTACTGCAGGGATGGTGCTCACCGGTACTGAGATCAAATCGATCCGGTTGGGCAAGGCCAGCCTGGTAGACAGCTACTGCCTGCTTGAGAATGGGGAATGCTGGGTAAGGAACATGCATATCGCTGAATATTTCTACGGCACCTACAACAACCACAACGCCCGTCGCGACCGGAAGTTGCTGCTTAACAGGAAAGAGTTGCAGAAACTGATGCGTCTTACCCGTGAGACCGGATTCACCATCATCCCGGTAAGGCTTTTCATCAACGATAGGGGGCTTGCCAAACTGGTGATTGCCGTAGCAAAAGGAAAAAAACAATACGACAAACGTCAGTCGCTGAAAGAGAAAGAGGATAAGCGGTCGATGGAGAGAATGTTCAAACAGTAAGCAATGCAAAAGCTCCATTGGAACAAACTGATGTTGCAAGCTGCCGGCAAAGCGGGTCGTACATCCCTCTGGCTGTTGCGTATCATACTGCCCATCTCCCTGCTGGTCCGTTTCCTCGATTATTTCGGAATCCTCCAGTGGCTCGCCACTTTTCTCGATCCGCTCTTCCTCAACATGGGACTCCCCGGGAGTAGCGCCATCGTCTTTATCACCAGTATCTTCCTGCCACTCTATGCCCCGCTGGCAATCATCACCTCCCTGCCCCTCACCCTGCGGGAACTGACCATCCTGGCACTGATGTGTCAGATATCCCATAACCTCCCGGTGGAGAGTGCCATTCAGGCGCAAACGGGGACCTCCTTTCGTGCGATGACCTTGCTGCGAATCAGCATGAGTATCGTTGTGGGAGTCATGCTCAACCTGATCTTGCCGGCCGAGATGGGGATGCCCCTCTTCGCGCAGACAAATGTGACTGCCATCACATCGGTAGGAGCACTCCTGCTCCTCTGGCTGAAAAGCTCACTGCAAATCGCATTGCTGATCCTGATCATCGTCTTCCTCCTGAACCTGCTCTATAGCCTGCTGGATAACTACCAGTTGATCCCGAAGCTTAGCCGGGGAATTAAACCGCTGCTTGCCTTCTTCGGACTGCCCAAAAGTACTGCTTTCCTTTGGTTGATTGGCTATATCGTGGGTCTGGCCTACGGGGGTGCATTGATGATGGATCAGATGAAAGAGGGCAAGGTCACCCGTTCGGAAGCCAGTCTGCTGAATCATCACCTGGCAATCTCACATTCGGTGCTGGAGGATAACCTGCTGTTTGTGGCGCTGGGTGTATCGCTCTGGTGGATCCTGGCCGTGCGTTTTGCTGTTGCCTTTGCCGTGGTATGGCTCAGGCGCTTCTGGCTTACACTCAGAGGCCATCTTCTTTTTTTTAGCTGTCAGATGGCCGATATGTCGGAATGATTGGTTATTTTTGAAGTTACGATGAAAGTAGAGAGAACAGCTTTTACAAAAATCCTATGAACAAGATTGAAGAGATCCTTACCGATCGCATCCTGATACTCGATGGAGCGATGGGCACGATGATACAACGCCATGGCCTCACGGAGGCCGATTTTAGCGGAGATCGATTCGGCGACTGGCCAAAGCAGCTCAAGGGTAACAATGACCTGCTTTCGATCACCCGCCCCGATGTGATTGGGGCCATTCACCGGCAATACCTCGAAGCCGGTGCTGACATCATCGAAACCAATACATTCAACGCCACCTCCATCTCCATGCAGGATTATGGCATGAGTCATCTGGCAGCCGAGATCAACCTGGCGGCCGCTCGTCTGGCACGTGAGGCAGCCGACGCGTATACGCGCAGGACGCCGCACAAACCCCGTTTCGTGGCAGGTTCCATCGGACCTACCAACAAAACAGCATCGATGAGTCCCCGCGTGGAGGACCCGATGTTCCGCGCGGCCACTTTCGACGACTTCCGGAAAGCATACCACGAGCAGATCACCGCCCTTGTGGAGGGTGGGGTGGACCTGCTGCTCATTGAGACCATCTTCGATACGCTGAACGCCAAAGCCGCCATCTTCGCAGCCCGTGAGGTGGCGGCCGAGACAGGTGTAGACACGCCGCTCATGCTCTCGGCAACCATCACCGACAGGGCAGGCAGGACGCTCTCCGGGCAGACACTGGAGGCGTTCGTGGCCTCCGTGAGCCATGCGAACCCCCTCTCCATAGGACTGAACTGTTCATTTGGTGCTGCGGACCTGAAGCCATATGTGAAGGAGCTCGGACGGATCGCTCCCTTCTATATCAGTGCCCATCCCAATGCCGGGTTGCCCAACCAGCTGGGTGAGTACGATGAGACACCTGAGAAGATGGCCCTGCAGATCAGGGAGTTCATGGAGGAGGGACTGGTCAACATCATTGGTGGTTGCTGCGGTACCACCCCCCATCACATCGCCCGTTACGTGGCGATGGCGGAGCGTGCGCTCCCGCACCCCAAGGCAGCGCCACCCGCCTACCTTCGGCTCTCCGGGCTGGAGGTGCTGGAGGTCTCACCCCGCATCAACTTTATGAACATCGGGGAGCGCTGCAACGTGGCCGGCTCGCGCCGCTTCCTGCGGCTGATACAGGAGAAGAAATATGAGGAGGCACTCGACATTGCCCGCCGGCAGGTGGAGGATGGTGCCCAGGTCCTCGATATCAACATGGATGAAGGGTTGCTCGACGGGGTGGAGGAGATGACCCGGTTCCTCAACCTGCTGGCTTCCGATCCCGATGTGTCGCGCGTGCCCATCATGATCGACTCATCCAAATGGGAAGTACTGGAAGCGGGACTGAAGTGTGTCCAGGGCAAGTCGATCGTCAACTCGATCTCCCTGAAGAATGGTGAGGAGGAGTTCCTAAGGCAGGCACTGCTGTCGCAGCGCTATGGTGCTGCGGTGGTGGTGATGGCTTTCGATGAAACCGGGCAGGCCGATACTTTTGAGCGGCGTATCGAGATCTGCAGCCGAGCCTACCGGCTGCTCACTGAGAACGGTTTCGATCCGAAAGATATCATCTTCGATCCCAATGTGTTGGCTATTGCTACCGGGATTGAAGAGCATCGCAACTACGGTGTTGATTTTATCCGCACCGTGCGCTGGATCAAGGAGCATCTGCCCCATGCAAAGGTAAGTGGCGGAGTTAGCAACCTCTCATTCTCGTTTCGCGGGAATGAGTTGGTGCGGGAGATGATGCACTCCGTCTTTCTCTATCATGCCATCGCTGCCGGACTGGATATGGGGATTGTCAATCCCGGCCAGTCGGTGATCTATGAGGAGATCCCGGCTGATGTGCGGGAACTGGTGGAGGATGTGGTACTCAACCGTGGTGAGGATGCTACCGAGCGGTTGATGGCATACGCAGAGAAGATCAAAGGTGACAGATCAGATAACGGTGATGCCGTCAGGACAGAAGAGTGGCGCCAACTGCCGCTGGAGGAACGGCTGAGCCATGCCCTGGTGAAAGGGATCGGTGATTACATGGAAGAGGACCTGGCGGAAGCACTGAAGCACTACCCCCGGGCGGTCGATATCATTGACAAACCATTGATGGATGGGATGAACCGTGTGGGCGACCTCTTCGGGTCGGGGAAGATGTTCCTGCCACAGGTGGTGAAAGCAGCCCGCACCATGAAGAAAGCGGTGGCGATCCTGCAGCCGGTGATCGAGGCGGAGAAAATCACCGGCAGCGGCGCCTCGCAGAAAGCAGGCAAGATTGTGCTCGCCACGGTGAAAGGTGATGTGCATGATATCGGCAAGAACATTGTATCGATCATCCTCGCCTGCAACAACTACGAGATTATTGACCTTGGGGTGATGGTACCCCCTGAGCAGATCATTGAAGCAGTGAAAAGGGAGAAGCCCAATATATTGGGTCTCAGCGGTCTGATCACCCCTTCGCTCGAGGAGATGGCGGTGGTGGCTGCCGAAATGGAGAAAGAGGGATTCACCCTTCCGCTGCTGATTGGCGGCGCCACTACCTCCAGGTTACATACAGCACTGAAGATCGAACCAAAATACAATCGTGGGGCGGTGGTGTATGTGAAAGATGCATCCCAGAGTCCCTCTGCAGTGGCCAATCTGTTGAACGTGGAGAAAAGGGATGATTATATAAGGAAGATAAGAGAGGAGTATGCACTGTTGCGCGAACACCGCTCACAGAAGCAGGTGAAGCTGCTCTCCCTGGATGAGGCGAGAAAGCATCCTTTCCAGATCGATTGGGAAAACTGGCAGCCACCGCGTCCCCTCAAACCGGGACGCACCGTGCTGCCTGTCATTCCGGTGCCGGAGATCATCCCCTATATTGACTGGAAATTTTTCTTCCATGCCTGGAATCTCTCAGCCAAGTTTCATACTGTGACACGCATCGATCGCTGTGAGCGTTGTCGTGCCGAGTGGGTAGCCACCTACCGTGAGGAGGAGAAAGAGAAAGCGCTGGAGGCTGCACGCCTCTACGATGATGCATGTGATATCCTGCAACGTTTTCGTGAGGAGAATGCTGATTATATCCGTGCGGTGTTTGGCATTTATGAAGCCAGCAGTGTCGGCGACTCCATCCTGATCGATGGAAAAGCGTTTCCTTTCCTGCGGCAGCAGAAGGAGAACGAACAACAGGTGTACTTCTGCCTGAGTGATTTCATTGCGCCGCAGGAGAGAGGCATCACCGATTATATCGGTGCTTTTGCCGTCACGGGCGGTGCAGGTGCCGATGCCCTGCTGCAGCAATATGAGGAGGAGGGTGATGCCTTCGCCTCACTGCTGGTGAAATCACTGCTCGATCGTCTTGCGGAAGCTGCCGCCGAGTGGCTCCACGCGAAAGTGCGTCGCCAGTATTGGGGTTATGCGTCGGATGAGGAGCTTACGGTAGCAGAGATGTTTGCCGTGAAGTATGTCGGTATTCGTCCCGCGGTGGGATACCCCTCCATCCCTGACCAGACGGTTAACTTCCTGCTGCATGACCTGCTGGGGAGCGAGGAGATTGGTATCTCCCTCACCGAGAACGGGGTGATGTATCCCAATGCCTCGGTGAGCGGCCTCTTTTTTGCTCACCCTCAGTCGAAGTACTTCGCTATTGGTGAGATCTCGGAAGAGCAGGTGACCGATTATGCCCGGCGAAGAGGGAGTGATCCGGAGAAGATCCGCAAGTTCCTGCTGGCAAATCTGGTCTAAATTCATATCTTTGCACACCAAAAACAAAAATTGCTATGCGAAGTTTCGGAAGTGATAACAACTCGGGTGTTCATCCCCGTATCCTGGAAGCCCTTATAGAAGCTAACAGCGGCCATGCGGTCGCCTACGGCGATGATCCCTGGACAGCGGAGGCTGTCGGCGTGGTGCGCGAACTGCTGGGTGAGGAGTCCATTGAACCTTTTTTCCTGTTCAACGGCACTGGTGCCAACGTGGTGGCACTGCAGGCTTCCACGCTGCCATTCCATTCTATTCTCTGTGCTGCCACCGCACATATCGCGGTGGACGAGTGCGGCGCACCGGTGAAGCTGACAGGGGCCTCCCTCAAAGAGATTGACACCCCCGACGGTAAGCTCACCCCCGAACGGGTTCGTCCACTCCTCCATGGGTTCGGCTTCGAACACCACTCACAGCCGAAGGTGATCGCCATCTCACAGACTACCGAACTGGGCACGCTATACACCCCTGCGGAGATCAGGGCACTGGCTGACCTGGCCCATGCACATGAGATGTTTCTCTTTGTGGACGGAACCCGTATTGCCAACGCCTGTGCGCAACTTGGTATCTCACTCCGTGAGATGACAATCGATTGCGGAGTGGATATCTTTACGCTGGGTGGCACCAAGAACGGTTTGATGTTTGGTGAGGCGCTGGTCCCCCTGCGGGAGGAGCTGGCACAGCATATCCGCTATTACCGGAAGCAGACCACTCAGCTCTACTCCAAGATGCGTTACATTGCCTCGCAGTTCATCCCCTACCTGCGGGAGGGGATCTGGCTGGAGAACGCCCGCCGTTCCAATATGGCCGCGCAGATGCTTTACCGTGAGATGCGGTCGGTGAAAGGGATTGAGATCACCCAGAAGGTAGAGTCGAATGCGCTCTTTTTCATCCTCCCCAAGCGTATCACCGATCGTTTGCGGGAGCGCTATTTCTTCTACGATTGGGATGAGCGTCGCAACGAGATGCGGCTGGTTTGTTCCTGGGACACCACCGAAGCGGACATCCGCCAATTCTCTGATTATCTCAAACAGCTCACCGCGGACAGCTAACCGCTTATCGCTTACAACTTACAACTTATCCTCACAGCAAAAATTAAAACAATGTTCGATTTCTTAGACGTTTATCCCTGGCTCCTGCCAGTCATTATCTTCTTCGGACGCGTGATTGATGTATCGTTGGGCACGCTACGCATCATCTTTGTATCGAAAGGAGAAAAGTACAAAGCTCCCCTGATTGGCTTTGTGGAAGTGTTTATCTGGGTTGTGGTTATCTCACAGATCCTTTCCAGGGCCAACGATATGGTGGCTTACCTCTCCTATGCCGCTGGCTATGCTACAGGGAACTATGTGGGTATCCTGCTTGAGCAACAAATTGCATATGGAATTGTGCTCTGCCGCATCTATACCCGGAAGAATGGTGCTGAACTGGTACAGATCATCAACAAGCTGGATTTCGGGGCAACACTGACGCATGGCCTGGGATCAACTGATGCGGTCGATATCATTGAAACGGTGATCGACCGAAAGGAGATGAAAACCATGGAACGCACGCTCAACGAGTTTGACAAAAACATATTCTATGTAGTGGAAGATGTGCGTACCCGGCAAAATGGTATCTTCCCGAAACGAAAGTCTATTCTGGCGCAATGGCGCCTGGGGAAGTAGTTCAGCTACGTTCGGTTTTCTTCGCTTCCTGCCAGAAGGCTTCCATCTCTTCCAGCGTCACCTCTTTCAGCGGTCGCCCCTGTTCGCGGAGACGCTGTTCCATGTAGTTGAAACGGTAGATGAATTTGCGGTTGGTACGCTCCAGCGCGTTGTCGGGATTCACCTTGTAGAGCCGGGCGGCATTGATGATGCTGAAGAGCAGATCGCCAAACTCAGCTTCGATCCGTTCGGCATCCATTTGTTCAATTTCAACCTCCAGCTCGCCCAGTTCCTCTTTCACTTTCGCCCACACATCTTGCCGTTCGTTCCAGTCGAAGCCGGCATTGCGTGCCTTATCCTGGATGCGGTAGGCTTTCACCAATGCCGGCAAGGCAGAAGGAACGCCTTCGAGTACCGTCTTGTTTCCTCCTTTCTCTTTTAACTTGATCTGCTCCCAGTTCTTTTCCACCATGCCGGCAGAGTCGGCCTGATGGTCGCCGAAGACATGGGGATGACGGAAGATCAGCTTGTCGCAAATGGCGTGGCATACATCACCAATGTCGAACGCCTCTTTTTCTTCCCCGATCTTCGAATAGAAGACCACATGCAGCAGCAGGTCGCCCAGCTCTTTCTTGATCTCTTGGTTGTCGCCGGCAATGATCGCCTCAGCCAGTTCATAGGTCTCCTCAATGGTGTTGGCCCGCAGGCTCTCGTTGGTCTGCTCCCGGTCCCAGGGGCACTTGACTCTCAGCTCATCCATTATGTCAAGCAATCGACCGAACGCTTTCATTTTTTCTTCTCTCGTGTGCATATCAAAAAGGTGCAGAGACGACACCGGGTCGGCTCTGGTCCGGGTTGTTATTTGTTGAAATTTTTCAGTCCTGTCTCCAGGAACTCCAGGTATCTCTCTACATTCTCGTCGTAGGCGTAAGAAGGGCCTAGCGGTTTGCCCCCGTGATCGAGCGCGATATAGTAGGGTTGTGCATTGGCGCCGAACTTGTGGCGTTGCAGGTAGCTCCATTTGTCGCCAATGGTTTTCAGTCGTGTCGTTCGTCCGTTCTCTTCCACCTCGATGATCTCCGGCAGCCTTGTTTTGTCGTCCACCATCAGCGTGACCAGGATATATTCGTTGTCCAGCAGATCCTTCACTCTGGGATCGGTCCATACCGATGCCTCCATCTTGCGGCAGTTCACGCAACCGTAGCCGGAGAAGTCGATCAGCAGCGGTTTGTTCTGTTGTATGGCCATTGCCACGCCGGTCTCATAGTCGAGGGTCTGTGCATGTACCTCACCCTCGTAGAGGTTGAAGTCCTGCGTGTAGAGGGGAGGAGAGAAAGCACTGATCGCTTTCAGGGGTGCTCCCCAAAGGCCCGGGATCATGTATATCGCGAAAGCGAGCGAGATGATGGAGAGGAAGAGGCGGGGGATGGTGAGGTGTGGCACCTCACTGTCGCCCGGGAACCTGATCTTGCCCAGCAGGTAGATACCCAGCAGTGCAAATATGACGATCCACAAAACCAGAAACACCTCACGGTCCAGGATGCCCCATCCATATGCCAGGTCGGCTACCGAGAGGAATTTGAAGGCCAGCGCCAGCTCAAGGAATCCCAGTACCACCTTTACCGAGTTGAGCCATCCCCCCGACTTGGGCATGGTGGAGAGCCATGAGGGGAAGATGGCAAAGAGCGCGAAGGGGATAGCCAAAGCGATGGCAAAGCCGAGCATGCCGATGGCGGGTGCGATGATGCTCCCGGCGGTGGCAGCCTCCACCAGTAGTGTTCCAATGATTGGGCCGGTGCAGGAGAAGGAGACCAGCACCAGGGTGAAAGCCATAAAAAAGATGCTCAGTACACCCGTGGTGGAATCTGCTTTCTGGTCCATCCTGTTGGTCCATTTGGAGGGAAGCACCAGCTCAAAGCCTCCGAAGAAGGCAATGGCAAAGAAGACCAGTAAAGCGAAAAAGATCAGGTTGAAGAGTGCACTTGTGGCAAGGTTATTCAGGGCGCTGGCACCGAAGATGGCAGTGATCAGAAGTCCCAGCACCACGTAGATCACGATGATGGCTCCACCATAGATCAGTGCTTCGCTCACCGCTTTCCTCCTGTCACTCTTGTTTCGCTTCAGGAAGAAGCTGACCGTCATGGGGATCATCGGCCAGACGCAGGGGGTCACCAGCGCGATCAGCCCGCCTGCAAAGCCGGAGAGCAGGATCCAGAAGAGCGACATGCCGGCGGTACTCCCTTTCATGCCGAACTGTTGCAGCTCCTCAATTACCGGTGTCCAGAGGAGATCACTGTCGGGATCGGCTACGGTCGCCGTTGCAGCTGTGGCTGAAACGGCACTGTCTGAGCCGACAGACTCCAGCGGCTGAAGTGCCGTGAGCGCTGTTGATTCTGCTGCAGCGGCTACCATTACTGTGGACGGTAGATCGGCAGCGGTGAAAGCAAAGTCGTTGGGCAGGGGAGGGGTGCAGCTCTGGTCGTTGCATGCCTGTGCCCGCACATCGCCTGCAACAGCAAAGCTGTTTTTGTCGGTTACCCGCAATCGCTGCACGAAACGGGCACTCTCCTGAAAGGTGCCGATCTGCATGCCGAAGATGGCGTCGAACTTCACCTTAGCCTCTTTGCCGGCTGCATGGAACGCACCTACTGGTTCTGCGCCGGTGAGGTTGTCGAAGCTGATCTGTGTTGGTGTGGGGCCTCCCTCCGGTATGTTGGTATCGTAGAGGTACCAGCCCTGTTTGATCTTTACATCAGCCACCAGCTCTACCTCCCCGCCACCACGATCCTCCAGGGAAAAACGCCATTGCATTTCATCCTGTGCGAAAGCAAGGGTAGTGAAGAAGAGCACCAGCGACAGCATTGTCGTCAGTTTTTTCATATTCATCGTTCTGTAAGCCTGTTGTTTAATCTGCAAAGGTAGTGAAATTAGGGGAACAGCATGTTTGCAGATGATGAAATAACCGCTTGAGGTGAGAAATTGTTCATTTCATCCGAACAACCCGTGATGAATAATGAAGTGCGGGTATGCCTACAAAGTTTACTCTTTTTTATGTTTATTTTACAATCTTTGGAGGTATTTTGCTGTTAAGTTTTCAACAGTACGCTGTTTACAACTTTTTGAAGATTATATCGAGATAAAAAACTGCCCGAAGCGATTATCTCAGTAACTTTACAATCTTTTAGGAACAATAGCCAGATGAAATGGAAAAACAGAAACGAAAACCTTCGGTAAAAGTAGTTGAAAAAGCAGTGCTGGCTCCCGATATGGGAAAGCTGCCTCCACAGGCGCGTGAACTGGAGGAGGCGGTGCTGGGAGCACTGATGCTGGAGAAGGATGCCTATTCGCTGATCAGTGAGATCCTTAAGCCTGAGAGCTTTTATGATCCCTCTCATCAGCTGATATTCGATGCCATCCAGGGGCTGGCCATGCAGCAGAAACCGGTTGATGTGCTGACTGTGGTGGAGGAGCTGAAACGGCGCGGTGAGCTGGAGACCGCAGGGGGAGCCGTTTATATTGCCGAGCTCAGTGAGAAAGTGGCCTCTGCTGCTCACATCGAATACCATGCCCGCATCATCGCCCAGAAATACCTCGCCCGGGAGCTGATCTCGTTCTCCTCGGAGGTGTCGCAACAGGCTTTCGATGAGACGGTCGATGTGGATGACCTGATGCAGGAGACCGAGGGGAGGCTCTTCGAGATCTCGCAGCGCAACGTGAAGAAAGATGTGATCCAGATCAACCCGGTGATCAAGGAGGCGATGCAGAACATCCAGCTGGCCGCCAACCGTAAGGATGGGATGAGCGGATTGCCTACCGGCTTTAAGGAACTCGACAAGCTTACCTCCGGGTGGCAGAACTCCGACCTGGTGATCATCGCAGCCCGCCCGGCGATGGGAAAAACCGCTTTCGTACTCTCTATGGCGAAGAATATAGCGCTCGATTATGAACAGCCGGTGGGAATCTTCTCACTGGAGATGTCGAATGTACAGCTGGTCAACCGTTTGATTGTGAATGTCTGCCAGATCAGGGGGGAGAGCATCAAGAGCGGGCGTCTGTCGGACGATGAGTGGGAGCGGCTCGACAAGAACCACAAATTTCTCTACAACGCTCCGATATACATTGATGATACCCCCAGTCTCTCTGTCTTTGAGCTGCGTACCAAAGCACGGAGGTTGGTGCGCGAACATGGGGTGCGAACGCTGATCATCGACTACCTGCAGCTGATGAATGCCAGCGGAATGAGCTTCGGCAGCCGGGAACAGGAGGTGAGCATGATCTCCCGTTCTTTGAAAGGACTGGCAAAAGAGTTGAACATCCCAATTATTGCTCTCTCCCAGCTGAACCGCGGCGTTGAATCGCGGCAGGGGAACGATGGGAAGCGCCCTCAGCTGGCCGACCTGCGTGAGTCGGGTGCCATTGAACAGGATGCTGATATCGTCTGTTTCATCCATCGTCCCGAGTATTACCGCATCACCGAAGATGAGCGTGGTAACTCACTGGTGGGCATCGCCGAGATCATCGTGGCCAAGCATCGTAATGGCCCCACCGGTATTGCCAACATGCGGTTCGACAACGAATATGCCCGCTTCCAGAATCTGGATGATTATGCAGTTGGAAGAAACTATGTGGAGCGACCCTCAAGGATGAATAAACAGGTGAAAAGCGGTGATTCAACAGATCACCTTACCTCCTCAACAGCTGATTTTCATTCTCAGAACAGGGATCCATTGCCATTTTAAAATCCGATCAGAGGTGGTTAAGCTGACCAGGCAACGGGAGGCACTCTTTTGAAATAAATGGTCACGCCATGGCAGAAAAAAAAATTTCCCGATTTTTTTCCCTATTTTTGTCTGACGGTTGGGCGAACAACCACAGTTATTTTATTTATTTAAACAAGAAAAGATGGGTAACCTCATTCAACTGAGAAGGTTTATTGTCATCCTGTTCTGCCTGGTCGCAGCAGTCCACTCCCTGCAAGCCCAGCAGCTGCCATACGAGATTGTAACTATTGACGGTCAATCCTATTACAAGTACAAAGTACAACCGGGTGAAGGACTCTATGCCGTGTCGCGTACTTTCTCCGTGTCGGTAGCTGAGATCATTCGTCATAATCCGGGATCAAACAACGGACTGCAAAACGGGCAGGAGTTGTTGATTCCTATATCCAAAGAGGTTGAAAGTACCGTTTCTGCCAAGGCGCGGCAGGTTGATTCCCGGCAGGATCCTGCTGATCAGAACAACACCTTCAAACACACCGTGGTGAAGGGGGAGACCGTCTACAGCATTGCGCGGATGTATCATACCACCGTCGACCAGATCATTCAACTCAATCCGGAGGCCGCCGGGGGCATTTCCGTCGGGTCGGTGCTGACCATTCCCCAGCGCCGTGTGATCAGCAGAGAGAAAGAAGAGAATTACCGTTATCACACCATTCTCCCCAAGGAGACCCTCTACTCTGTTTCCAGGACCTACCGGCTGAAACCGGAGGATGTGATATTGGCCAATCCCGGACTCTCCGTTGAGACTTTTCAAATTGGGAAGACCATCCGTATTCCTTTTTTTGAGTCTTATGAAGTGG
>JAHDQF010000001.1 GCA_018433945.1 Proteiniphilum sp. | reverse complement strand
TGTAGAGAAAGAAATCAACATCAATAACTCCACGCAACTGCGCTCTGAAGTGTTTGATTTTGGCGTTTAGCGATTCGGCCGAAGCGTTCGTTGACCTGTTGACAAAGTAATTCAAAATCTCATCCTCCCGTTGATAGATGGCTGCAGAGGCCGTGTTGAAGGCGTCATTGTCAAAATCAGTCACCTTGTTGTACCACTTTTTCAAGCTCTCTGCTGCTGACTCCTTCGTGGCTTTCTTGTTGGAAAAGATCATTCGTAACGAGTGAGTTAAGCTGTAGGCAGTTTTCATCTCCGGGAAACGTTCAAACAGGAGCCTGGCTCTTAGTTTCTGGCTCTCTGTCCAGTTGTCAGAGGAGGTCATTAGCAGGTAGCTGCTGCGAGTAATCAATTCGATGAGAGTATCTCCATTCTCAAGACGTTCAGGTTTGTAGGCCTCATTCTTGCGGTTGGGCTTTCTGCCACGTTTGTTCGTCTTGTCTTTCTTTCTGTAGTCCAGTCTGTGTCGCAGCTTAGATGTGAGCTTCTCACGGGATTCTATTTCAGCCTTACGTGCTTCCCGCTTGATTCTCAACCTAACCTCCTGCATGGCATCGCTGCAGAGTTGCTGCACATGGAAGCGATCCAGGGTAATCATGGCCTCGGGAAAGATGGTTCCAACGATGGCATGCATGCTGTCGGATAGGTCCATTGTTACTTCTTTTACGTTCAAACGCATCTCGGTGGGAAGCTTCCCCGAGTACATTGACAACATCTTCGATCCTGGTGCCTTTGACGATTGCTGCGATCGTTCCTTTATGGCCGTGGGCGTCTTTATTGGAGAGTATCGTGTAAAGTTCTCCTCTGCTCAGGGCGGTCTCATCAATGCTCAGAAGCGGGCCCACGTTCTCAGGGAAGACAAGCCAATCCTGGGCATGCCCGGCGTCAGTCCACTCGGTAAAGCCACTCAGATGATGCTTGTAAGTCCGTTCAAACTGATCTCCATCGATAGGGTAAAACCGCTCAAGAGAGCGACCCGTGATCGGGTACTTATCCAACAAATTCTTTTAAAAAAGCCGCGAACTCCTTCGAGTAGCGGGTACCTTTGCAGATCAACCTCCAGTCCGTGGAAACACTCTCCCTGTTTTGGTCAAGCCATCTGCGGCGACGTACATGAAGTACCACCTCCCTGCCACGGACCGGGAAGTCACTCATCAACGCCTCCGGGTAAAAACCATTGGGCCGAAGATCGGTTCGATGATCCGGGGGTATTTCAAACTCATCGAGATACAGGTGGAGCAGTTTCTCGCTGCCTTCCTTTTTCTCTTCTACTTTCACTAAGTCAAAGGACTCGCTGATCTCCTCGGGGAGCATCAATTTAGCTAATGTAATGTACGGATTCATATTCGGTATGCTTTGGGTACAAAGCTACTAAGAAATCAGAATATAAATTCAGGGAAAGCTACGTAATATCAAGACAAACACAGGTTTTTACTGGTGATCCGAAAAAATCAACCCCTTGAACTTGTTGGCCTCGGCAGCCTGGTTACATTCGGAAATCGCTGGGGATTCCAAATCATCCATGAGACTCCCGGTACGATCCATGTGATATTGCGGGAAAACGCTTCCGGAAGGCCTGTCAGTTTCAGAATTGTACTCCAAAACGGTCAGGAAAAGCGTGAAATAGAGGTTGAACAATCAGTATCCGCAGGCTACAGCTTTGACGGTATCGAATATTATTTGGAAAAGGATGACGGAGACTCTGTATATTTAAGACAAAGTGTGGTCACCTATAAATTCAATCATGCAATATCAAAGGAGGTTGAGATCATGCCGTTTGCGGGTCCAAATATTGTTGTAAACTCCCATTTCGAAAGTGAAGATCCTTATGCATTCCTGTGGTTCGAAGACGAACCTTTAGAGGTGCAGGTTCCCGTAGAAATTAACAACGGTGACATACTGCTTTCGTACCATAAGAATATTTACGGAGAAATCTTAAACGAACCCTACAGAGCTGACACTAAGGTAACTGTACAATTCCAGGCGGGAACTACCAAATTCACAAAAGATGTGGAAATGCGTAAACGTTCAGTCTCATACCGGCTGACAATCAAAAATAACCGCACGGGGAAACCAAAAGAGATCTTTGGAAAATGGATAGAAATAAGTCCCACCGGTGAATATGAAATAAGGGAGATAAAGTAAGGGATTCTCCTTGATTTAATGCTCATTGCATAAGGATCCATGATCTGTTACTGCGAATTTCATCTTCCAACCTTTTAATTTCCCGAGATTCGAAATCAAGACTTACATTGGATTGTTCGACCAACGTATCGTTAACGAAGGTGAATTTCGTTGTTACTGCTATCCCTTCTATGATTTCTACATAATAAAGGGCTTCAACCAGCTTGCCGTTTTCTTTACTGATATCCTTGTTAAGCGGCTCACCGAATTTTTCAATAAATTCTTCTTTATTGATACCCAACTCGTTTATATCCACGAATACACTGCTCTGCTTAATTATTTTCCGGCTTGGTGTACAGGAAAAAATGAAGATCAATAGCATCAAGAATGAAATGAATCTTCTTAACATCGGTAAGTGCATTTAATGATTAAACTTAACTCATTCTTATAAGATTGAGGAAGGAGATCGAAAAAAGAACTTTTATGAGTATTCAGAAAGAATTCGCCATTTTCCACATCAATATCCACAAACTTACTTAGTAACTCAGCATCTTGTTCATAAGAGCGTCCCTGATCTGTAATATTCACCAGATCTTTATCCGTACATGCTGTAAAGAATGTACCACTAAGCACTATACACATAAACAAAAAACCCAGTAATTTTTTCATACGATAATATTTTATTTTTTTAAATTAAGGTCGTATGGAACTCGCGATTATCATTTTCCTGTGTGTAATGATTGTTGACTACGTCGATTACTTCGTAATTCATGCTCGTTTCATAATGAAACATTTTAAATGATGTAAGCAATACAAAAATAGATTATCGTTTTCATATTTATCTTACACAAAAGTGTGTTTTTGCTTTTTCTCTCTAAAAAACAACATACTTTTGTGCATTTTACAATTATAGACCTATTATATACGATAGAAGTGTTTGATTGAAATTTTAGATATAATGGATACACACAAAGCGGCTAAAGCCGACTGTTTTTTACCGAAATGTCTGGAAATAAAAACAATTAATTGATCCGTGATTTAAATTTATTTTCTAAGTTTACAGATTCTAAGGATCTGCGTTTTTCCGGATAAACCGGGAAAAAAGCCGCAAAGCGGGAATTGGGGGCGACATAAACAACATGCAGATTTAAACAGCATGTTGGTAAAGTTCGCGACCTAAGTGCCTTTAGTGTCTCTGTATCTATAGGTACAAAAGTATATCAACCAAGAAGAAAAAGAATGCCACAAAAGTGTGTATTCAGCGTTCCGGAGTGAAATTTGTTTTTTCTTCCAAAAAATTGTGCTATGATTAAAAAAGAAGATTTTTTCATTGAAGAAAATAAAGTTCTCTATGTCTCCGATGAAGACTATGCGCAAATGGGAAAATATATCCAATTGTTAGAAGCGGTTTCACGTACAACCTATAAGAGCATTTACGTGATTGACTGTTTCAGGAAAAACTTTCTGTATGTGTCCAAAAATTCTTTATTTCTCTGTGGAATGCCTGTCGAAAAGGTTAGAAACATGGGATTTGATTTCTATCTTCAACATGTGACGGATGCCGATCTTCCGCTTTTGCTCGAAATAAGCCAGAAGGGATTTACGTTCGCAGAGTCTGTTCCGCCCGCAGACCTATTGGAATATACACTTGGTTACGATATTCACATGAAACAACCGTGGGGTAACGCCATGCTGATACACCATGAGATAACACCGCTGCATTTAACACGAGAGGGTAGAATATGGTTGGTTCTATGCATCGTATCACTATCTTCCCGGACGAAATCCGGCAATGTCGAAATTATCCGACAAGGGTATCATTCACGTTGGCATTATCATATGGAAAGTAAAAAATGGATACGATCTACCGAAATAGCACTGAATGATTGCGAAAAAGAGATACTCCTGTTATCTGCTCAAGGTTACACAATGAAAGAAATTTCAAAACAGATTCATAAATCTATCGATACCATTAAAGGGCACAAACGAGTATTGTTTGAGAAATTGAATGTAAGCAACATCACAGAAGCTATAGGTCTTGCCATTCAACAGAAGTTGATATGATATCGCATCAGAAATATCCAGGTTGTTTGGCATCTCAGATCATACAGCCGAAAACGCTTACTCCCATTTAAAAGAGGCATATCTGCTGCTTGGTGTTCCTAAATTCTCCTATAAGAGTAGGAAACGCGTTCGCAATGAAAAGGTTTTATGTTGTGAAAATCTCTCCTAATCCATCGTAAGAATCATGTTGTGCGCTTCGGCCATTTTGCGCATGTTGAGGATGGCATAGCGCATGCGCCCAAGGGCGGTGTTGACGCTCACACCGGTTGTATCGGCAATTTCTTTGAAACTAAGATCTTTGTAGTAACGCATTTCCAGGACATCGCGCTGCGGGACGGGCAGGTATCCGACAAGCTTTTTGACATCACTGAGCACCTGTGTACGCACCATTTCAACCTCCACGGTATCCTCACACAGAGCGGAATTGTTCCACAAATCCAGCTCATAATCATCGTTGGAAACAGTGTTTTCGATTTTCTTCTGCCGAAAATAGTCGATCATCAGGTTGTGTGCAATCCGCATGAGCCAGGAGCGGAAACGGCCACTTTCGGTGTAGCGTCCCTGCCGGATGGTGGTGATTGCCTTGCAGAAAGTCTCCTGAAAGAAATCGTCTGCGAGATTTTTGTTCCGCACCGTGTAGAGGATATAGGCGTATAGCACCTGCTGGTGTCTTTCCAGTAACCGGTCAAACGCCTCATTGTTGCCGCCGGCATACAAAACGACCAACTCCTCATCAGTCATTGTGCTGAGAGTATCCATAGCTTTACTGCTTTAATTGTTATGTACAATAATCGGAGTAAAGTGGACTTATAGGCAATCGGTTTTAGCGTTTGTTGTTATTCGGTAACAAAGTAAATGAAAAAAGAGCGATCAAGCAACTCTAAAAAGTTAAATGAGCAACAAGATGGGCAGAACTGCAGTTCAATGAACGATTTTTTTTTGGTTAATTTAACGATCTCTGTGCAGCGAATTGTGCCCCGAAAGCATCTTAATTGTATAACGCCGAAGGAAAAACAATTGAGGTAAAAATTGATCTTACCATGCCAAAAATGGAGTTGAAGCAGGGTCAGCAGGTACGGGTGAAGGATGGTTACCTCAACATGCCCTACCACAAGCTTTGGCTCCATGCAAATGGCAAAATGGATACAGACTATCTGAGGGGGGGATATCATGGAACAGATCTCCTGACGGTGGAGTGCAGACAAGAGATAAAGTTGAGAAGATTATCTTTTGCGCTGACTACATCAGACAATAAGCCTGCACTGGTTGCATACAGGGTTTAATTCATTCTTCCGGTTAAAAAAAGTTCATTACCTTTGCGGACAGGGTATTCATTTCAAAGCGCCAATTCCAATGAGACGTTTTTATCTTCCAATGATGATGTTGCTCCTTCTTACCTCTCTTCATGCACAGGACCCGGTGAGGCAGGACAGCCTGAAAACCGATATCACCGCAGCTCCGTTACAGAAGCAGACAGATTCAATCAAATCGGGAAATGTGTTCCTGAAACTACCCCGAATGAATCCGACTGAAAACCTGCAACCGCAATTTACTCCTTACGACCGCTTTACACTCTCTCCGCAACGTTCGATACATGATTCCGGATTGCCGGCTATTCAATGGAATGGCGTTGCATCTGATTTCATCAACTCAAAAAGCCGTACTGCCGTCGCCACAATGCTGCCTGCAAGCAACCTGCTGCTCTATGGCTCCGCCACACTGGGACTGGTGGAGACCCCTTACTTTGGCAAGGCCAACTACTACAACCTCAATGCCGGGGCACAATATCTCCTCTCCCCACAACTTAGACTGGGAGCGAGTGCTAGCTACTACTCCGACTTTGGAGTGCTTCCCCTCTGGAGCACGGGGCTGGATGCAAGCTACCATGTGAGCCGGAACCTACAGATCGATGGTGGTCTCACCTATATGCAAACGGCCGGCAATATGTTCGGACTCTCCCAGTCTGCTGTGACGATGGACCTGCATGGTCGTTACCGGCTGAACGACGACTGGTTCCTGAATGCCTATGGTGGGATGCCGGTGATGCAGCAGAACAACCGTCCCGCAGTTCCCATGATGCCGGTGATGAACACCCCTTACTATGGCGGTTCAGTGGAGCACTGGTTCAACAGCACCACCGGTGTGGAGTCTGGTGTGATCTGGATGCGCGACATGTTCACCGGAAAGATGCGCCTGCAACCCAAGTTGGAACTACTTTTCAGACCGGGAAGATAATACGGAAGAGGGCCCTTTTCCGGAGCCCTCTTCATCCCAATCCTATATCCTGTTTGCTTTACTCTGTTACATTCAGATCTGGCTTATAGTAGGCCATCTCCTCGATGCCAGAACGGGTGATGAAGTTGCAGTTCTTCAACACCTCCACCTCTCCGTAATGGATATAGACCTCGGCGCTGTGGCGGAACAAGGCGGCATCCTTGTTGGCATCCTGCAGCAGCAGGTGTCCCATCACCAGATGTCCGGCACATTCAACCAGGCGGCGAGCGTGGAAATCGAGATATTCCTCATTCTTCTGGCTGGTGACCAGCTCAACCGATTTCTCATACATCTCCGCCATCTGCTTCAGCACCCGCTTCAACTGTTCCAACTCCGGAGCTACCGGCATCGCTTCATATTCTTTGATGCGCTGCAGGTAGGTACCAGTGGTGACGTGGCGGATGGCAGCCACCACCTGCAGCTGTGTGGTGCCCTCGTAGATGTTGGTGATACGGGCATCACGATAGAGTCGCTCGCACTTATAATCCTTCATATACCCGGAGCCGCCGTGCACCTGAATGGCGTCGTAGGCATTCTGGTTGGCATACTCACTGCTCATCGCCTTGCCCAGGGGGGTGAAAGCATCCGCCAGGCGGGAGTACCGTTTCATCTCATCCCGTTCTTCGGGCAACAGCTTCCTTTCGCGACCAATATCCTCAAGCGTCTTGTAGATATCCACGAAGCGGCTGGTCTCATAGAGCATGGTGCGGGCAGCGTCGGTCCGGGCACGCATGTTGGCCAGCATCTCATAGACCGGCGGAAACTCGATGATCGGCTTTCCGAACTGGCGGCGTTCCAGGGCATAGCTGTAAGCCTCCCGTACCGCGGCTTCACAAAGGCCCACCGACTGGGCAATGATCCCGAGGCGGGCACCGTTCATCAACGACATCACATACTTGATCAGTCCCATGCGCCTTGTGCCCACCAGCTCAGCCCTGGCGTTCTTGAAGACCAGCTCGCAGGTGGGGGCTCCCTTGATGCCCATCTTGTTCTCGATGCGGCGTACATTCACTCCACCATTCCTCTTGTCGTAGATGAACATGGAGAGACCGCGGGCATCCTTGGTCCCCTCTTCTGAGCGGGCCAGCACCAGGTGGATATCGGCATCGCCGTTGGTGATGAAACGCTTCACCCCATTCAGGTACCACTGTTTCTCCTCCTCGTTGTAGGTAGCCTTGAGCATCACCGCCTGAAGGTCGGAGCCGGCATCCGGCTCGGTGAGGTCCATCGACATGGTCTCCCCCTGTACGATACGGGGCAGGAACCGCTCCTGCTGCTCCTCGTTGGCAAATTCATAGATGGTTTCTCCGCAGTCCTGCAGCATCCAGATGTTCTGGAAGCTGGCATCGGCACGGCTCACGATGTCGGCGCTCATCATGTAGGGCACCATGGGGAAGTTGAGCCCGCCAAACCTGCGTCTCAGCCCCATGCCCATCAGCTCCGCCTTGTTGAGTGCGTCGAGGTTCTGCTGTGTGGGGGCGGCATAAGTCACCCGTCCGTTTTCGACAGTAGGTCCGTTCTGATCGACCTCTTCGGCATTGGGTTCGATGATATCGGCACAGATCTCGCCCACCACCTCCAGCACCTTGTCGTAGCTGTCCATGGCATCCTCAAAGTCCATCGGAGCGTAATCATATTTCTCCTTGTCGGCATAGTTTCTCTCTTTCAGTTCCACAATCCTCTTCATCAGCGGGTGGTGCAGGTAGTGGCGGAACTGGGGTGTATCGGTATAAAAATTGGCCATAATCGTTTTCTACTTGGTATTTCTCCTGTAATATTTGATCATCTTAGGAATCACGGTTTCGATGTCGCCGGTGATGACATAGTCGGCGATGCTGTTGATGGGTGCACTGGGGTCGTTGTTGATCGAGATGATCAGTGCGCTCTCCTGCATGCCTGCGATATGCTGTATCTGTCCCGAGATGCCGCAGGCGATGTAGAGCTTTGGGCGTACGGTGACGCCAGTCTGACCGATCTGCCGTTCATGTTCGGCAAAGCCGGCATCGACGGCGGCACGGGAGGCGCCCACCTCGGCATCCAGCACGTCGGCGAGCTGGTAAAGCAGGTCGAAGTTCTCTTTCGAACCCACACCATAGCCACCCGAGACAATGATGGGGGCATTCTTGATGTTCACCTTCGACTGTTCGATATGACGATCAATGATGGAGACTACAAAATCCTCCTCCTTCACGAAGTCGTTCACCTGGTGCTCCACCACCTCTCCTTTGTAATAGGGGTCAAGGATCTCCTTTTTCATCACCCCCTCGCGCACCGTGGCCATCTGCGGCCTGTGGTCGGGGTTGATGATCCAGGCCACGATGTTGCCGCCAAAGGCAGGACGAATCTGATAGAGCAGGTTCTTATAAACCTTCCCTGTTTTCCTTTCTTCGTGATCACCTATCTCGAGTGAAGTACAGTCAGCGGTGAGCCCGCTACCCAGTGCCGAAGAGACCCGCGGTCCCAGGTCGCGGCCGATGATCGTGGCACCCATCAGGCAGATTTGCGGTTTCTCCTGTTTGAACAGTTCCACCAGAATGGAGGTATGAGGCAGCGTGGTGTAAGGCGACAAGCGATCATCGCGGAAGATGTGCAGCCGGTCCACGCCATAGGGGAACACCTGTTCCGCGACGCTGTCAGTAGCTGCCGCGGCAGCGATAGCTTCAAGGCGACAACCCAGTTGCGTAGCCAGTGAACGCCCCTTGGTAAGGAGTTCCTGGCTTACCTCTGCCACCCTACCCTCTTCCATTTCAAGATATACAAATAAATTATTCATTATCAATGTGTTAGTCATTTAACCAATGGTGTGATTTGCAATCAGCTCCCGCATCAGCTCATCGATCTCTGCATCGCTGCCGGAGAGCCGTCTGCTCTCCTTGGCCTGGAAGACAACGTTTTCGATCTTCTTCACCTTGGTGGGCGAACCGGAGAGACCGCACTGCCTGGGATCAGCCTCCACATCGGCCACACTCCACTCGGTAAGGTTCAGGTAGGGACGGCTGCTGTAGATATCGATGTAGTCGATATGCTCCACCTGCCGTTCAGTGATGGTCTTCGCATGTTTGTACTTCTGCAGCAGCTTGGCGTTGCGCGGCCGGCAGGGTGCGGCCGAACCGTTCACGGTGATCACCGCTGGCAGCGGACACTCCACCACCTCCACGCCATGCTCCAGCCGGCGTTTCACCCTGATCTGTCCTGCTTTCACCTCCTCGATGGCTTCGGCATAAGTGATCTGTGGGATCCCCAGCTTCTCCGCGACCTGTGGTCCCACCTGAGCGGTGTCGCCATCAATGGCCTGTCTTCCGGAGAGAATGATGTCGTAGCTCCCCATCTTGTGCACTGCCATGGATAGGGCGTAAGAAGTGGCCAGTGTATCCGCACCGGCAAAGGCTCTATCGGTTAGCAGCACACCGTCGTCAGCACCACGGAAGAGTCCTTCACGCAGGATATCAGCAGCCCTGCCGGGGCCCATGGTGAGAAGGGTGATTTTTGTACCCGGATAGCTCTCTTTGATCAGCAAAGCCTGCTCCAGTGCATTCAGATCTTCAGGGTTAAAGATGGCGGGTAGTGCCGCCCTGTTTACCGTTCCGTCGGCTTTCATTGCATCTTTCCCCACGTTGCGCGTATCGGGAACCTGCTTCGCCAACACAATAATATTAAATGCCATGTTCTTCAAAAATTGTTACAATCATGTCTGTTTCTACAAAGATTGGCAAATATACACAAAAAAGAGTGTTCAGCACTTTTCCTGTCTACTTTTTTTATAAGTTACAAAAATGTCATCTATCATTAAACCAGGGGCCACTACTTTAGTCAGAGATTGGCAAAAGATATTTTT
This sequence comes from Proteiniphilum sp., assembly GCA_018433945.1. Lineage (GTDB taxonomy): Bacteria > Bacteroidota > Bacteroidia > Bacteroidales > Dysgonomonadaceae > Proteiniphilum. The sequence goes on along the minus strand of JAHDQF010000001.1, from coordinate 7,772 downwards.
CCCTAAACATATCTGAGCGATAAATGTTAATTACACAGATACGCATTACTAAAATCACCTCTTTGTAATCAGCCAAAGAATAGGAATATCTGAAGAACAGATCAGGTGAACAATTTTAAGCACATATGAAGCCTATCAAACTTATTTTAGCTCTCTCTTCTTTCATGCTGCTGGCCGGCTGTGCGGGAATCACGTTCCTAACCGTGGAAACAAGGGAGCCCGCACAAGTAACGCTCCCGTCAGATGTGCTCTCAATAGCCATCGTCAACAATGTGGTCACACAACCCGATGATGTGGGCCATACCATTCAGCCTATCGGGCATTCGACAAGTGAAAAGGCAAAGGCATCATGCGACAGCATTGCAATCTTCTATACAGAGGCATTGGCGCAGTTTCTGGAAGAGGAGGATTACTTTCACGAGGTACATTATGTAACCGAAGGGCTGCGCAAAGACAACGATTTTTTCAGTGAAGAGCCATTGACACCTGACGGAATGAACGAGATTAGAAGAACGACCGGGGCCCAAGCCGTTGTCTCGCTAGACAAACTGATCCTTGAAACCCACATCAGGGAAAATTTCCGCCAACAGGGATACAGCTATGGTGAGATGACCGGCAGGATCCAGTCGCTGATAAGAGTTTATCTCCCCACCTTGGAGGGAAAGATACCTGCGGTTCATTACACCGACAGCCTGAAATGGGAAGGGTTTGACATCCAGGATGAGAGGGCTTATGCTGAGTTGATGCTTCCTTCGCGAGAGGAGGCTATGAAACAGTTGGCTGTCCGTGCCGCTGAAAAAATGACCTATGTCTTTGCCCCGCACTGGGAGATGCAGGACAGGTGGTATTACACACTGCCCTCCTCGTTGATGAGAGAAGGTGAGGCTTATGCCAAAACGGCCGACTGGCTTCACGCCATAGAGAAATGGGAGGCTTTCTATAACAGGAGCTCCAAAAAAATTGACCGTGCAAAAGCAGCAAACAACATTGCTTTGGCCTATGAGATGCTGGATGAGATGCAGCAGTCCTATGAGTGGGCCACACGCGCCAATGAACTTTTTATTGAATCCACCGCTCCAAATTCACTCGAGCGGAGGAGATCACTGTTGTACAAGGATGAGATTGCCAGACGATTGAACACACTCAACCAGATCAATATGAATGAGATGTGATCGACAAAGTCATCACATAACATTCAAAGATCAGAAAGAGATGCTTTTTCCCGCTCATGATGTGTACCCCACAGTAAAAAAAAAACAGGACAAACGATATTGATTATCAAAAAAAAGATTACCTTTGCAACAGAATCTTCAAGAGTACATTGACTCACTACTGTTATTCATTTGCTTTTATTTCAATTTGTATATATATCCGGTCGTTTTGCTAAAGGAAAAAATGGATCATCCGCATCCGTTATGCAAATCTGACACCATTCTTAACAATATTTCAAACAAAAAACGTAACGATTTTTTTTAATCCAAATGGCTTATAATATCATTGAGCTAAATGAAAAGCTCACCACCGAATTGCGTGTACTTGCCAAAGAGATGGGCATCAGACGTCCTGACGCATATAAAAAAGAGGAGTTGATCTACAAGATCCTCGACGAACAGGCGGTTGCCGAAACCAAGAAATTGGGTCCTGATCCGGGCCCCAGACAGAGCAACAGCGGAAAGAGACGTTCCGATAGCAGCCGAACCCAGACGAACCTATCTACTGACAGGAAGAACGACGCAGTCGCCAAAAGTTCCTCACCCCGGAAAAAGCGAAAATCCTCTCAGGAATCGTCAGCCACACAACCCAAACAGGCTGAACAGAAGGTGCAGTCAAAGGCTGTAGAACAGGCTGTAGAACATTCCTCAATAGTTGAAAAGCCGGCTCAGGTAGAACATTCCCCAATAGTTGAAAAGCCGGCTCAGAATGATAAACCGAGGTTGATCAAGAAAGAAGAGGTCGCCCTTAAGAAGGTTGAAGAACCCAAATTGAATGGCGATTCTGTTGCGAATGGTCAGAACGAAGCATCCACCGGGGTGGAAGCCAAAAATCAGGTTAAACCAACCACAGCGGTTGAGAACACAGAAAAGAAAGAGGAAACTGTAACTCCTCCACAGGCAAAAGCTTCTGAAAAGCCAACCCAACTGGTCTTTCGATCTTCCAAACACCGGAACGAGGAGAAAAAGAGTACCCCCGCACCGGTGACGCTCCCCCCCGTAGTAGCTGAAGATCCTACGGTAGAGGTCACTACTCCCGATGCAAAAGAGGCACCCCCCGTTGGCGGTAAAATGTCGCTGCAGGACCTGATTGCTCCATCACCTCTTCAACCCAGGCAACAGGGCCCCCAGGCTAAAGGACATAATCAGGGTCAATCGCAACAGCAAAGAGAACAGCAGAAAGAAAAAGAGCCTGCATACGACTTTGACGGTATCCTCACTGCCACAGGTGTACTGGAGATCATGCCTGACGGCTATGGGTTCCTCCGTTCTTCCGATTACAACTATATGTCCTCACCCGATGACATCTATGTGTCTCAATCACAGATCCGCCTTTTCGGTCTGATGACAGGTGATGTGGTAGAAGGTCCCATCCGTCCTCCAAAGGAGGGAGAGAAATTTTTCCCGCTGGTGAAAGTGGACAACATCAATGGCCGCAAACCGGATGATGTGCGTGATCGGGTTCCGTTCGATCATTTGAAGCCGCTCTTCCCCAATGAAAAATTCAACCTCACCAAGGGGCACAACGACAACCTATCCTGCCGCGTGGTGGATATGTTCTCTCCCATCGGCAAAGGACAGCGTGGTCTGATCGTGGCACAACCCAAGACCGGTAAGACGATGCTGCTCAAGGATATTGCCAACGCCATCGCCGACAACCATCCGGAAGTCTATATGATCATCCTGCTCATTGATGAGCGCCCCGAGGAGGTGACCGACATGGAGCGGAGCGTGAACGCCGAAGTGATCGCCTCCACGTTCGATGAGCCGGCTGACCGCCACGTGAAGATTGCCGAGATCGTGCTGAACAAGGCACGCAGGCTTGTGGAGTGCGGTCATGATGTGGTGATCCTGCTCGACTCGATCACCCGTCTGGCACGTGCCTACAACACCGTGCAGCCTGCATCGGGTAAGGTGCTCTCAGGAGGTGTCGACGCCAACGCACTGCACAAACCCAAGCGTTTCTTCGGTGCTGCACGCAACATTGAGCATGGCGGCTCTCTCACCATTATCGCCACGGCACTCACCGATACTGGCTCCAAGATGGATGATGTGATCTTCGAGGAGTTCAAAGGTACCGGCAACATGGAGCTACAACTCGACCGCAAGCTCTCCAACAAGCGGATCTTCCCCTCTGTCGATATCATCGCCTCCAGCACGCGTCGCGACGATCTGCTGCTCTCGGAGGAGACGCTCAACCGGATGTGGGTGCTTCGCAACTTCCTCTCCGATATGAACTCGGTGGAAGCAATGGAGTTTTTGTTGAACCGCCTGAGACGAACCTCCAGCAACGAGGAATTCTTGATTTCGATGAACGATTGACAGAGCAACACTACCCTCCCCCGCCATCTGCGATGGAGAGTTGGTATCACAAGCTATCTCATCAATTGGCTGATGCTGTTCTACAGCCATATCTCATCGGGGTATGCCACATCTTCCAGGAAGAGGGCATGCCCCGGCACCGAATCACCCGCCACGTTGCGGTCCCGTGCCTCGATGATCCGGCGGAAGCCTTGCTCGTTTAGCCGGCCTCGCCCCGCTTCCAGCAATGTGCCGGTGATCGCCCGCACCATATTGCGTAGAAAACGATCGGCAGTAATGGTGAAGATATAGCGATCTCCGCTCCGCTTCCATTCTGCATTTTCGATTCTGCAGATATTGGTCTTCACATCGGTATGCAATTTGCTGAAACTGGTGAAATCATCATATTCTTTCAACACCTCGCACAGCCAGTTCATCTTTTCCAGATCGGGGTTAAAGTAAATCCTATGGGATAGCTTATACAAGAAGGGATCCTTGCGGGTATGAAGGTGGTAGCTATAGGTGCGCGAAAGAGCACTGAAACGTGCATGTGCATCGGCAATTACAGGCCGGATCTCCTGAATGGCAATATCCCGTGGCAGGAAGTTATTCAGTTTGTGCACCAGATCCGTATCATTGAAAGGATCTTTCTCCCAGTCGAAATGAGCAACCATCTTTCGGGCATGGACACCCGCGTCGGTTCTGCCGGCACCGGTAATCACCGTCTCCCTGCGCAGGATGACTGAGAGTGATTCCTGTAGCACCTGCTGCACACTGGTACCGTTAGGTTGTATCTGCCAACCCACATAGTTGCTGCCGTTATAGGAGAGGGTAATAAAAAAACGCGGCATGGAAGAACTTTTAACCCTTAAATTCTCTTAACCGTATCTTTGTGAGTACCTGCTTGGTGTTGAGCGGGAAATCGCCATCCATCATCCAGGAGTAGTAGCTTGGCTCTTTAGCCAAAACCTCCACAACCGGCTTCCCTCTGTGTTTGCCGAAATTAAATACTTCAACTCCCTGATCGTTGTAAATAATCCTTCCGGCAAAGTCAACATTGTTGTTGAAACTGGAATACTCTTTAGATAGCGCCTCCACATCGTTTATCAGGTCGGGGTATCTGTCCAGTTGCGATTTAAGCACCTCATAGGTGGCACGGGTATCCGCTTCAGCCGAATGGGCGTCTTCCAACTGCTTATTACAGTAGAAAGCGTAAGCCGCCTCAAGTGTTCGTTGCTCTTTCTTGTGAAAAATGATCTGGACATCCACGAATTTGCGTTTGCTCATGTCAAAATCAACGCCAGCCCGGAGGAACTCCTCAGCCAACATCGGTACGTCGAAGCGACTGGAGTTGAAACCTGCCAGATCGCACCCTTCCAGCTGATCAGCGAGTGATCGTGCCACCTGTTTGAATGTGGGACAATCTTTTACATCCTCATCGGTGATGCCGTGGATGGCGGTAGCCTGAGGCGGAATGGGCATTTCGGGGTTGATACGGCGCGATTTGATCTCCTCTTTTCCGTTGGGATATACTTTCAGGAAAGAGATCTCCACGATTCGATCGTGGGTGATGTTGATGCCGGTTGTTTCCAGATCGAAGAAGACGAGTGGGTTCTTGAGGTTTAACTGCATGATCACCTGTTTAGTCGTTCAACATCATCGGCATCAGCAATGTCAACATATCTTCATTCTCCTCTTGCTCCACTGGAAGAATCAGGCCGGCGCGAGAGGGATCAGAGAGCTCAATCCGCACGTCGGCAGAGGGGATGTTGTTGAGGATGTCAATCAGGAAAGCTGCCTTGAAGCCGATGTTCATCACGGTTCCCTCGTAACTGCAGGGGATCATCTCCTCAGCGGCTGTAAGGAAGTCGATATCCTGAGCCGAGACCACGATCTTATCTTCGGAGAGCTGTAACTTTACCAGGCTAACGGCCGGGTTGGAGAAGACAGCCACCCGCTTGAGTGCATTGAGCAATGCCAACCGGTCCAGTGTAATGTTGTTCGAATTGTTTTTCGGTATGACCGAATTGTAGTTGGGGTAACGTCCCTCCACGAAGCGGCAGACCATCCTGTAGTCGCTCATGGTGATGTAAGCATTGTTCTCATCGAAGCGGATCTCCACCTTCCCACTCTCCCTGGGCAGGAGTGCTTTGAGCAGGTTAGCCGGTTTCTTGGGCAGGATAAAGGAGGAACGTCCCTCACCTTTTGCCTCGGTGGTAGTAAGGCGCGCCAGTTTGTGCCCGTCGGATGCAACAAAAGTCACATCCTCAGCAGTAATATCGAAGTAGATGCCGTTCATCACAGGACGCAGCTCATCATCTGCTGTGGCAAAAACAGTGCGGTTGATTCCTGAAAAAAGGGTATCAGCCTCCAGCACAAGCGTCATGGAATCATCTTTCAGTGGCTTCGGTTCGGGATATTCATCCCCTTTCAACCCCACAAAATTGTACTTCCCGTTGTGGTAATAGATGAACACCTCCAGCGTTTCATCGTTGACATCGATGGTCAACGGCTGATCGGGCAACTCACGCAGAGGATCCAACAGGTTGCGTGCACTGATGGCCAGGGTTCCTTCTCCTTCAGCGCTACTCACCTCCAAGGTTGTCTCCAGCCGTGTCTCACTGTCGGCTGCCGCTAGTGAGAGCATGTTTCCTTTCAGGTCCAGGAGAAAACAATCCAGTATAGGCAGGGCATTCTTGGAATTGATAACCCTGCTGATTGCCTGCAGATGATTCAACAGTGTTGCGCTTGATACTACAAATTTCATGATGCTATCTTTTTTTGAGCAAATATAGGAAATAATCTTGGAGCAGTGCTTATTTTTCCGGGATATTTTAGCGCTCAGCATTTAGCTACGAACCTACCAACCTACGAACGTTATCTTTTGTTCCGTGGATGATGTTCGATAATCTCCTGTCGCAGGAAGTTCCGGTCCAGATGGGTGTAGATCTCTGTGGTGGTGATCTTCTCATGTCCCAGCATCTCCTGGATGACACGGATATTTGCACCTCTCTCCAGCAGATGTGTCGCAAAAGAGTGCCTCAACACATGGGGACTGATTGTTTTTTTCAATCCGGCCATCTCGGCATATTGCTTCAGATAGTAAAAAACAGTGATCCGCGAAATGGCTTTTCCACGTGAGCTGACAAAGAGAATCTCCTCATGACCTTTTTGAATGGCGATCTGGTTGCGGTATGGCAGCCAGTTGCGAATCTTCTGCAATGCTGTTTCAGAGATGGGTACAAGTCGCTGTTTACTCCCTTTCCCCTCCACCCGGATGAAGCCTTCATCGGGATAGAGATCCGTGAAGCGCAGATTGGTCAGTTCCGAGATCCTCAGTCCACAGCTGTAAAGTGTTTCAATAATGGCATAATTTCGGGTGCCCTCAGCTGTAGAGAGATCAATGACCGCCAGAAGCTTGTCAATTTCTTCCACTGTGAGCACAACAGGAAGCTTCAATCCAATCTTGGGGGTCTCCATCAACTCCGCCGGATTATCCTCACGGTAGTGATCCATCAGCAAAAAGCGAAAGAAAGATTTCATTCCCGAAATGATGCGGGCAACTGAACGGGGCGCAATTCCGGAGTCGTGGAGTTCAGCCAAAAATACCTCCAGGTGATGTGGCTCAACTGAAAGGTAACTAAGTTGCTGCTCAGCAATAAACGCGGTCAGTTTCTGCAGGTCTCCCATGTAAGCCTCAACGGTGTGAGATGAAAGGCCTTTCTCCAGCAGGAGGTGACGGCGATAGGATGCTACGACGGCCCCCATTTTCGATGCTTCTTTTTGTTTCATGGCGAGAACGTGCACCCTTGCACCATTTAGGTTGATATCTTGTACAACTTCATTTTGTTATAGAGTGTTTTCCTGTCAATGTGAAGGATGGAGGCAGCCATAGTCTTGTTCCCTTTTGCGAACGCCAGTGCTTCGATAATTTTCTCCTTTTCATAATTCTCTTTCCGTAGTTTCTGGATGGAACTGATTGACGGGTATTTTTCTTCTTTTCTGGGCCCTTCTTTGCCAAATAACTCCGAAGCAAGCGTTGCAGGAATTCGACCACTCTCGGTCAACAACACGGCTTTCAAGATCATACTTTTCAATTCCTGGATGTTTCCATTCCATGGGTAGGAATAGAATTGCGCTTTCAGCTCCGGTTCAAGTCCCTTTATCTCCTTGTTCAGTATATGGTTGGATAGTTGTACTAATTTCCGCAGTAGCGTAAAAGCTAAAGTTGTTTAGCGCATATGCAGATTTCTTGTTAAT
>JAHDQF010000040.1 GCA_018433945.1 Proteiniphilum sp. | reverse complement strand
AGGATTTCCCGATGCCTGAAAAGTGAATTGCGTAAAGACGGTTTTCTGTCAGGAAAGGGCTTGGCGCCCCTGTCATCCTGAGGCGGCTTCATCGCCGAAGGATCTGGGGGTGTCATTCTGAAGGCCGCAGGCCTGAAGAATCCGGGGTAAGAATTTTCAAAAGCAAAATCAGATTCTTCGCCGGCGCTCAGAATGACAGGCAAAGCCAGGTCCTTCGCGTTGCTCAGGACGACACCGGAATTGTCATTCTGAGGGCCGAAGGCCTGAAGAATCCGGGGTGTGACCTTCCCCGGAATTGACGGACACACATAAAGGCCCGACAATGAGAATAATCTCACTGGAGGTGCCTCACATGGAAAAGGGAGAAAGACATCGAAATTACGACCCTGAATTCAAGAAGGAAGTACTCCGCCTGGTAGCGGAAGGAAGACCCCCCATCAAGGTTGCTGAAGACCTTGGGATACGGCCCAATCTCATCGCCGCCTGGAGAAAACGGGAGAAAAAAGAAGTGGGAGCCGTGGCCTTCGCTCAAGCCGGAGGCAAGGTCCTCACCCCGGAAGAAGAAAACAAGGCACTCCGCGATGAACTTGCCGTAACCAGACGTGAGCGTGACATCCTAAAAAAAGCCTTGGCCATCTTCTCGAAAGAACCTCAGAGTCGCTGAAGTACGAGGTTGTACGGGATCACGGGGGGAAATACCCCGTGGAGGAGATGTGCCGTATACTGGAAATATCCCGGAGCGGCTACTACGGCTGGATAAAGAATGCCCCTTCAAGGGAAGAGCGGAATTTGAAAAGGGAAAAACTTGTGGAGAAGGTCCGTCAGATCCACGAAGAGAGCCGGAGAAGCTACGGGAGTCCCAGGATCCTCCGGGTGCTGCGCAACGAAGGAATCAAATGCGGGAAACACCGCCTTGAGAAGCTCATGCACGAAGAAGGCATCTATGGGAAACAGAAGCGGAAATGGATAGCCACAACGGACTCGAACCACGGCAACCCCGTACTGCCGAACCGCCTGGACCGGAAGTTCAAGGTCCATGAACCGAACAGGAAGTGGGTCTCAGACATCACGTATTGCGCCACGGAAGAAGGGTGGCTGTACGTAGCGGCCATAATGGACCTGTACTCCAGGAATATCGTAGGATGGGCAGCGAGCGACCGTATAAACACGGACCTTGTAGTGAAGGCACTGGATCGTGCTCTTGAGAAAAGAACCCCCGGCAAGGGACTGATCCTGCACTCCGACAGGGGCAGCCAGTACACCAGCCACATGTACCAGACGAAACTGTGGAACAGCGGAATAATAGGCTCCATGAGCAGAAAAGGGAACTGCTGGGACAACGCGCCAATGGAAAGCTTCTTCGGGACCATGAAGACGGAGTGCGTTTACGGAAGGAAGAAATACAGGACGAGGGAAGAGGCAAAGACGGATCTGTTCAGATATATAGAGATTTTTTACAACAGAAAGCGTCTTCATTCGGGGATAGGATATAAATCCCCGGAATCGTACGAAAAACAGAGATTGCGGGCCTGAATCTGTGTCCATTATTTGGGGGGAACCTCAGATCAACAAGATGATCGCCGAGGACTGGATGATGGAGAAGATGAAGTCCGGCTGGATGCAGAAACTGGTGAAGCTCCTCAAATAAGGTTTTGCCATCCTGAGGAGCCGCAGGCGATAAAAGACTTGAGGGTGCCATTCTCAGGCCGTCTACATGGCCGAAGAATCTTGCCCTGTCATCCTGAGGCTGTTCCATCGCCCGAAGGATCTGTTTCTGCTCCGAAGGTCGATTGTTCACAGAGGAATCCGGGGTTGAATTGAAAGTCCCAATACCGGATTCCTCAATAGTGATCCTTCAGAGGGCTGGCACAATTAGACCTCCCTTCAGAATCAAAAAAGTGCAGCTTTTTCTTCACCATTCCTCAGCCAATTAACCATCCCTAACCCCTGTCATGAAAAAATCGTTTCGATTTCTGCTTTTGGCCCTTTGCTTTTCCATTGTAAAAAAATACCCGCTTCAATAATGTTCTCTTGAAATCAAGATGCGTTAAATCAGAAATTCATAAACATTCCAGCCATTTTCTTGACAACCATTTTTTTGAGTAATAAAGTTACTCAACATGCAGCAGAAAACGATACCGCTGTCTT
>JAHDQF010000044.1 GCA_018433945.1 Proteiniphilum sp. | reverse complement strand
ATCACCAGTTGGTCGCGCAGCTGGGCTGCCTCCAGGAACTCCAGTTTCTTGGCTGCAGCCAACATTGCCTTGCGGGTCTGCTCGATCTTAGCCTTCAGGTCATCGGTGGTTGCAAGCTCCGCCAGCGGTTCGGCAGCCAGGGAGGAGTAGTCCGGTTCCACGTAGGCCCTGGCCTCGGCTGTTGCGGTGTACTCCTTGCTCAATGCCGACGAGAGTGCCCGCTTGATCTGACGGGGAGTGATGCCATGCTCTTCGTTGTATTTCATCTGTTTCTCACGACGCCGGTTGGTCTCGTCGATCGTCTTCTGCATGCTCTCGGTGATCTTGTCGGCATAGAAGATCACCCTGCCGTTCACGTTGCGTGCTGCCCTGCCGGCGGTCTGCGTCAGTGAACGGTGCGAACGGAGGAACCCCTCCTTATCGGCATCGAGCACGGCAACAAGCGATACTTCGGGCAGATCAAGCCCCTCACGCAGCAGGTTGACACCGATCAATACATCAAAAAGGCCACCTCGCAACTCTTCCATGATCTTCACCCGCTCGAGTGTCTCCACGTCGGAGTGGATGTAGTTGCAGCGGATGTTGTGTCCCGCCAGGTATTCGGTCAGCTCTTCGGCCATCCGCTTGGTGAGGGTGGTGACCAGCACCCGTTCATCCCGTTCCACCCGTTGCTGAATCTCCTCCATCAGGTCATCGATCTGGTTGAGGCTGGGTCGTACCTCAATGGGTGGGTCGAGGAGGCCGGTGGGGCGGATCAGCTGATCCACTACGATCCCTTCTGACTTCTCGAGCTCGTAATCGGCAGGTGTGGCGCTCACGAAGATGATCTTGGGAGTAAGCGCCTCGAACTCCTCGAAGCGGAGCGGGCGGTTGTCGATGGCCGCCGGCAAACGGAAGCCATATTCCACCAGGTTCTGCTTGCGTGAGTGGTCGCCACCATACATAGCCCGTATCTGGGGGATGGTGACGTGGCTCTCATCGATCACGGTGAGGTAATCCTCCGGGAAGAAATCCAGCAGACAGAAAGGTCGCGTGCCAGGCTCACGTCCGTCGAAGTAGCGGGAGTAGTTCTCGATACCGGAGCAGTAACCGATCTCCTTGATCATCTCCAGGTCGTAGGTCACCCGCTCGTAAAGGCGTTTTGCTTCATATGGCTTGCCGATCTCCTGAAAGAACTCCACCTGCTTGCCCAGGTCGAGCTGTATCTCATCCACCGCACGGTTGATCCTTTCCTGTGTGGTGACGAAGAGGTTGGCCGGAAAGATGCGGTAACTGTCGAGTCGCTCCATGGTAACACCGGTAAGCGGGTCCACCGACTCAATGCTTTCAATCTCATCTCCCCAGAAGATAATACGAATGATATAATCATGGTAAGCCAGGAAGACATCCACCGTATCGCCTTTCACCCGGAAGTTGCCCCGGTTGAAATCGGCTGTTTCATTGCGGGAGTAGAGACTGTTGACCAGCAACCGCAGGAGTTGGTCCCGCTCGATTACCTGCCCCACACTGATCTCGATGGTGGTCTTGTTGAAGTCCTCGGGGTTACCAATGCCATAGAGGCAGGAGACCGAGGAGACCACGATCACATCGTTCCGGCCCGAAAGTAGCGAGGAGGTAGCAGCCAGCCGTAACTTCTCTATCTCGTCGTTGATGGAGAGGTCTTTTTCAATGTAGGTGTCGGTGGTGGGGATATAAGCTTCGGGCTGATAGTAATCGTAGTAGGAGACAAAATATTCCACAGCGTTATGGGGAAAAAAGCTCTTGAACTCGCTGTAGAGCTGTGCCGCCAATGTCTTGTTGTGGCTCAGCACCAGCGTAGGCTTGTTCACCTGTGCAATCACGTTGGCGATGGTGAATGTCTTGCCGGAGCCGGTCACCCCCAGCAAAGTCTGGTAAGGCACTTTGTCGCGGAGTCCCTCCACCAGTGCCTTGATAGCTTCGGGCTGATCACCCGTGGGCTGATATTCAGATGTAAGTTGAAACTGCATAGTTACTCAGTAAACAAATGGTTCCTGTTTTGGTTTACTTGTTGGCAAACGGCCTTTTTTTCCCTGCATCCCTCTCAAGGGGCACCGGGATAGGGTTTGGTTTCATAAACAGAGGTAATCTGAAAATGTGGATTCAGCTCCAGATGAAAGATGTAGCCCGGTAATTGATCCCTGATACCCGCACCGTTGCGGGACTTGACAATCGGCAGATTAACCCGGTAATGATCTTCCATGGTTTTTTCATATTGGATCCCCTCCAGATCGGGAGTGTAGATGATCTGAGGTTCATTGGACTGTGCCGCAGCGACCAGTAAGTCACCCAGCAAACGCTCACGGGCCAGGGGACCCTTGAAAAAGTACCGTTCAACACGCGGAGCCAACCATTGCTCCAGGTCGGAATGATCCAGTAAACTTATGGCTGAGCAGAAACCGTTTACAACGATACGGATGCTGTCCAGGGTGTGCTGATCTACCGGATAGGACTGGAAGAGCATCCGGTAACGCGACTCCGCCTCTGCCAGGTAATCGCCATTGAAATCACCGCTTTCAACCATCATCAAATAGTCGGAGTAGGCAGTTGCGGTGTTGGAGTGAAGTGTCCCCATCCAGGTAAGCGAGTCGAGCCGTCTTCTCACAAGTGGAGCATAATGACTTTCCGGGAACTGCAGCAAAAAATCGCGCAACTCGGTAACCCGGTCGCTCTGTTTCAACACCTCCCACCGATTGGCTTCTTCTGCTTTCAGTCGCATCAGGGCTGCCTGTGCATCGGCAAAATGAGCTCCGTCAGGATGGCTCTCAATGTAATCCAGGTAGCCCGGCACACTGTTTGATTTGACCGCTGTATCCCAGCCGCTTCGTTCCAGGTTGCCTTTCCTGATCAGTTCGTTGTAGAGGAAAAAGAGAAGCAATAACAACAGGATCGATGTTGCAATCGATACCCCACGGCGGCCAGTTTTTCGGCTGCCGGTTCCTGTCGCCCCTGCTACAGCGGTATCTGAAGCAGCGAAAGGCCTCTTGGTCTCCTCTCCCGTTGCATCTGTTGATTCTTCAGATGGCATTTCCTCAGGTGCTTGCGTGGACACCGCTCCGATGAACGAATCAACATCCACATCTGTAGGTCTCTCTGTAGATGGTAAAGGTTGATGCAGCAACGGTTGCGGCAGCACCAACTCATATTCGGTACGAAGCTTCTTCGTACAGGCCTCGCAAAAAAGTGCTTCTCCTTTTTTTTCCTTTCCGCAGAGGGGACAATGGTCAGACATCATGTGATCGATTTTCGGGCGTGATTCCTGTTTCACAAAGATAAAAATGTTTTGGAAATATTTCGTACTTTTGATATCCGGAATCCGGAGATGCAGAGACGTGACAGGAAAAGGATTCACATCACACAGATTATCATCACTTAGCATATCAATGGAATATAAAAAAAACAGGATCCATTCCTTTATATACGCGTTTGAGGGTATCAAGACCCTTTTTCGGGAAACACCCAATGCGGTGATTCATTCGGTCGCGGCTATAGCAGCCTTACTGCTGGGGCTGATATTTCACATTTCGACAGTGGAGTGGCTCGTCCTGATCCTGCTAATTGGGGGAGTAGTGGCAATGGAAGCGATGAACAGTGCACTTGAGCATCTATCGGACTATACCAGCAAAAAAGAGACAGATCCTACCATCAAAAAAGCAAAAGATCTCTCTGCCGCAGCAGTACTTATTATGGCGATTGCAGCATTGGTAGCCGGCATGATCATCTTCCTCCCTGAAATCATTCATCTTTTTTCATGATCGATACCCAATCCTATATAGATGAGATCAAAGCGCTCTCAGCATCGCACTCGGATGTCGTGAAGAAAGTAGCACAACTGAAAAAAATTCTGGAACGAATCTGCAGGGAGCTGACACAGGATGAGTCGCTACAGTTCTCCAATCTCTTTTCGCGACTGGTGTTTATTTCCCAGAAACTGCAACTCCCACATAAGCTTGAATGGCAGCTGCAACACTTCCGGGCAGGAGAAAAAGAGCTGCGTCATCAGCCTGTTCAGAGGTCAGCCATGGAACTATACCGATCTGGGGAAATGGCAATATATGCTTTGCTGGAATATGCCAATGGGATCCCGTGCCCAGAGGAGGTAGAAGAAGAGAGGCATGATCCGGCCCCCCAATCCGGTACCTTACGGGTGCAGCTGTTACGCTGTGATCCTGAACGGTGTGAGCTGCTATGCAGTTGCGAAGATCCACCCGGTACAGATATATTGGTGCGTTACACTCCCACACCGGCAGATGATCCCAGAGAAATGGACATCGCGTTGTTTCAGGAGGGTGTGCAGCTCAACCTGATCGACTGCAAAACCGACCGTGAAGGAATTTTCATTCCCCGCCTGATCGTACTGGAGCCGGACTATCTCGTAGATGCCTCCGCTCTTGCCGAATGTTTCCAGGATTATGCCGTCACACCCTGCCACTACTTCCGCTACAAGTTCAGCGAAAAGGAGAACCGCTCCTACCTGCTGCTGGGTAACCTGGCCAACTTCTTCCTTGATGAACTGGTTTTCGCAACAGACCCGGAGCAGCTCTCTTTCGATGAGGTCTTCCTTCACTCTTTCAAACAGTCTCCTTTCGAATACACCAGTTGTGAAGATATCCAATCGAATGCCGATTTCAGGGAGTTCATGCTGAAAGCAAGAAGCCAGTTCGAGAATATCCGGCGGGTGGTGTGCGACGATTTTCCGCAACTGGGCATCGACCTGCATCACTGTACACTGGAACCCTCTTTCTTCAGTGAGAAGTATGGCTTTCAGGGACGGCTTGATTTGCTCCATCTCCTGCCTGGCAACAGAGAGGCCAAAATTGTGGAACTGAAGTCTGGGAGACTGCCCTACCCCCCTGGCAACAACGGTAAGATCGCCCTTAACCATGAGGTACAGACAGCGGTATACCGGATGATGATAGAAAGTGTCTTCAACCTGGATAAGCGCAAAATCGATGCTGCGATCCTCTATTCTGCCGGTAAGCAACCGGGGACAAACCTGCGGTTTGCTGCGGTGTGGCAGGATCTGGAGCGGCAGATCATTGAGATGCGCAACCGGATCATCGCCCAGGAACAGGCACTGATCAGGGGAGACAACCAGACGGTGGAGGCGTTGTTCAACGGACTCTTTGCAACGGCTGCCGAGACAGAAAAGGTGCCGGCGTTCTACCGCACCCGGGTGATGGAGATGCGTGAGCTACTGGAGCGGTGCAGTGCACTGGAGAAAGCCTATTTTTACCGTTTTATACGATTTGTTGCCCGTGAGCTATACCTCCAGAAGATTGGTGACATAGCCTATGAGACTCCCACCGGACTGGCATCGCTTTGGAACAGCGACTTCAACGAACGGGCTGCCGCACTCGATGTCTTACAGGACCTCACCATCCGTGAGATCGATGACATAGGTCGCGATATGACCATCCTCTTTGCCCGTAATGGTCAAAGCCAGGATATAGCCAACTTCCGTGAGGGTGAGATCTGCATCGTCTACCCACGCAGCAACGAGCGCGATACAGTACTGAACCGCCAGATACTGAAAGGAACACTGGCACACATCAGCAGTGAGACTGTAGAAGTACGTTTCCGTTACAAACAGCGCAACCGGCACTACTTCAACGACAACCGGTTTTGGGCAATTGAACACGACAGCATCGACAGCTCCCTCAACTACATGTACCGCAGCCTTTACGCATTCCTTGGTGCATCCCCCTCGAAGAAAAAACTGCTGCTGGGGCTACGTCCACCCCGCAACCCATCCGTGCGTGAAGAGCCAATGCTACCCTATCCCGAAAACATCACCCGCCAGGCTGTAGAGGCTGAGGAGTACTTCCTGATCGTGGGTCCCCCGGGTACGGGTAAGACATCACTCTTCGCACGGCGGCTCATCGAGGAGTATCATCAGCGACCGGAGTGCAACATCCTGATCCTTGCCTACACCAACCGGGCGGTGGATGAATTGTGTGAAGCGATCCATGCTGCTCTGGGATGCAGCGATGGAGCGTGTGATAGCTATATCCGCGTGGGTACAGAGCTCTCCTGTGCCCCTCCCTACCGTCCCCGGCTGCTGCAAAAGGTGGCGGAGCGGGCACCCAACAGAGAGTCACTGCGCAGGGAAATGGAGGAGACCCGTATCTATGTGGCCACGCTGGCCTCCATTCAGGGACGGATGGAGCTCTTCAACCTGAAACATTTTCATCTGGCACTGGTGGATGAAGCCTCCCAAATCCCCGAACCTCAGCTCATCGGTCTCCTGCCGCGTTTCGATAAGTTCATCCTGATCGGCGACCACAACCAGCTCCCCACCATCGTCCTGCAACAACCGTCTCACTCCAGGATTGAAGAGGCGCCGCTGCAGGAGGTAGGCATCACCGACTGCCGCAATTCGCTTTTCGAGCGGCTGATCCGCCGTTGCACCAATCAGGGATGGGATCATGCCACCACACAACTCACCCGTCAGGGAAGGATGCACGAGGAGATCGCCGCCTTCCCTGCAGGTCACTTTTACTCAGGGAACCTGTTCCCCGTAGCAGCATGGCAGTCGGAACGCTGGCAGCTGACACCCGGGAAAGATGACCTTCTGCAACATCTCGCTGCTACACGGCGTACCGCATTTATCTCCACGGAGAAGCTGCCACATAATGATTCTACGGACAAGACAAGTGAACCGGAAGCGATGATCATCGTACAACTGTTGCAATCGATCCGCGCACTTTACCTGTCCAACGAAAGAACATTTGATCCACAGCACGTTGGCATCATCGCCCCCTATCGGAATCAGATCGCACTGATCCGCCATCACCTGGCGGCAGTTGCTTTTCCCGGCATGGAGGAGCTTATGATCGACACCGTGGAGCGTTTCCAGGGAAGTCAGCGAGACCTGATCCTCCTCTCTTTCTGCGTAAACAGACCCTATCAGATGCAGTTCCTTTGCAACCTCAACCAGGAGGGTACTGTGGACCGTAAGCTGAATGTGGCTCTTACGCGGGCCAGGCAGCAGCTCTTCCTGGTAGGCAATGCAAGGATATTACGGCAACACCCTGTTTACGCATCGCTACTCACACATTACCGAGAAAAAATGGTGGTTTTGGCACCGGAAGAGATAAAACATTAGGCGTTATTTTTTTATTTTCGTAAAAATAACTATTTTTGCAGTCCGAAACTGTCTTGTGGTGTAATGGTAGCACAACAGATTCTGGTCCTGTTTGTCCAGGTTCGAATCCTGGCAAGACAACATAAATAACTCTAAATCAATAACTTGCTACAACACAAAAAGGATGTCGGACTGATAAATCATTGGTCCGACATTTTTTTACATGCGCTCCGCAATACGGAATACCTCCCTGCTATTTCAATCCGAACAGAAAAGGCAGTACAAATGTCACAAAAACGGCTCCTCCCGCAATCAGAATGATGGCAGAGAAACACCAGCAGCGACAGGATCAAAACCCGGCCATTTTCACAAGGTTGTTTATGAAAACTTGAATTATTCATTTGCCGCAAATTTAATTCTTTATGATAATGTTTCACCACGTTGTTGAAGGTTTTTCCTGAAACAAAATTCTCTCACAATAAATGGAAGAACTCAAAATTGAAAAATAGTTCAAAAGGAATGCACCCGGAAGCTAATGAGCCCAAAAAAAGTAGTAAATTTGCACAGATAAAAAACAGTAATTGTTTACATTATTTTTTACTTTTGGCGACAACAATTGAAATCAGCAAAATGGAGGAAAAGAAAAACCCTACAGTATCTTTTCGTTTCACAATTTTGGTCCCGGTCTACAATGAAGAGGAAAACATCTATGCCCTCGAAGACAAACTACGACAATATTTGCCACACGCTGCTTTTCCTACCGCTGTTTTATTCATAAACGACGGATCAAATGACAATAGCCTGCAACGGATCCGGGAGGTCTGTTCCAGAAACGATTCGTTTTACTACCTGGACCTTAAAAACAACGGCGGATTGAGTGCTGCGCTGAAAGCAGGGATAGACCATGTCTGCTCTGAATATGTCGGATACATGGATGCAGATTTGCAGACCGATCCGGAAGATTTCAACCTGTTGTTGCAAGAGATCGCCGATTATGAAATCGTCACCGGCATCCGAACCAACCGAAAAGATTCATTCTTCAAGAAGTTGCAATCGAAGATTGCCAACAGTTACCGGAACATGATGACGGGCGACGGGGTATCAGACACAGGCTGCCCGTTGAAAGTGATGCATACCGATGCCGCCAGACGCATTCCGTTCTTCAATGGAATGCATCGGTTTCTGCCGGCCTTGATCCTGCTTCAGAACGGGAGAGTGAAACAGATCCCTGTACGCCACTACCCCCGGAACGCCGGTACCTCAAAATATCACTTGTGGAACCGGTTGTCGGGTCCTTTCATCGATTGCTTCGCCTACCGATGGATGAAGAAACGGGCAATCAACTACCAAATCAACGAACACAACCTCGGGTAAGGTATGCAGGCAGTCAATATTTGGGTATTTGCTGTGGGGTTTCTGGCGCAAATCTTCTTTTCCGCCCGCATCCTTTACCAGTGGATAGCTACCGAGAAAGCCGGCAGGATCCTCTCACCTCCGGCATTCTGGATCCTGAGCATACTGGGATCCTACCTGCTATTCATCTACGGGGTGCTGCGAGATGATTTCGCCATCATCCTGGGACAGTTCATCTCCTACTACATCTACCTGTGGAACCTGCGGATGCAGGGAGTATGGGAAAAAATCGCGGCATTGATCCGTGCGATCCTGCTGTTGACCCCTCTGGCAGCCATAGGCATCATGCTGGGTGATCCGGCCGGTTTCACCGACACTTTTTTCAATAACAAGGATGTACCCCTCTGGTTGTTGCTGTTCGGATCGGCAGGACAGTTGATTTTTTCCCTGCGGTTTATCTATCAGTTTATCTATTCTGCGGCACATCATAAATCGGAACTGCCACTCGGTTTTTGGATCATCAGCCTCTCCGGATCCACCATGATCATCGCCTACGCACTGTTCCGACTTGATCCGGTCCTGATATTAGGCCAGGCATTCGGGTTTATTGCTTACAGCCGCAACATTATGATCGGTCTGAAAAACAAGCATTCATCATGAAGAAGTCTCACCTCTTTCTTATCTGGTTTGTCGCCCTGTTGCCCATCCTGCTGATGCGCGACTTCACCCCCTCCAATGAGCTGCGTTACCTGAACATCGTGGATGAGGCGCTTCTGAACGGCAACATCTTCACCTTCACCAACCAGGGGGAGTTGTATGCGGATAAGCCACCCCTTCATTTCTGGCTGATGATGGCGGGAAAGAGGATACTGGGAGCACACCGGATGTGGTACTATGCCCTGCTCTCGATCATCCCCGCACTGGTCATCATCGCAACCATGACCCGCTGGATACGGCGTCAGCAGGGTACAGACGAAACAACGACCTCGCTGATGCTGATGACCACCGGACTCTTTATCGGTGTGGGAATCATCGTCCGGATGGATATGCTGATGACCATGTTCATCGTGTTGTCGCTTTACACCTTTTATCAGATGTACCAGGGAGAAAAGCTGAAACGCAACAGCCTGCTGTTTCCCCTGTACATCTTCCTGGCACTCTTCTCCAAAGGGCCACTGGGAATCCTGATTCCATTTGTCTCGACCCTGGCCTTTCTGGCATATAAAAAGAAGCTTTCGGATTTCCCCCGTTACTGGGGCTGGAAAAGCCTGGCAATCCTCCTCACAGGATGCCTGATCTGGTTTACAGGTGTCTACCTGGAGGGTGGAAGGGAGTATATCCACAACCTGCTTTTCCGGCAGACGGTGGGACGTGGCATCAATGCCTTCCACCATAAAGAACCTTTCTACTACTATGCCATCAGCAGCTGGTACGTACTGGCTCCCTGGTCGCTCCTCTCCATCGGAATATTCGCCGTCTCCCTTTTTCAAAAAAAAATCAGGAGCGACCTGGAACAGTTTTTTGCCATCATCGTGCTCTCCTCCCTCATCCTGCTGTCGATAATCAGTGCCAAACTGGCCATTTACTCCCTGCCGGTGATCCCGTTCCTCATCGGCCTCACACTTCTGCTGCTTCCGAAGTTTCGCAGTGGCAACAGGTGGATCGCACTCTCCCTGGCAATACCGGCCATCATATTGATCCTCTCGCTGCCGGCAGTCATCCTGCTCAGTGGTTCCGAAGAGATGCACTACCTGGAAATTCCACTCATCTTTGCCAGTGCAGGGATTCTGTCGCTCACGGGAGTGGCGACAATCTACCAGCTCTATAGAAAGACCAGCGTTGTCGCAGCCATCCGCAGCATGTCACTGGGTATTCTGCTTTCCATCTTCATTGCCGGCTGGTCGATGCCGCAGCTCAACCCCTATCTCGGATGGAGGGAACTGTGTGAGAAAGCCACGGCTCTTTCGGAGGAACACGGGGTGGACGAATTCTGGGTCTACCGTATCTCCCGTGCCGAGAACATGGATGTGTACCTCGGAAAAGATATCATCAAGGTAGAGAAAGAGGAGATACTGCGATCATCTGCAGAGAAGAAGCTCCTACTGCTGCCGGCCAAAGTAATTCAACGTGATTCAGAGATCCGGACGGCTATTCAGGACAAGGAGCAGTACCGGATCGGAGACCATACAATTGTCATTCTCCTATGAAACAAGAAATGAAAATAGTGGTTACAGGTGCTGCGGGATTCATCGGCTTTCACGTGGTGCGGGCCTTGCTACAGCAGGGATTTCCAGTGGTAGGAATCGATCTTATCAACAACTATTATGACGTGCGTTTGAAGTACGCCCGCCTGAATGAAACAGGGATTGCCGCAGAACATATCGAGCCCGGCAAGGCAGTACAAAGCAGCACCTACCCCTCCTATCGCTTTGTCAAAATGGATCTAAACGACCGGGAGAAGCTGTCGGCACTCTTTCAACAAGAGCGGTTCACCCATGTGATTCACCTGGCTGCCCAGGCAGGAGTCAGATACTCCCTTGAAAACCCCTATGCCTACATTGATGCCAACATCTCCGGATTCATGAACCTGCTGGAAGCATGCCGGCACCATTCTGTTGAGCATCTGCTGTATGCCAGCTCCAGCAGCGTGTATGGCGCGAACAGGCAGATACCCTACAGGGAGTCAGACCCAACAGACCATCCTGTTAGCCTCTATGCGGCCACCAAGAAAGCCAACGAGCTGATGGCCTATACCTACGCACACCTGTACCGGATTCCCTGCACCGGCATTCGTTTTTTCACGGTCTATGGTCCCTGGGGGCGCCCCGACATGGCTCCCTCCCTTTTCATGTCGGCTGTGCTGAAAGGTGAACCCATCCGGCTATTCAACCATGGGGAGATGGAACGCGATTTCACTTATATCCGTGATGTGGTGGAGGGACTCCTGCACATCCTCCCTGTCCCACCCTCGGGTGACCCTCCCCACGCGATTTACAACATGGGTTGCTCCTCTCCGGTAAAGATACTCGACTTCCTGACCGCAATTGAACAGATCACCGGCAAAAAGGCCCGGGTGAAAATGACCGAGATGCAGGCTGGCGATGTGGCTGCCACATTTGCCGACACCACACTGCTGCGGGAGAGATTCAATTACCAACCCTCCACGCCCATTGAAACCGGCTTGGCTCTTTTTTACCAGTGGTTCATTGACTTCTACCCACAGGGGCGGTAAGTGTGGCAGGATAATCGAAAAACAGCTCATGCTGACGGCTGCGGAAACCAGCTCCGGGTATTGTTGGCGATCCGCACCAGCATCAACATCACCGGCACCTCCACCAGCACACCCACCGTGGTGGCCAGCGCGGCACCCGATTCCATTCCAAAGAGCGAGATGGCTACAGCCACTGCCAGCTCGAAGAAGTTGCTGGCACCGATCATGCCGGCAGGAGCGGCCACGTCGTGCGGCAGCTTCCACGCCTTGGCCCATCCGTAGGCCACAAAGAAGATCAGCACCGTCTGGATGATCAGCGGGATGGCGATCAGCAGGATGTGAAGCGGGTTCTGCAGGATGGTATCGCCCTGAAAGGAGAAGAGGATGATCAGGGTGAGCAGCAATCCCCCCACAGTGATGTGGTTGAATTTATGAATAAAGATATTGTTGAAATAATCGATCCCCCGCCTTTTGACTACGTAGATACGGGTAAGCATACCGGCCAGCAAGGGCACCACCACGAAGAGCACCACCGAGAGGAGAAGCGTATCCCAGGGGATGGCGATCCCACCGATGCCGAGCAGCAACCCCACGATCGGCACGAAAGCCACCAGGATAATCAGGTCGTTCAGCGCCACCTGTACCAGGGTATAGGCAGCATCCCCTTTTGTAAGGTGGCTCCATACGAACACCATAGCGGTACAGGGCGCAGCACCCAGCAGCACCGCACCGGCCAGGTACTGGCCGGCCAGCTCAGCGGGTATGAGCGACTTGAACAGCACGAAAAAGAAGAACCAGGCGATGGCAAACATGGAGAAAGGTTTGATCAGCCAGTTGGTCACCCCGGTGATCAGGATCCCCTTTGGTTTGCTGCCCACGTTCTTCACGCTGTTGAAATCAACCTTCAGCATCATGGGGTAGATCATCAGCCAGATCAGGATAGCCACCGGGATAGAGACATTGGCATACTCAAACCGGTGGAGTGTAGCCGGAACAGAGGGGATGTATTGACCGATCAGGATACCCGCTACTATGCAGGCGGCCACCCAGAGGGTGAGAGTTCGTTCAAAAAAGCTGATGCCTTGATTTTTCTGTTTCATTTGATCTCCGTCTGATAGAATTGGGTGAAACCTTCTTTGATCTCATCTCTGATGCGGCGGAACTCACTCAGTACGAACGCATCACTGCCTGTCACCTTTGCCGGATCCTCGAAACCGATATGAAGGCGTTTCTTCACCTTCCCGGTAAAAACGGGGCAGTTCTCATTGGCATCACCACAGACGGTGATCACATAGTCCCACGCTTCGTTGAGATACGCATCCACCTTGGTGGGGCGGTGGTTGCTGATGTCGAGACCTGCCTCCTTCATCACCTTCACCGCCAGGGGATGGACCTCCGGTGCGGGGTGGATACCCGCGGAGCGAACCTCCAAACGTTTATCGAACGATTGCAGAAAGGCTTGCGCCATCTGGCTGCGGCAGCTGTTTCCGGTACATAAAATCAGTATTTTCATCATGCGCTAATTGAATTGGTTTTTTAAAATGTCATGAGTTACAAATAAAACGTGTTGCACACGTTTTATTTAAAAGAAGGTGCCATAGACCAACCCTGAAAAGGTGGCCACGATCATCACCAGCACCACGTAAACAAGGGTCTTCTTCGTTCCCATCACCCCGCGGATTACCAGCATGTTGGGCAGGGAGAGCGAGGGACCGGCAAGCAGCAGCGCCAGGGCAGGACCTTTGCCCATGCCACTGGCCAGCAGTCCCTGTACAATGGGTACCTCGGTAAGCGTGGCAAAATACATGAAAGCCCCGGTGAAGCTGGCGAAGAAGTTGGAAAATAGCGAGTTGCCACCTACTGCCCACTCGATCCACTCGTTGGGTACCACCCCGGGGATGGCCACGTTGTCGTGCGTCGATCCCAGCAGGAAACCGGCGGTCACCACGCCGATGGCCAGCAGCGGCATGATCTGCTTGGCAAAGCCCCAGGCCGAGAGGGTCCACTCCCTGTTCTCCTCATCGTTCCGGTCGAAGAGGGTCACGAGCGAGAGAGCAGCGATGCCCACCACCATCGGTACCAGCGGCACCATCCTGGGATTGGAAATGAACTCACTGGCAAGGAATGCCGAAAGTGCTGTCGCAACCACACCCAGCAATACCCACTGCCACTTAATCTTTAATATCTTTATCAATGAGTATGCCAGCATCAGCCCCAGGAAGCCGGTGATATACCATTTATAGGTGTAGAGATGAAACCAGACGCTCGATTGGTCACCCGATGCCGGTGCACCCCAGTTGGCAGCCACCAGGATCAGCACCAGCGTGAAGAAGTGGAACATGGTCTGCGTTATCGGCCGTTTGGCGGGTGGTGCCTCGAAATTCATCTGCTCCTCCTGCTTTGCCTTCTCCTCCTTGCGGTAGATAAAGGCCATGGTCAACCCGATGACCACCGAGAAAAGGATGGCTCCGATCATTCGGGCGATGCCCATCGCTGTGCCAAGGATGCTCCAGGTAAGGATGATGGAGAGGATGCTGATGGCCGGTCCCGAGTAGAGAAAGGCCACCGCCGGTCCCAGTCCCGCGCCCCGTTTGTAGATGCTGGTAAAGAGCGGGAGGATGGTGCAGGAGCAGACCGCCAGGATGGCTCCCGACACCGATGCCACGGAGTAGGAAAGCCACTTCTTCGCGTTCGCCCCGAAGTAGCGGATCACCGACCCCTGGCTGATGAAGACCGCAATCACCCCGGCAATGAAGAATGCCGGCAGCAGGCAGAGGATCACATGCTCCTGCGCGTACCACTTGGAGAGGTCGAGCGTGGCATCGATGGCAGTCATAAAGCGTTCACTGCCGATGGGCAGAAAGAATATCACCCCGAAGATGAGCACCATCCAAGCCAGGTATTTCAACTCTTTTTTTGATTCCATTGATATATGTTCTGACAACACGACAGCAAGTTATATTGATGGTGCAGTTGTGTTGTGACTGACATGATGAGGCTCAAAGCCCTAGTACCTTCCTGATCTCCGCTTCGGAGGGCACATGACCCTTCAACTTCACTTCACCGTCGACCACCACTGCCGGCGTCGTCATCACGTTATACTTCATGATCTCCATGATATCCTCCACCTTGCGGAGGGTGACCTCAGCTCCGGACTGCTCCACCACTTTCCTGATGGCGTCGTAGGTCAACACACATTTCTTGCAGCCGGGTCCCAGTACCAATACTTCCATAATTGAAATTCTTTATCGTTATATAATTTGTTATTTTAAATCTTTCTCAGAGGCTTATTATGATGTAATAAACACCCACCATAATAAACACTGCTGCCACCACACGTTTGAACCACTTCTGAAAACTGTTCATCCTGTTGTAAAACTTACCGATGTTGCTCACGCTGTATGCCAGCAGCCAGGCGATGATGATCACCGGGAGCCCTGTTGCGATGGCGAATATCGGTGGCAGGAGCAGTCCCGATGCGGAGGCAATCGTCATCGGGATCAATCCCCCGAAATAGAGCATCCCGCTGTAGGGACAGAACGCCAGCGCGAAGAAGAGTCCCAACAGAAATGCATCCCAGTAGGTTTTCTTTCCCTTTTTCTTTTCGATCCTCCGGGTCATCTTCCCCACCCCGGGCAAGTTTAGCCGGATGAGATCGAGCATGAAGATACCGATCACCAACAAGACGATACCGAGCCAGATGCCGCCGATACCCTGCAATGCACCAGCAATCCTGAACTGGCTGGCACCAAAATACAAGAGCATGCCCAGCGCGGTATAGGTCATCATCCTCCCCAGGGTGTAGAAGAGACCGTTGAACAGTACCCGCTTTTTGATGTCGATATCTTTGCTCAGATAGGCGGTGGCTGTGATGTTCGTGGCCAGGGGACAGGGACTGATGGCTGTCATCAGTCCCAGCAGGAACGCAGTGAGCATCGGCCAGCCGGAGGCTTCGGTCATGCTCTGCAGGAATTGCATCATGTTGCGTGCTGTTTTTACGAAAGTCTACGCTCTACCTCTTCCTGCAACATCTCGCTCACCCCTTCCGGGTTGGCAAATGCCTTCTGCGTAATGTCGACGTGGTCGTCACCCTTTGCAACGATCAGTGCATTCCAGGTGACACCATATTGTTCCACCAGCCCCTTGTTGGCGGCATCATCGGTCGGTACCTCCACGAAACGAACCTGCTCCTGCTCACCGTAGAGGGTGGCAACCGACTCACGGGCTGCCTTCTCCACAGCGACACAGGTCTTGCAGCGTTGTGATCCATGGAAATAATAGACATACACCACCGAAGGATCGGCGGGTGTGACAGTTTGATCTGTTGAATGATCAGCCACCGTCTCTGCGGCTGGATTCGCTGTTTCCGCCTGCTTGCTGCTCCCGCTTCCGCAGGAAATCAACAGAAATGCGGATAAAATTAGAAAGAGAATTTGTTTCATCGGTTTGATATTTGTGGGTTGTTTAACAATAGCTCTCTAACCTGGCCACACGGTCAATAAACCCGCCCAGCAATTCACGCGCTGCCGCCCAGTTCTCCTGGTTGATGCAGTATTTGACCGTAGGAGGGGTAAATTCACCCCGTATCAGTCCCACCTCTTTCAACTCGTTCAGGTGTTGCGAGAGGGTACTCTTGGCCACCGGGATCACCTCCGACATATCGCCGTGGTAACAGCAGCTCTGACCGGCCAGCATCTGCAAAATGGCGATGCGCACCGGGTGCCCCAGCGCCTTGGCGATACGGGCAAGCTGCAACTGATCTTCAGTAAAGGGTTGTTTTGACATATCGGCTTCAATAATTTCAGTTGATTGAACCATTTGAGTTCGCAAATATACGAATAGATCGGCATTTCGCAAATATACGAACGTTTTTTTTTCTTTTTTTTTCGTATCTTTGCGTCTGGTTTTAGGTTATCATTCACACCGGGAAGCGGCTCGCACCCCCCCAAAAAACACTGACTGACAGATGGTTCTGGTGACAGTGATCATCGTGGTAACGCACAACCTGGCGATGGCGGCCATCGAGGCGGTGAACAATCCCAAGAAACTGGTACGATAATCAATCAACCATTGCAGCATCGGGGGGAATCATTGATCCGGAGCTTAATCATAAAGAAACGAAACAAATGAAAGAGTGGATAAAGCTGTTGAAACATCACCCGTTGCTGATGTCTTACGGGTTCTTCTTTAACTTTTTCTCCTCCTTCGGGCAGACCTTCTTCGTCTCCCTGCTGGTGCCCTTCTGGATCGTGGAGATCGGGATCACCAACAGCGAGTTCGGCAGCATGTATGGACTGATCTCTGTCACCTCCGCTCTCACCCTGCCCCTCTTCGGCCGCTACATCGACCTGATGCCACTACGCCGGTACAGCCTGATCATCTTCATCGGGCTGATCCTCTCCGTCGCCCTGCTCACCGCTGCCAACAGCTTCCTCCTGCTGCTGGGAGGCCTCTTCCTGGTAAGGCTCTTCGGCCAGGGACTGATGACACACACCGCCTCCACCGGCATCGCCAAGCTGTTTGACAGGGAGAGGGGCAAGGCGCTCGCCTTCACCTCTCTGGGGCATCCCGCCGCGCAGCTGATCCTGCCCTTCCTCTTTGCGTTGGTGAGCGCGCTGGTCAGCTGGCGCCTCTCACTGATCCTGCTGGCACTGCTCTCGCTCTTCCTGATGCTGCCGATGATCATCCGCATCACCCCCGACAAGGAGAAGGTGGACACCTCTTCACAAAATGGATCCGGTAATAAGGGCAAGAATCACTTCCTGCTGAGCCGCACCTTCTGGCAGATCGCTGCCAACATCTTCCTGATGCCCTTCCTCAGCACCGCCATCATGCTCTACCAGTACACCATCGCGGAGCAGAAAGGATGGGAACCCTCCTGGGTGCTCTTCTCCTTCTCCTTCTTCGCCATCTTCAACGGCCTCTCCATCTTCTTCTCCGGCGACCTGATCGACCGTTTCAGCGGCATCAGGCTCTTCCCATATTACCTCCTGCCGGCACTGGCCGCCTTCACGGCAATGACGCTGTTCGACAACAGGTGGATCTTCCCGCTCTTCTACGGATTGCTGGGGATCTCGTCGGGACTGGGCAGCACCATCAAGACGGCAGTGCAGGCGGAGGTGTACGGCACCGCCCAGCTGGGACAGGTGCGAAGCTACCTCTCCACCATCATGGTGCTGGGTACCGCGGCCGGCCCCCCGGTGCTGGGTTACCTGCTCGACATCCATTTCTCAATAAGCCATGTCATGCTCTCGGCAGCCCTACTGACGATGGTGGTCTTCCTGATCAGCCTGCTGATGAAAGTGAATAGAACATCTTAACGCCATCCGAAGAGCACAGGTATCGTAGCCTCCGATTTAAGAGCTGCCGTATGCAGCTTCATCATCTTCTTACCGATCATGGGGTAGAAAGGGATATGAAAGAAGGTAGGAATCGTCTCCCGGATGAACTTCTTGTTCTCCCATACCACCGTTTTGTGGTCCCACTTCTCCACATTGAGTTCAGGACAGCATTCCAGATCATCTGTTTCCATCGCTAATAAATTTAAAATTGATTCTCATTCAGCAACCAAAAAATAGCAAATAGGCTATTACACACAAATAGACACACGCAATAAACTGGTTACAAGTTTATTATTTTTATTCTAAAAAACAAAACAGAACTCTCAAAAAAAGATATTTCAGAACGGATAACCGATGGCGAAGTGGAAAGCGAAGTCGCGGCTGAAGTTGGGCTTGAAGATCGTCCAGCGGGAGCCCTTCGGCAGTGCGGGGTTGTGTGCTTTCATCCCGCCGTCCACGCGGATCAGCAGGAAATTGAGGTCGAACCGTACACCCAGACCATAAGCCACAGCCAGCTCCTTGTAGAAGTTGTTCCACTCGAACAGACCGCCCGGTTGTTCGCTATAATTCCTTATGGTCCAGATATTTCCTGCGTCCACAAAACCAGCCAGCTCGATCAGACGGTTAAGCTTGCGACGGTACTCCACACTGAAGTCCAGCTTCACATCACCTACTCTTCGTCCAAAGTCGGAGAGGGTGGAGTCGTTGTTATAGGATCCAGGTCCCAGCGTGCGGGTGCTCCAGCCCCTCACGCTGTTGGCACCCCCACCGAAGTAACGTTTCTCAAAGGGCAGAATGGTGGAATTGCCGTAAGGATAGGCAACACCTACCGCCAGATGCGCTGCCACCGTGCGCTTGTCATCGATGGGGTAGAAGGGGGAGAAGTCGATGTCCCCCTTTAGATACTCCGCATAGGGAATCTTGAAGAACTCATAAAAACCACTGCTGTTCTGTTCACCTCCTCCCAGACCTGTAACAAGATGGGGCAGCCACCCCGCTACCTCCAGACCGCTGCGGATGCGGAACGGAATCCTGGGCATGTCACGACGACTGATGCGGTTGTAGTTGGTATAGGTGAGGTTGTAGGATGTGCGCACAATCAGCTGCTCATCGTAGCTGTAGCGCAGGATAGGGTTGGCCTCCTCGCTCATGTAGAGATCCTTGAATCGTTGTGATGACCAGGGCATCCGCACGTAGGTTACACCCATAGGCTCCATCACGTGAAGCAGTTTCCAATCCATGGAAGACCACTGGAAACGGGTAGAGAGATTAAAGAACTGACGGAAGTATTCGGGTCGCTTCTGGAAGTTGGCGCCCACAGCAAACTCGGTAGAAGCTGAAGGCAGATCCTGAAGGCGGTTCAGCATCCAGGGAAGCAACAGCTGAGGAATGGAGAGGAACACTTCGGCACCATACTCGTAGTAACTGTTATCCAGCAAGTCGAGGCTGTCACTGGGACGAATAAATTCGTAGGCAGCATTGAGCCGCACCCGGAATGTTTCTCCGCCCCTGAAGAAATTGCGATGTTCGTAGGTGATGTTGCTGGCCACCCCCAGGTCGCCCGCTGAGTTGGTACCATCCACCCCCAACTGCATATAGTGAAGGTTACCCGGGTAGAGCGTAATGCGCGAATCAATCAGGCTGGAGTCGTTCCGTTCAGCCCGTTGCAGGTCGATAGCGGTCTGGTTCACCGGTCCCAGGCCATTGAGGGAGGAGTAGGTCCGTTCCAAGATCCGGTCGGAATAGAGCCTGCCAGGACGGAGAAAAGTGTTGTAATATACAGCCCTGGGTAGCAGGAACGGCTCTTTATCCGAGATGATGCGCAATCCACGGTAGAGAGTGGTGTCGAGCTGATGAGAGCCGGTAGAATCACGCAGAAGCTCTTCGTTAACACCGTTGATTACCGTCACCTCACCAATGCCGTACTGTTTGTGCTGTGTACTGTCGGAAGGGTTGTTCAACGCCAGCGTTACATCTACCTGATGGTCACCCACTGTCGTGTCGGCAAGAAAATAAAAGTCATCTTTCACTAAGTCATAATACCCCCTGTTGCGCAAGAGGGTGGTCAGGTTCTCCCTACCCGCATCCAACTTTGCCAGATCGAAGAGGTCACCCTCTCTGATGATCTCCGGACGGCGTACGTTCTGAAGAATGTTATGGATAGTGGTATCTACCGAGCGGATGGTATCACGGAAAGAGCGTATCCGGTGTGGTTCATGGCCAGTGACCTCGTAGGTAACATTGACCTTTTTATGAAGCTTCTCTATTGCGGTGTCTACCTGGGCACTGAGATATCCCTTGTTATTGAGATGAAGCCGTATCTGCTCTGCTGAGATCTCCGTCAACTGTTCATTGAACAGCACCGGTGGCTCACCGAAGCGGAGCAGTTGACGGTTGATCCAGGTGGAGTCGTTGTCTGCGATGTTGTACATGTGCAACTTATATTTCCCGATCACCGGCATCGAAGAATTGGGATGCTGCCGCAGGTAAGGTTTCAGGGCAGAGCCACCAATACCGTTCACATCCGACTCTATCTTCACCTTGTTCAGCAGGTAACTTCCGTCGGGCACTTTTTTGGTCACATCGCAAGCCACGAACAAAAGAGAAAGTATGATAATCAAATATTTCCTCATAAAACAACGCTATTCGTTCTCTTCCTTCCTTCTGATCACCCGAAAATCGAACAGATCACGGATCGATCGTGCCTCTTTGGTCACCACCACACCTACCCCCTGTGTAGTGGGCGCACGCCGGTAGAAGCGTTCATTGGCACGATTAAATGCCCGGATCATCAACCAGTTGTTGATGTCATACTCCAATTCAAACTCACCCATAAAAGCTTGCTGGCCAGCCAGCATGCTGTTGTCGCCGTAGCTGAGATTTGTGGCGATGCGCAGCCGGTCATTGAGCAGACGGGTGGAGACATCAACCCCCATCCGCACGTTATCGAGCGTGCCATCCACCGATTCCAGGTTGGTGCTGATATTCCAGTTGTCGCTGAGGGCACTGGCAAAGAGGGCATCCAGTCCCCTTGACAGCGCGCTGGCGGCAAAACTGGTGAACACTGATGATCCGAAGTTCATATCCGGTGACCCTTCCGAGGGAATAAAGCTGCCGGTAGTGGCCAGGTAGGCAAACTGAAGGATTTTCGTCTCTTCCGTATTGATAAAGCTGTTCACACGTTGCTGAATGTCGTTTGAGCTCTCCGGCAGCTCGATATCATAATGCAGATCCATCGCCTCCAGGTTACCCAGTATCTGGAGCAGCGCATTCACTGGCACACGTGTATTGGCCAATTCGGTGGTAAAGGTGGGGCTGAGCACAGCCAGGTCTGCTTTTACCGGCAGGTAGGCGGTGATGTCAAACTGTGTATTAAGCGGATTGCCCTCCATGGTGAGTTTACTTCCCTTGCGGATGTTGAAATCGATGGCACGGAGGTCCTGCAGGTTGTAGTGGAACTTGCCACTGTTGATTTCATAGTCGCCATAGAGTCGCACTGGGGGAGTGGATTTGGAGTTAAACTCCACGTTCACCTCACCCTCACCACTCACCTCCAGGGCGTTGCCAGTGGTTGGGTCGAGTACCACCGCAGCCACCAACATGGGGGTGAGGTTGACCGTGGCCCGCATCACGATGGGAATGCCGGAGGAAAGACCGGATTGGGGTTTCTCTTCATCGTTTCTTTTCAGGAAAGCAAGCGAATCATTCTCCTGCGGAGTGTTGATATAAACGATGCCGCTATACTCAGTGGCACGGGCAGTCTGAGGCAATACCACTGTCACCGTCGAACGGCTGGTACTGGAAATATTCCCACTCCCATAGATTCCTGCCGATGAACCGTTCACGTTGAGATCACCTGAAAGACGCAGGTTACCGTAAACCATCTGATCGGATCGTTTCTCGTTGTTGAGTAACATAAAGTCGTTCATCCGAATAGTGGCATTAAAGGCCATCCCTCCGAAGTTGGAGTGCGACAGGTTGAGGTTAACCGTTGCGGTACGGCCGTTCTGGTCGCGTATCAGCAGGTTATGCAGTCCCACGTTGTCGGGGTTGATATCGATGGTATCAGAAACTGAATAGGCAACATTGGTGAAGGCCACTTTCATCTCTCCCCTGTCTATACCAATCCAGCCGCGGGTAACAGGTGCCGACGGTTTGCCTGTAATGGCAATCTCTGAGTGAATTGCACCGGATAATTCACTGAAAATATTGGTGGTTAGGGGCTGAATGGCATTCAGGTCGAAGCCCTGAATGCGGAGGCTGACATCCATCGGCAGAGGACTCTTTCCTCCCAGTGGAATGTAACCGGTGATATCCAGCAGATGCTTCCCCTGGTTAACCAGGTAAGCGTTCAGGTCAAGGCCTGAGTAGAGGTTGTCCCAGTTGCCCTCGATGGTAAGAGTACCGATGGCATCGTTGTAAACCATGATATCTTCAATCCGCAGATCCTCCGTATGCACCACCGGGCTCTCCAGCATCTGTCGCACATAGATATCACCGTTGATGGAGCCGCTGATACCTGATATATTGAATGCAGACAGTATGTTGGCAAGCTCGGTGTTGTTGAAGTAAACCCGAACATAGTCGGCTTCACTTTTGGAGGCCACACCCTCAATTCCCAGCAACAACATCTCCCCCTCCTTCAATCCGAAATTATCAATGCCAATCCTCTCTTTGCGATAGGAGATGGCAGCATCGTTAAAACTTACCTGCTTCCCGTTGAAAATCAAACTGGTGGGGTGGATGCGAATATCGGAAGCCAGTTGATTGACTGTATCACGCATGAAATCCATGGTGATATGTATCTCTCCCTCTGAGCTGGTCTTTCCCTGTTCCAGATCTAAAAAGATACGGTTATCCAGCTTGTCATCTGCCGCATCGCTATCAAGATGAACATTGATAAAACCGTTATCCTGTACCAGGTAGCTGTTCACATTCAATCCGATTCCGTTTAAGACTGACGTCTGCAAGTCCAGCCTTGTCTCCCGGATATCACTGTTGCCCATCATCAATCGTGGCAGATAACCTTCTATTCGCAGCGGAAGATCGGCGCTTAAATCCACCTCCCCTTTCAGTGTTGCATCTTCCACATTGTAAGCTGGTAATCCGAAAGCGTAGGAGAGATCTTCGGTGTTCTTTAGAAGAATGTTCAATTCGAATCTGTTGATTCCTGCAGCTTCTTGCTCCGGTGCGGCAATCAGCGAGGGCAGATGCCGGTGCAACACCTGCATCAGCTCTTTACCGATGGAAGAGAAATAGTAATCGCCGCTCATCTCTGCCTCAAGAAAAGAGGAGTAAATCTGCAGCTTCTTCCCCTCACCGCTGTCGCCCAATGCCTGCAGGTAGATGGTGCCGGGGTTGTAAATAAAATTGCTGTCCACCAGCGAGATGTGATCAACTACCAGACTGCCGGTCATCTCGTCGAGGGTACGTCCTGTCAGCTCACCGTCGAGGGTGAGGCTCACCCTCGGGTCTTTCCAGTGCTCCATCATGAGAAATGGGCGCAGGTCAAGCTGATTGACGCTTCCTTCCACATCGAAGTGCATCTCCTCACCAAAGGTGATGGCGCCCATCAGATCCAGACCATTCCGTTCACCCTCGCTTCTGATCTCAGCTGTGACATTGTTGCCGCTATAGGTTCCATCAAAATGGATATCTCTGTACTGATACCCCTTGTAGAAAGCTGACAGGATGCTTCCTTGCGCGTCTACAGTGACCAGCGACGGCTCAATTGTCAATTTCACATTGCTTTCGAGAGAGGCATCACCCAAACCGGTTTGCTCACCCAGAATATTGGCCAAACGAATCTGATCGGCCATTACCGGTCCCTCGAAAGTCATCATCTTAAACCGGTTGCGGATGGATCCCACGCCGTTCAGCGCCACCTCCCCCTGCTCGGTCACCACGGAACCATCGTAGCGGAAGCTATTCAATCTGCCCCTGGCCGTCATCCGGAGTCGCATATCGCCCAATGCCACCAGTTGCGGTGGTGAAGCATAGGCGGGTGGCCCAATCCGGATGAATGACTCCAGGTCTTCCTGCGAAACAGCCAGATCACGAATGTTCACTTCCAGGTTGCTCTGCTCAAAATTGCGAAAATCATCGATCATACCGGCAAGGTCAATGCGGGTATCCTCACCGTATTGGAACGTAAAGAGACCAAGAGAAATCTGTGGGAATGCTCCTTCTGCATCGATCTCAAATGAGATTGGTTTGTAGAGGTGAGAGAGCCGCGAAGTGAAAAGGGCGATATCATGCGGATCACTTCTACTGCTCTGCGCTTTGACGGCAAAAGCTTTGCTCTCCCGGTCAAAGAAAGCATCAGACACCTCAAGCTCGGTGTTGTTGATATGAAGCTGCAGTCCATCACTCACAATTCTTGTCCCTTTCCCCTCCAGAGAAGTTTTGAGGTTATAGAGCGTTAATCCGGCATTCTCCTCGGTAAACCCCAACAGGGTGATCTCTGCCTGCATCTTTTCGATGCTTTCAAAATCGGCGTTTCCCCTGAAGTTGAAATGGCGCAGGTCAATATGGTTTACATTGAACTGTCCCGGTGTGCGGGGGGCTGAGTCGACATGATAGTGCAATGATGCATCCTGAAGCAACAACTCCTCAGCTGTGATCCGCCACTGACTCTTTTCCACTTGTGTGGTATCTTTTTCGGTCGCAAAAGCATCAATCAGGAACTGAAAATTAAATGGTTCATCAGGTGAGGCACGGTGCACGTGTGCCACCAGATTCTCCAGTCCGGCGTTCTTCACGTAAACCCTCTTTTTCAGCAGCTCCAATGCATGAATGCGCACGTCGATTCTGCCGGCATAGAGCAGCGTATCCTGCTGACGGTCCTCCAGATAGAGGCCTTTGAGTTCCACGGTATTAAACAATTTGATGCGAATCCCTGCCAGTGAGGCCTCCGTACCGATTATCGGTTTCAGCTTGTCGATGGCGATATCGGCTGCCCTCTTCTGGAGAGCAGGAAGACTCAATGCGATGTAGAGTAGGATATTTACCAATATGATACTTACAACGATGATTGCGAGTATGCGGGCTATCTTTTTTACCAATGTAGCGGAATCAGCAAGGGTCCAAATTTGATTTTAATTCTGATGCAATGATACAAAAAAAAGGCTAATAGCGCTTTGGTTCAGCACTATTTTTAACCTATTTACAGGCTTCTTTCATCTTTTTCCATAACAGGGAGCTATCGCCATAACTCAGGAAACGATACCCCTCCCGCAAAGCATAGTCGTAGATCTTCCTCCAATCCTCACCCACAAAGGCAGCAATCAGCAGCAACAAGGTGCTCTGTGGCTGGTGAAAGTTGGTCATGAGCGCATCGGGATAATGGAAGTCGTAACCCGGTACGATGATGATCTGTGTGTCAGCCATCAGGCGCTTCTCACCCGTCCGATCCAGGTAGAGAAGGATGTTTTGCAACGCATCGGCAGGAGTGATTGCTTTCTCCTCCTCATAGGGCTCCCACTGCCTCACGGTCAATTCGTGAGGCTGCAGATTGGGTTGCTCCTGCAGCTTCCTGCCAATATAATAGAGGCTCTCCACGGTCCGCAGTGAGGTGGTACCCACCACGATCAGTTTTCCCTGATGATGAAGCAACTGCTCAATGGTCTCCCGCTCTACCGAGATGAACTCGGTATGCATCTCGTGACCGGCGATGGTCTCACTCTTCACCGGACGAAAGGTGCCGGCACCTACGTGTAGTGTCACCTCTGCGATCTCTACGCCCCTGTCATGCAATTTTTCCATCACCCGTGGTGTGAAGTGAAGACCAGCTGTGGGCGCTGCCACCGATCCCTCGATGCGGGAGTAAACGGTTTGGTAGGTAACCTCATCCCCTACTTCCGGGGGGCGGTTCAGGTAGGGAGGAATGGGGAGTTGTCCCGCAGCCTCCAGCACCTCGGAGAAGGTGAAGCGATCGTCATCCCAGCTAAAACGAATCTCCGATTCAGAGCCTTGGCGGCTTACCCTTTCGGCTTGTAGTGTCACCTCCCCCTTATCGGTCGGCACTTTCATCACCAAAGATTCCTCTCTCCATCGCCTGGCATTGCCGGTCATGCAGTGCCAAGAGCAAGATTGACGTTGCTGGAAATTGACCGCATAATCTGCAGGATGAGAGGGTGTGAGGCAAAAAATCTCTATCCGGGCACCTCCCGGTTTGTAGAAGAGGAGACGGGCATGGATCACCCGGGTATTGTTGAACAACAACAGGCTCCCCTCCGGAAGCTGTTGGGGAAGATCGATGAAGTGAGCCGATCCAATCGCCCCCTCATCATAGATCAACAGTCTGGAGGCATCCCGTTGCGGGAGTGGATACTTGGCTATCTGTTCTTCTGGAAGATGGTAATTGAAGCGGGATATGGGTAGGCGGGC
The DNA here is from genome assembly GCA_018433945.1 of Proteiniphilum sp. GTDB lineage: Bacteria > Bacteroidota > Bacteroidia > Bacteroidales > Dysgonomonadaceae > Proteiniphilum. The sequence continues at coordinate 6,242 of JAHDQF010000044.1, read as the reverse complement.
AATCTCCTCTTTTTTCATTTTTTATGATCGCAAAAAAGAATTTTTCGGTTTTATTGATGCATTTATTCTGCAAAATTAGTCATCTTTGCAACAGCGAACAAACATAACAGGCCACAATCAGGTATTTCGGAGCGGAAAATATTGGCCTAAAGTGAAACAAGAAGACAAAACGAATGAACAAATTATCGGTAGGTGACAGGGTACGGTTTCTCAACACCGTAGGGGGTGGCACCGTCAAAGGCTTTCTAAACAAACAGCTGGCGATGGTGGAGGACGAGCATGGCTTCGACCTGCCGGTGCTCATCTCCGAGTGTGTGGTTGTGGAGGCGGCAGGCAATGACAAGTTGGGGCAGTTGTCCGATGACGATGAGCTTACATCAAAGGAACAACCCCCACAGGAAAAACCGGAAGCGAAAGCCACCGCCTCAGAGATTCCGGAGGAGACACGCGAAGGTGAAAAAATCACCTCCTGTCTGGCTTTCCTCCCCATAGATGTGAAGAATCTTTCCACCACCGGTTACGAGTGCTATTTCGTGAACGACAGTAACTACTGGCTCTTCTTCAACTACATGAGCCGTGAAAACGACAGTTGGAGGAGCCGCTACAGTGGCAGCGTGGAACCCCATACCAAGATCTTCCTCGAAGAGATCGGCAAGGAACAGCTCAACGAGTTGGAGAAGGTGTCGGTACAGTTCATCGCTTTCAAGCACAACAAACCTTACCGGTTCAAGAACCCCTGCTCGGTAGAGCTGCGCATCGACACGGTGAAGTTCTTCAAGCTGCACAGCTTCAGGGAGAACGATTATTTCGATGAAGATGCACTCCTCTATTACATCATGCGCAGCGATCAGCCTGAACGGGAGCTGCTGGTCTCGGCAGGAGAGATTGAAAGAGCACTCAGGGAGAAAGAGGCCCCTGAGAGACGCCCCCGCATGCAACGGATCGAAAAGAGAGAAAAGAATGCGGTCATAGAGGTGGATCTTCACATCGATCAGCTGCTGGATACCACAGCCGGGATGAGCAATGCCGATGTACTGGATTACCAGCTCCAGAAATTCAACGAGGTGATGTCTGAAAACCTGCGTAACAAGAACCAAAAAATCGTCTTCATTCATGGTAAGGGGGATGGTGTACTGAAAAAAGCGATCCTGAATGAATTGAAAAAGAAGTATCACTCCTGTTATTCACAGGATGCCTCTTTCCAGGAATATGGTTATGGTGCGACCATGGTCACCATCAAGTAAAACAACAATCACAAATATGAAGAAAACAATTTTTATTCTCAGCGTGATGATGCTCCTTACTGGTTGTGACATCATGAATAAGATTGGGGGAGCGTATCAACTATCCCAGAGTGAATACCGCTATCGGTCGATCGACAACATACAACTCTCCGGACTCAATTTGGGTGATGCCTCCGGCATCTCGCTCTCCAACCTGGCTACCATCGCCACCATTCTCTCGGGTGGCTCCAGGATGCAGACCATCCCTTTCAGCATGACCCTCAACATGGATGTCACCAACCCTAACACCTCTGCTGCTTTTCTCGATGCACTCGATTATGCCATCCAGATCAATGAGATGGAGTTTGTGGAGGGGAAGATGGATATCCCCGTCCGAATTGAACCGGGAGAGACCAGGGTGATTGGGGTACCCATCAGCGTAGACCTGAAGAGCCTCATGAACCGTTACTCGCAGGAGCGGGTCACCAGCGAGATGAGTGGCTTCCTGGGCATCACACCCAATGAGACATCGGTGTCGGTGAAGCTTTGGCCCAAATTCTACGTCGGAAAAACACTGGTGAAAGTGCCGGCACCCATACCGGTGATCTTCAACTTCGGGGGTAAATAGAGCAGGCAATCAGGCAATGGAGAAACGCGGCAGCTCCCCGAAGAGAATGCGCGCCCGGCAGGCAACACCTTTGTCACGCGTCACAATCTGAAAATAATGATCACCGGCAGCTTTCTCCTGCCGGTATACCTGACCGCTATCCCCAAACATAATCTCTTTCAGAAAATTGATCTCGAAACGACGGATATGGTGCCCTCTGTAATAATCCAGTGAGAAGCAGTCGGAGAGCCATTGTACATAATTAAGGCTGTTGGCATGACTGTTGATATCGATGTCACTATATTTCACCTGAAACTGATTGGCGACCTCTCCCTCGATATGATCGATGCGTCCCGGCTCACCAATGGGCGTGGACTCATCCACCACAAAACGTTGCATCCCCGGCAGCGTGTCAAGCAATATACTGCGCCGTGTTTCCATGTCGATCACCGCCCAGGAGGAGGCGGCATGTCCTATCACCTCACCCGCAGCGCCAAACAGCCGGAAGCTACGGTTGGTGAAAGCGGTGCCAATTTTCTCAATCCAGGTATCAATGGTAAGGGAATCGTTCTCATCCGGCATCCGCTCCATGTCGATCACCAAACGCGAGAGCACCCAGGTGAAATTGCAATTCTGCAACTCCAGCAGACCAAATCCATTCTCTTCGGCATTTCGGCCGGCAGTGATCAGCACAAAATTGGTAAGTGAGCTGAGCGATACCTTGCGACGGAAATCAATGTCCTGTGCCTCTATCTCGTAACGGTAGCTTTTCTTTGCACTCATTCTTTCTCTTGTTGATCTGCAAAAGTACACAATTTATCGTGCAGCGAGCAACAATCACGATTCAATTTGCGGTATTGTGCAGGATTGTTTTTATCGCTATCTTTGTGTCAAGCGTGCAACAGAAACCGGTCAAGGAGAGCTGGCGAGGGGACACCTTCACCCATTGACAGAAAGGCACAGAAAGGCATGGTGCACCGGCTGAACATGCCGGGGGCTCCTTTTTATGCCTTACATATACTTTTAGGGCAACTGGGTCGTTATATGATGGTATTACGTAATCAACCAACTGTTAAGAGAAAATGATAGACTATATCAAAGGAGCGGTAGCTGATCTGACACCCGCCGCTGTGACGATTGAGTGCAACGGCATCGGGTACCAAATGCATATCTCCCTCAACACTTTTGCCGCCATCAATGACAAAACAGAGACCCGGCTCTACGTCTATGAGTCGATCCGTGAGGATGCCCACCTGTTGTTCGGTTTTGCAGAAAAGCATGAGCGGGAGTTGTTTCTACACCTGATCAGCGTCTCAGGCGTGGGGCCCGGCACGGCCAGGATGATTCTCTCCTCTCTGAGCTCACGCGAGTTGGAGAGCGTGATCGCCTCCGGCGATGCCGCACAGCTCCAGTCGGTAAAAGGAATCGGAGGCAAAACGGCCCAACGAATCATTGTGGATCTGAAAGATAAGATTCGTTTCAGCGACGAAAGCGGACCAGTATCCTCACCCATGAAAGAGGGCCTCACCGCCACCGGTCAGGCCGCAGTCTCGGCACTGGTCATGCTGGGCTTTGTACAAACGGCCTCACAAAAGGTGATTGCCAAAATTATCAGGGAAGACCCTACCCTGCCGGTTGAAGGATTGATCAAGGAAGCATTGAAAAGACTTTAACAGTTGTAGGTTACGTAATACGCATTTTTGGTTACAAAAATCGTATAGGCCTGTGTGCTCTTTGAACAGATCTTATTTATTCCTTGTGCTTGCGTTTCTGTTTGTGATGAACGGGACGCAGCCTCTCACGGCCCAACAGCAACAGGTGGGAGTCCATACCGTTGTGCGGTACGATGCCGGCACAGCACTTTACATTTTTGAGAGGAGGATTGGAGATCATCTGATTGACACTCCCATCACCATGACGCGAAAGGAGTACCTGGCCTATCGGCTGCGAAAGATGCAGGTCGACCAATTCAGGGAACGTAACAGAGGAAATGCCGACAGCAGCACTCCGTCCTACCCCACTTTTACAATATCCGGACTGCAGAGACAAGAAAAAACACCCACCACGCTGTTCGGACCGGGAGGTGTGCAGCTCACCACCCAGGGATCACTCGATATCTCTGCCGGCTTGAAAAGAGATGTGACAGACAATCCCACACTCCCATTGCGTGCACGCAAGCGCAACATATTCAATTTTGACCAGCAGATACAGCTCAACCTGAACGCAACAGTTGGGGAGAAGATCAATTTCAATGTGAACTACGACACCGAAGCCACTTTCGACTACCATAGCAAGGAGCTCAAACTGGCATACCAAGGGGATGAAGATCAGATCATCCGCAACATCGAGGCGGGTAATGTAGAGATGACCACCTCCAATCCACTGATTGATGGCGGTGCTGCACTGTTCGGCATCAAAGCAGACCTGCAGTTCGGGAAACTGCAGGTAAACACGCTCTTCTCCAGGCAGCAGTCGGAGGTGCAGACCATTCACAGCAGCGGCAGCAGACAGATCACGCCCTTCTCATTCAGTGCCGATAACTACGAAGAAAACAGGCACTTCTTCCTTGCCTATTGGTTTCGCAACAACTACAACCATGCAATGAGCAGCCTGCCCTATGTAGGATCACCCATTTCAATCACCCGTATCGAGGTGTGGGTTACCAACCGACGGGGGGATTACAGTCAGGTGAGGAACATTGTTGCGCTGGCCGATCTGGGAGAGCATCACACCATTCATAACCCCAGATGGCAACCAATGGGAGCGGAGGAGATTCCATACAACCGGGGCAACACGCTTTATGATGAACTGACCACCACCTATGCCGGGATTAGAGACATCCGTCAGGGGATGACACTGTTACCGGGAGATGTGGTGAGCGGCACTGATTATGAAAAGCTGGAAAATGCCAGACTGCTCTCGCCTTCTGAGTACAGCTACCATCCCCAGCTGGGGTACCTCTCCCTGAACATGCCGCTGCAACCTGACGAGGTGCTGGCAGTAGCTTTCGAGTACAACTATGGGGGAGAGGTCTATCAGGTGGGTGAATTCTCAGCCGATATCGGCATGGAAAATAGTCAGGATGCACTTTTTCTGAAACTGCTGAAACCCGTCTCGCTCTCCCCCTCATCACCTGTGTGGGATTTGATGATGAAAAACATTTACTCGCTGGGATATGGTGCCTACAACCTTGAAGCAGATCACTTCCGTCTCGAGATCACCCGTCAGAGTGACTCTGCCGGCGTCTATCTGAGCTATCTCCCCGGTAGCGGTATCGATGATGAGCTGCTCCTGCGGGTGATGCAGCTCGACAGGTTAAATGAGCGGCAAGACCCCTACCCTGATGGTATCTTCGATTTCCTGGAGGGATATACGGTTGATACCCAGCAGGGCAGAATCATCTTCCCGGTGACCGAACCGTTCGGTTCCCACCTGAAGGAGAAGATAAAAAATGAAACCGTCGCCGCACGCTATCTCTTTCAGGAGCTGTATGACTCCACGCTGACTGTGGCCCGTCAACTCGCTGAAAAGAATAAATATCGCATCAGCGGTGAGTACCGGGCAGCATCGGAGGCTGTGATCAGCCTCAATGCGATGAACGTGGCACGTGGATCGGTGAAGGTAACCGCCGGTGGTATCACCCTCACGGAAGGGATCGACTACACCGTGGATTATCTCTCGGGTAGCGTCACCATCTTAAATCAATCCCTACTGGATGCAGGTACGCCGTTGAGTGTAACCCTGGAGGAGCAGACATTCTCACAGATGCAACGCAAGACACTGATGGGGGTGAACCTCCTCTACAATCTCTCCAGCGATCTTTCGCTGGGCGCCACGCTGATGCATTATACAGAGAAACCGCTGACCGTGAAGACCGCTTTTGGTGAGGAGGCAACCAGGAACCTGCTGTGGGGATCCAACCTGAGTTGGAAAAGAGAATCGGTTGCGTTGACAAACCTGCTCAACCTGCTCCCTTTCACCAATGCTACCGCACCTTCACAGCTCACAGCAGAGCTGGCTTTTGCACAGATGATACCGGGTCACTATAGCAGTCAGCATGCAGGAGGGTATTCCTATCTGGATGATTTCGAATCGACGACCTCTGTGATCGACCTTCGCAATCCCTATGCCTGGTCACTTGCCGCCACGCCCATCGACAACAGTGCGACCTCACTCTTTCCGGAGGGAGCACTCACCAATCAGATTGAAAACGGAAAAAACCGGGCACTGCTATCCTGGTACCACATCGATGGCATCTTCACCCGTAAGAACTCCTCCCTGACGCCCACCCACATCAGAAATGATCCGGATCAACTCTCCGACCACCGGGTGCGTGAGATCTATGAACGGGAGATCTTCCCGGAAAGAGATCTTCTCTATGGACAACCGGCTACCATACCGGTACTCAACCT
>JAHDQF010000065.1 GCA_018433945.1 Proteiniphilum sp. | reverse complement strand
GAACGAGATGAAGCGGGCTCCCAGCATCAATATCATCAACCTGAAGACTGACTCGCCTACGGGATTTGCTCCCCACTGGCACACCCTGAACGACGATATGCGCAACATTGACCGGAACACACTCAAGGCTGTCGGACAGACAGTGCTGGAGGTGCTTTACACTGAAAAGTGACATCTGCCGCGGTGGGTAGAGCGTTTATCATTATTTTTGTGAGATTATGCAGACAATAGAAGAGATAGAACAGGAGATCATTGATGAGTTCAGCATCTACGATGACTGGATGGATAAATATGCGGTGATCATTGAACAGGGGAATGCCCTGGAACCGCTCGATGAAAAATACAAAACCCCTGCCAATATCATAGAGGGGTGTCAGAGCCGTGTATGGCTCATATGCGATTACCGCGACGGGAGGCTCTGGTTTCAGGCGGAGAGCGATGCCATCATCGTGAAGGGGTTACTGGCGCTGGTGCTGCGTGTCTTTAACGGGCGCACGCCCGATGAGATCATTGGCGCAGACCTGCGGTTCCTGAAAGAGATCGGCCTCACCGAACATCTTTCACCCACCCGTTCCAACGGATTGCTTTCCGTAATCAAACAGATCCGCTTCTATGCCATCGCCTACAAGGCGAAAGAGGAAAAAAATTAGCCTCCGTTGCGGCTCATTTCCTCCGACCGTTTGCGCGCTGCATTGAGCACACCCTCAAAATGGTTCCCGATCTTCTGGGTGCGGAAGTATTCAAGTCCCGCCTGCGTGGTGCCTCCCTTGCTGGTGATGTTGCGGATCAGTTCCTCAATGCTGTAGTCCTTCTGGTTTTGTGCGAAATAGAGGGTGGTTCCCTGCGTCAACTCCAACAGCAACTCATCGAGCAGCGGCCCGGGAAGGTTGAACTCCTGCATCTTTTCCTTGAAGATTTGGATAAAGGCGAGGATGAAGGCAGGGCCGCTGCCGAAGATGGAGGTGAACAGATCAAAGCCGCTCTCTTCCAGTTCTACGGCCTTACCCAGCTTACCCAGCAGTGCGAAGATCTCCCTTGCCTTTTCATCGTTGGGACGGTTGGCGGTAAAGGCGGTGACCGACTTTCGGTAGGCAATAGCCAGGTTGGGCATGATGCGCACCACGAGCTGTTTTTTTCCCAGATAATGTTCTATGTATGCGATGCTTTTTCCGGCCACGGGAGAGACAATGGTTTTCCTTTCCAGGTCACATTCTTTCAACTGTGCGAGAATACCACTCAGATCCTGCGGTTTTACGGCCAGCCAGAGCACATCGGAAGCAGCAACCAGGCTGTCCATGGTTTCGCAATAAGGTAGGGGTTCCTCCTTTTTGCTTCGGGCGAAGTAGGCAAACTCCATTCCTTTTTCCTCTTTCAATCCCCTGTATATAGCTTTGGCCAGGTTACCGAAGCCGATAAATCCATGTTTCATTTTGTCACTCCTATTTTCCTGCTAAATTCACTTGACTCAGCATCACTTTGCTTTTACACCAAACCGTGTACAGGGAATCTCCCCCTGCATGGCCCGGATGATGTAGTTGGGCCGCCCTCCGTTCACGATCCACATCTCAACGCCATTCCGCATACAGATTTCGGCAGCGTTTACTTTTGACGACATGCCTCCCGTGCCCAGTATGGAGGTCTTTTCCTCGATACAGTTTTTGATGGCATCCAGGTCGGTCACCTCCGGAATCAGTTGTGCGTCGGGATGAAGATGCGGGTTTTGATCGAAGATGCCGTCGATATCCGACACGAGCACCAGCAGGTCGGCTTCCGTAATTACCGCAACAAGTGCCGATAGTTTATCATTATCTCCCAAAACGATCTCCTCGATGGAAACGGTATCATTCTCATTCACGATGGGGATATAATCGGCCTGCCAGAGCCGCTTGATGGTGTTGCGTGTATTTTCGTTGGCTACCGGATTCTCAAAATCGCGATAGGTGAGCAGAATCTGTGCGATGTTCAACCCGAATGTGGAAAAGATGGTATCATAGAGCTCCATCAGTCTGGTCTGTCCGATGGCCGCCATGGCCTGTTTGGAGTCCACGTTCTTATGATAACCGTTGATCTCCACATACTGGCGTGCTGTGGCAATGGCTCCCGAGGAGACGATGACTACATCATGGTTTTTTTTCAATTCCACAATTTGTCTTGCCAGGCTTTCAATCACCGCAAAGGAGATGCGGTTGGTACCGGCCGTCAGTGTGGAGGTACCTATTTTGATGATCAGTTTCTTCTTCATTTGTGCGATTGTCCGGGTGTCTGTATGTTTCGATGTGTGTGCATTGTACGGTGTTGTTTCCCTTATTCCCGGATATGACCCTCTCCGTAGATAAACCATTTGTTGGTTACCAGCTCCTGTGCTCCCAAGGGGCCGCGGAAGTGCAGCTTCTGCGTGCTGATGGCAATCTCGGCGCCCACGCCGAACTGACCCCCGTCGGTAAAGCGGGAGGAGGCATTGTGATAGACTGCGGCACAGTCGGCCTGCTGCATGAAGCGGTCTGCTTTCGCAGGGTCGCTGGTGACGATCACCGCCGAGTGTCCGCCGGAGTAACGGTTGATCATCTCTGTAGCCTCCGTGAGATCGCTCACCAGGGTGAGATAAATTTTCGGTGCCAGATATTCCTCATACAAGGTGGCAGCATCATTCTCTTCCCGTACCTTGTTGCAGAGGGAGACGATATCGTGGTTGCCCCACACATCGATTCCTTTTTCCTGCAGCGCCGTTGCCAGCCGGTTCACCTTCTCCTGCAAATCCGGCAGATGTTGGTCCATCACCACTTTGTCGATCGCGTTGCAGACGCTGATCCGCTTTTTCCCGTTGATAACCAGGCGGATCGCCATCTCAAAATCGGCATCCGCATCAATATAGAGGAAGTTGTTGCCCCTGCCGCTCACGATCACCGGCACGGAGGCGTTCTCCTGCACGAAGCGGATCAGTCCTTCCCCGCCGCGGGGAATGATCAAATCCACCTTACGGTTGTTTTCACGAATAAGCTGCCGGGTTTCCTCCCGGGAGAGGTTGAGGTAGGTCACATAGGATGCATCCACCCCGTTCTTTGTCAGTGCTTCCTGCCAGAGATGCGTCAGCAGCGAGTTGGTATGCAGTGATTCCTTGCCTCCCTTCAGCAGGATACGGTTTCCCGCCTTGAAGGCAGTCGCCGCTGCCTCGATGGTGACGTCGGGCCGTGATTCGTAAATAATGAGAATGGTACCGAACGGGACTGTACGGTTGGTCACCCTTAATCCGTCTCCCCGGGTATATTCGTATAATGTTTTCCCTTCCGGGTCATCCTGCAAAGCTACCTCCTCGAGTGCCTGCATCATCCCTTCAATTTTCCGGTCATCCACCTTTAGCCGGTCTCTCATGGCTTCGTCCATATCGGGAAAAGCCAGCATGTCAGAACGGTTGGCTTCCATGATCTCCTCTTTCTGTAGCCGGAGAAGTTCTGAGAGGGTTCTGAGCACACTATTTTTCTGCATCCTGTCCATCTTCTGTAAAAAAGAAATCATTCAGGCTGCAAAGATAGCAATTTATTCTTTATTTCACCCTTTTTGTTGCAGACTATCCATTTGCAGAAGAAGGTTGTCGCGGACGACCATGAAGCTGTCCCTCAATTCGGGTTTTACGGGGTGGGAGGGAGGAGCTTCCATGGTCAGGGGATTGACAGGCCGGTTATTTTGATAGACCCTGTAATCGAGGTGAGGTCCGGTGGCGAGACCGGTGGCTCCCACATAGCCGATCACCTCTCCCTGTTTCACACTGCTCCCTTTCTGAATCCCTTTGGCAAAGCGACTCAGGTGCATGTAGGTAGTGGCGTAGGTGCTGTTGTGTCGTATCTTGATGTAGTTGCCGGCACCGCCCCGTTGGTAGGCTTTCTCGATCACCACCCCGTCGCCGATTGTTTTCACCGGCGTGCCGGTGGGAGCAGCATAGTCCACCCCATGGTGGGGACGGTACCGCTTCAGCACCGGATGGAAGCGGGCGTTGGAGAAGCGGGAACTGATGCGGAAGAAATCGAGCGGCGCTTTCAGGAACGCTTTTCGCAGGCTGTTACCCTCTTCGTCGAAGTACTCCCTCACCGAATCCTGTTCAAAGGGAATGGCACGGTATTCCTTGCCCCGGTGGGTGAAGAGTGCTCCCTCGATGGAGGAGATCGCCACAAAGGTGGTGTCATCGACCCATGCCTCATCATACATCAGCCGAAAAGAATCTCCCTCTTTGACATCGAAGAAATCGATCTGCCAGGCATAGATTTCCGACAGTTTCATTGCCAGCAGGGGAGAGGCTCCTTCTTCGATGATTGCATTCCACAGTGAAGAGGTGATGGTATTTTCGATATATCTGCGCTGCAGGGTCACCGGTTTTTCATCCGGATATACTTTCAGGGTATCCGAACAGAGATCCACCACCACAAAATCGGTCTTTGAGCTTTCAAAAACAAGGTACCGGATTTCTGCGGTGGAGTCAGGCGTGGCTATGGTGGCATAGACATTGCCAATCTGCAGTTTGGATGGAGGATACAGGGGCGAAAGGGCTGTGGTAATTCGTTCGGTATCCGTTCCGTTGAATCCGAGGTCGGACAGGATGGAAGCCAGGTTATCATTCTTTTGAATGGCGTAACGCTGCACGTTGAGTGAATCCACACAGATACCATATGCATAGGAGCGATCTGTTGCTTCAGGGGAAGCTGTGTCCGTATTCTGTTTTTCGTGCTGCAGTGCGCAGGAAGATGCAATATGTATGACGATAAGTAAGCTCCAGGCCGACCGGAATATTTTTTCGCGTTTAAACATAGGGCAAAGATAACTTTTTACCTATTTTCTAACACAACAAACAGGAAAAAAATAAACACTTTTGTTCGTTATCGGACGGTAGTGCCTGATGCTACCTTCACTTTTACTGTCAGATGAAGATATTTTGTTGAGTTAAGTAGGATGTGAAACCTTCTGTTATGTTTGAAATTTTACCTGTTTCAACACTATTTAAAACAGCCAGTTGATTCCCGCGAAGTAGTGCCTTGGCATACCGGGGTAGTAGTACCTGGGTTCGGCATTTCCAAAAGCGACCGCGTTGACTGTCAGCATGGGAGAGTAGTGGGTGTCGGTCACATTGTTTACGCCGGTAAAAAATTCAAGAATACCCGACCGGTTGGTCGGAAAGCGGTAGGAAGCTTTCAGGCTGACCAGGGAATAAGCATCGTTTTCGAGCATGTTGGCATCATCCATATATTGTGAGCCGACATACTGAAATTGCGCGTTCAGTCCAAATTGCGCTGCAGGCTGCCACCGTAAACCGGCCTGAGCAATATGGGAGGGAATGCCGGGAAGTTTGTTTCCGTCGTAAACCTGTTCATTGTCGGTAAAGTCGATGAATTGGTTGTGCGACCAGGTGTAGTTGGCATTCAGATGCAGACTTCCGGGAAACGTGGAACGCCGGAAGATCCGTTGCTGAAGCATCAGCTCGAGACCTGTGTGTCTTGTTTTGCCGGCGTTGATGCCGGTGAAGATGTCTTCGGTGAGTCGTTTGGTTACCAGCAGGTCGTTCAGATCGATCCGGTAGAGGGAGGCTTCCAAACGGGTGGCATTGGCAAAAAGATTCAATCGCACCCCCGTTTCATACTGAATGCCCTGCTCCGGCTGCAGTTCGTTGTTGATATCTCCTTCGGGCAGGAGGGTCTCCTCGGGTGAGGGCATGGAGAAGCCGTGCCCTACTGAAGCATAGAGTGCGAAGCGGCGGGAGGGAGCATAATTGATACCCAGCCTGGGTGAGAAGATGACAGGGAAATCGCGCTGACCGCTTTGGTCCCCATTCCCGGGAAATTGGTCTGTCAGCTTATAGTGAACCCTGTTGACCGCTCCTCCCAAAGAGAGGTTCCACCGGGGTGACGGTCGCCAGTAGGCCATCCCGAACAGATTAAAGTGGCTGCGGGTCTCTCTGTTTTTGTTGATCAACGCATTATCCAGATCCATTTGCCACCGGTAGGTATCGTTCATCCACTCGAACCCCATTAATACATCCCACTGTGCAGCATGAAAAGTAAGCTTGTTGCGGATACCTCCACCCGAGGTGCCATCGTCCAGATTGTTGAACGGGCGTCGCTCGTAGCTGTCCGCCCATCTCCCAAACAGGGTCAGCCGGTTGTTCCACTGCTCCGTGAACCTGTTTACCAGGGTCACCCCGGCGATCGCACGCTGATATTTTTTGTATCCTTCCACCTCCTTCCAGTTCGTCGCCGCTGCTTCGGGGTTGGTATCATAGAGCGTTTTCCCGATGGAGCTTGGAATTTGTGCATTCAGGTCCATCAGCAGGAACGTATATTCCAAAGAGTAGCCGGATTGTTGCCATGTTCCGGAGGAGAGCACCGAGGTACGTCGGTACCGGTTATTTTCCCGGAACCCGTCCGATTGCAGGTGAGAAAGGTTGCCCCAAAGGCGTAGATTTTTCTTTTGGTAGTTGCCGGCTGCCGCGGCTTTCATCGTATGAAAACTTCCCTGCTGCAACAAAGTGTTGAAGCTATTGCCGGCAGAAACCGGCGTAAAAAGATTGAGGCTGCCTCCCAGCCCGGAACCGTAGAGTGCCGAGGCGGGGCCTTTGATCACTTCCATACGTCCGATACCCGTCAGATCGATATCTTCGGGGGTGGATATGCCGTCGGATGAAGTAATGGGTATGTCATTCAGGTATGATTTAATGCGATTGGTGTTGTAGGGGGTGCGACTGCCCACTCCTCGTATCACAATGCGACTGGTAGCATAGGTGCCGCTATGCATATAGATGCCCGGCATGGCGTGAAGTGTCTGGGAGAAGCTGTTTCCGTCGCCCATCTGAATCTCATCTCCGGAAAGCAGAGATATGCTTCCCGGAACCTGGTGCAGCCGGGTATCGATCTGATAGGCATTTACCACCACCTCATTGAGGTAAATGGCTGAATCGGGTTCATCAACGGTTGTTTCCTGTGATACTGCATTCACAGCAAAAAGGCAGCCTGTAATCAGCAAAACAGTTTTTATTTTGTTCATTTGTCCGGGTTATTCTTTCCGTGAGGAGGGTACGTGATGCAGTTTTCCCAGGGTGCGTGCCACGACGACGGAGACCATGGCGTCTCCGGTGACATTCACCACGGTGCGGCACATATCGAGGGGACGGTCGATGGCGAAGATCAGTGCCAGTCCAATCGCCAGCTTATCGGCCGGAAAGCCGATGGACTCCAGCACGATCACCAGCATTACCATCCCGGCACCGGGCACGGCCGCCGAGCCGATGGAGGCCAGCAGAGCAGTTAGTACGATAGTCAACTGGCCACTAAACTCCAGCGGAAAATGAAGAGCCTGGGCTATAAAGACAGCGGCGACTGCCTGGTAGAGGCTCGTTCCGTCCATGTTGATGGTGGCACCCACCGGTAACACGAAGCTCGACACCTCATTGTCCACACCCAGATGTTCAGTCACCCTCTCCATCGTAACGGGCAGTGTGGCGGCACTGGAGCTGGTGGAGAAGGCGAGGAGCTGCGCCGGGGCGATACCGTTGAGAAACCAGCGGGGAGAGCGACCGGTGGTAAGGTAGACGATCAGCAGGTAGAGCACAATCATCACGGAAAGCCCGATCACCACGGTGAGGGCATACATCAACAGCTTCTGCAGAATCTCCACGCTGCCGGAAGAGACGACGATCTGTGCCAGCAGCGCGAAGACGGCAAAGGGAGCCATCAGCATGATCAGATCGACCATCTTCAGCACCACCGCATTTAACCCGTCGATCAGTCGGCTCACCGGGCTGGCTTTAACCGCATCAATCAGCAACATGCAAATACCAAAAGCGATGGCAAAGACGATCACCTGCAGCATCAGTCCGTTGTTGCCCAGGGCTGCGAAGATGTTATCGGGAACCATTTCCACCAGGAAGGAGAGGGGGCCGCGCTCCTGCAGCGTTGCTTCCCGGATATTGGAGGTGATGGACTCGTCCCCGGCGTATGTTTGGGTAAGTTCCTGGATGGTCTCCTCCGACACCCCGGAGCCGGGTTTGAGTGTGTTGACCAGCAGCAGTCCGGTGATGATGGCGATCACTGTGGTGGAGATATAAATCAGGATGGTGCGTACCCCTATGTTGCGGAAGCTGGAGATATCTTTCAGGTCGGATATTCCCTTCACCAGCGAGGTGAAAATAAGGGGTATGGCGATCAGCTTGAGCAGTTTGATGAAGATGGTTCCGAAGGGAGCAATCCAGTCGCTTACAAAGTTTGCTCCCCATTGAAAATTGGTCATCAGCAACCCGAAGAGGATGCCGGCTGCCATGCCGGTGATGATCTGCCAGTGCAGGGGGAGTCTTTTCATGTTCATTCAGCTCGTTTTATTTAGTCGGTACTCAAGTTCTTCTCATAAGCCTTATCCTTGTCCGGTTGATCATAGATGCGTTTGATACCTATCATGATTTTTGGGTAGGAAGCGTGTTACTCGTTGATGCCCACCCGGTTTAGGATAAAGGCGAACTCGAAGGCGGTGTCTTTGATCCCGTCGTAACGACCGGTGGCTCCGCCGTGACCCGAGTCCATGTTCATCCGCAGCAGCAGGATGTTGTCGTCGGTCTTCAGTGCACGAAGCTTGGCGGTCCACTTGGCCGGCTCGTGGAAGAGCACTTGCGAGTCGTTGATACCGCCGGTGATCAGTATGTTGGGATAATCTTTCGCCTCCACGTTGTCGTAGGGTGAGTAGGAGAGCATGTAGTTGAAGTACTCCGCCTCGTTGGGGTTGCCCCACTCCTCATATTCGCCCGTGGTGAGCGGCAGCGTCTCATCAAGCATGGTGGTGACCACATCCACGAAGGGCACCTGCGCCACGATGGTCTGGTAGAGGTCTGGCCGCATGTTGACCACAGCGCCCATCAGCAGTCCGCCGGCGCTGCCACCCATCGCTGCCAGCCTGTCGGGAGAGGTGTATCCGTCGGCGATCAGCTTCTCGCTGCAGGCAATAAAGTCGGTGAAGCTGTTTTTCTTCTTCAGCAGCTTGCCATCTTCATACCACTGTTCACCCAGGTCGCTGCCGCCGCGGATCTGTGCGATGCCGAAGACGAAGCCGCGGTCGATGAGGCTGTAGAAGCTGGCACTGAAGTAAACATCGGAGCTGTTGCCATAGCTCCCGTAGGAGTAGAGCAGGGCCGGATTGCTGCCATCTCGTTTCAGCCCCTTGCGGTAAACGATGGCCATCGGCACTTTCACTCCGTCGGGGGCCTCAGCCCAGAGACGTTCCACCACGTAGTCCTCCGGATTGAATCCGGAGGGGATCTCCTGTTCTTTCAGCTTCACCGTCTCACCACTGGTGATGTTGTATTCATAGAGCGTGGCGGGTCGGTTCAGGGAGGTGTAGGAGTAACGGAAGGTGGTGGCATCGTACTCCGGATTGCCACTCAGTGAGGCGGTGTAGACCGGCTCGGGGAAAGAGATGATGGTGGTCTCTCCACCTGCAAGGGGAATGATGCTGATCTCACTCAGCCCGTTGATGCGCCGTTCCACCAGCAGGTATTCTTTGAGCAGGTCGATTGCATCTATACGGGCATCGTCACGATGGGGTATCACCTCTTTCCATTGTGACTTGTCGGCGTGCGCATCGAGAGGCACCTGATAGATCATTCCGTTGAGCTTCTCCTTGTCCTTGTATCGCACGAAGAAATGATCTTTATGGGCATATACTGTGTACTCCACCCCTTGTTCACGGGGGAGAAAGATTGTGAAGGGTTCCAGTGGCCTGTCAGCAGGGATGAACCGCTCTTCAGAGGTGGTGGAGCTGGCGCTGCTGATAAAGATATACTCCTTGGTCTTGCTGCCGGATACATATGCGGAGAAGCGGGCATCGCTCTCCTCGTAGATCAGAGTGGCCTCCCGCTCGCCGAGTGCCTGCCGGTAGATGCGGTTGGAACGGAGGGTCTCATCGATGGTACTATAGAAGAGTGTCCTGTTGTCGTTGGCCCAGGCAACCGAGGCGGCACCGATGAGGGTGAAGCCGGTCTCTTCGCCACTCTCCAGATCCTTGATCTTCATCACGAACTCGGCATAGGAGCCGGTCTCGTTGAAGAGGTAAGCCACCTTGCTGTTATCGGGACTTACCGAGTAGCCGCCGAAGATGAAAGCGGGCTTACCCTCGGCCATCGCGTTGAGGTCAAAGAGGATCTCTTCGGGTGCCTCCATCGATCCCTTGCGACGGCAGTATGTGCGGTACTGTTTTCCCTTTTCGGTGCGACTATAATAGTAGTAGCCATCACTGTATGTGGGGTAGCTCTCATCATCCTCCTTGATACGTCCGACGATCTCCTTGTAAATGGTCTCCTGTAGCTCTTTTGTGGAGGACATCACGGTGTTGGTATAGGCATTCTCTGCCTGGAGATAGTCAATCACTTTGGGGTCATTTTTGTCTTTCAGCCAGTAATAATTGTCGATGCGTTGCTGCCCGAGGTGAAAGAAAGTGTCGGGTCTCACCTCAGCCATGGGAGGTGCGGGAAAGTCGGATTGTTTCAATGTCTTGATTGATTTGTTCATGTCACTGCACGAGGCGATTGTTAATAAAAAGGCTGCCAGGGGCAACCACCAGTTCAGCTGTTTCATATGAACGGGTTTAAAAGGTTTCTGAAGAGTGCAAATATACATAATTCAACCGAAAGGGTTGCAATGAACAATCTTTTTCTACCTCTGTTTACTACAAAACAGCAAAGGCTTTATGCAGACAAGTTATCATCGACACAATAATGATGTGAAGAACATCAGTGTGGCTTTTTTTCTGAACCTCTCCTTTACCCTGGTCGAGTTTGTGGGTGGGGTGTTGACCAACAGCATGGCCATCCTCTCCGATGCGGTGCATGACTTGGGTGACAGCTTTTCGCTGGGGCTCTCCTGGTACTTTCAGAAACTATCCAAGAAACCAGGTGACAAAGCCTTTACCTATGGGTACAAACGTTTCTCCCTGTTGGGGGCGGTGGTCAACTCTGCAATCCTGCTGGTGGGGAGTGTGGTGATCCTGATCAATGCCCTGCCACGATTGCTGCATCCCAATCAGCCCGATACGCAGGGAATGCTGTTGTTGGCACTCTTGGGGGTGCTTATCAACGGTTTGGCGGTGTTGCGTCTCCGCCGGGGAAACTCCCTTAACGAGCGAGTAGTCTCGCTTCACCTGCTGGAGGATGTGTTGGGATGGGTGGCGGTGTTCGTGGGTGCCCTGGTGATGCACTTCGTGGATGCCCCGGTCATTGATCCGCTGCTCTCGGTAGCAATCACCATATTTATTCTTTACAATGTCTATCGCAACATGCGGCAGAGCTTCCGCATTATCCTGCAAGGGAGCCCATTGTCGCTCGACCTGGAGGCGGCAGCGAAAACAGTCTCGGCGCTGGAGGGTGTTCGCCATGCGGAGCACCTGCACGCCTGGTCGGTCGATGGTGAGTACAACGTGCTTACCATGCACGTGGTGGTCGACAGGGAGATGACGATGAGGGACCAGCAGAAACTGAAGCAACGCATACGGACAACGCTCAACACAATGGGGGTGCAGCATGCCACCATTGAGCTGGATCTCTCTGATGATTCGGGAAGTTGTAAGCTATAGCTGTCTGCTATCCCAAATCAAACCTACCGACCTGCAAACGTGTTAACGTTTTACTCGAGGTAGGTGTAACCATAGAGTCCGGAGCGGTAGTTGGAGAGAAACTCCTTCCCTTCCTCCACCGAAATCCTTCCCTGCTTCACCGAGCTCATCACCCAGGTCTCCACGGTGCGCACCAGCTTCTTGGCGTTGTATTGCGCGTATTCGAGAACCTCGGCCACCGACTCACCGTCGATCACCTGGTCAATCTTGTAACCCGATTCATTGGTAGAGACGTGTACCACATTGGTGTCACCGAAGAGGTTGTGCAGGTCCCCCAGGATCTCCTGGTAGGCACCCACCAGAAAGACGCCGATGTAGTAGGCTTCATCTTTCTTAAGGGTGTGTACCGGGAGATAGGTACTGCGGAAGCCGTCCTGTGAGGCGAAGTTGGCTATTTTGCCGTCGGAATCGCAGGTGATATCCTGCAGCGTGGCGGTTTTGCCGGGCCGCTCATCCAGCCGGTGGATGGGGATGATGGGGAAGACCTGGTCGATGGCCCATGAGTCGGGCAGCGATTGAAAGAGGGAGAAGTTACAGAAATATTTATCCGGGAGAAGAGTGCCCAGCTGGCGCAGCTCCTCCGGTGCATGTTTGGCCCGGTTGCTGGTGATGTTGATCTCGCGGGCGATGGAGAAGTAGAGCTGCTCTACCTGGGCGCGTGTCTTCAGGTCGAGCATGCCCAGGCTGAAGAGATCGAGCGACTCCTCCCGGATCTGCTGTGCATCGTGCCAGGACTCCAGCATGCGAGCCTGGGTGAGTGACTCCCAGATGCTGTAGAGCTCTTTCACCAACTCATGGTCATCCTCCTGGATCTCCTGCTCTTCTGCCCATTCCGGCAAGGTGGCTGTCTCCAGCACCTCGAACACCAGTACGGAGTGGTGTGCCGTGAGGGCGCGACCCGATTCAGTGATGATGTTGGGGTGGGGGATCTTGTTCTTGTTGGCTGCATCGACGAAAGTGAAGATCGAGTCGTTCACATACTCCTGGATCGAGTAGTTGATGCTGTTCTCGGTGAAAGAGGAGCGGGTACCGTCGTAGTCGACACCCAGTCCGCCGCCGATGTCGACGAACTCAATCCTGAAGCCCATGGCGTGCAGTTGCACGTAGAACTGCGCCGCTTCGCGCAGGGCGGTCTTGATGCGATGAATCTTGGTGATCTGGCTGCCGATATGGAAATGAATTAATCGGAAGCACTCAGTGAGGTTGTTCTCCCTGAGCACCTCGAGAGCCTGCAGCAGCTCGCTCGAGTTGAGGCCGAACTTGCTGCCGTCGCCGCCCGACTCTTCCCACTTGCCGCTGCCACTGCTGGCCAGCTTCACCCGGATACCGATGTTGGGCTTCACCTTGAGCCGTTTGGCGATCCGGATGGTGAGATCCAGCTCGTTGAGCTTCTCCACCACGATAAAGACCTGTTTGCCCATCTTCTGTGCCAGCAGCGCCAGTTCAATGTAGCTCTCATCCTTGTAACCGTTGCAGATGATGAATGAGTTGCTTTCGGTATTGATGGCGAGCACGGCGTGCAGCTCCGGCTTGGAACCAGCCTCCAGGCCGATGTTGAACCGCTTGCCGCTGGAGACGATCTCCTCCACCACCTGGCGCATCTGGTTTACCTTGATGGGGTAAACAATGTAGTGCTGTGCTTCATATTCATACTCGCTGGAGGCGATTGCGAAGCTGTTGGAAATTTTCTCGATCCGGTTGTCCAGGATCTGTGGGAAACGGAGGAGTACCGGTGCAGATACGTCACGCAGGTATAGCTCCCGCATCAGTTCGCTGATGTCAACACTGCTGCCATCTTTCTTGTTTGGGGTTACCTGTACATGTCCCTTATCGTTGATGGAGAAGTAACCGTTTCCCCAGCCGTTGATGTTGTACAATTCCTCAGAATCTTCAATACGCCATTTTCTCATTCCGACAATATTATTTTAATGGTGATTATTACGAACAAAATGTAAAAAGCAAAATTACGCAAAAAATTAAGATTCAGACCGATCTTTGTCAGCGAATAAGAGCGCCGGAATCCTTTTTTTGCCATAAACAGTAAATCAGTCAGCGGGTTGTGCCTGCTGGGTGATTTTTTTGTTTCAATTTCGTTGCGCATGCAACAGAGATAGTTTTCCTTTTTATCTTTTTGTCTATCAGACAAGTTGTACAAAAAAGAAAACATTTTCTCAGGTATGAATAAATAAAATATTTATATTCAAATGATTAAATTTTAATATGGAAAACTTTTCAGATGGTTGATAAATAAAGTTGGAAATATTTTGCATATTTGGAAATTTTCGATAAACTTGCATCATCAAATGGACCCTGTATAGAAAAATAACAGATCAGATCAGGAGAATCAGGAACATTTTAAAAGTCATTTTTTTTATTTACTAAAAAACGATCAGCTGATGAAAACTAAAACATACACTTTCGACGAAGCGTACCAGGCTTCGTTGGAATATTTTAAGGGCGATGAGCTAGCTGCCAAGGTATGGGTGAGCAAGTATGCACTGAAAGACAGCCAGGGAGAGATCTACGAGAAGACCCCCGAAGATATGCACTGGCGTCTGGCGAGAGAAATTGCCCGCATCGAGAAGAAGTACGACAATCCACTGAGCGAGAAAGAGTTGTTCAATTTGTTCGACCGCTTCCGCTACATCATTCCACAGGGGAGTCCCATGACCGGTATCGGGAATAATTTTCAGATAGCTTCATTGTCCAACTGTTTTGTGATCGGGATTGATGGTAACGCCGACTCGTATGGGGCGATTATCCGCGTGGATGAGGAGCAGGTGCAGCTGATGAAGCGCCGCGGTGGTGTGGGGCATGATTTGTCGCATATCCGTCCGAAGGGATCCCCCGTGAAAAACTCCGCGTTGACATCCACCGGACTGGTTCCTTTCATGGAACGCTACTCCAATTCCACACGCGAGGTGGCGCAGGATGGCCGTCGTGGCGCCCTGATGCTGAGTGTCTCTATCAAGCATCCCGATTCGGAGAACTTCATCGATGCCAAGCTGGAACAGGGGAAGGTGACTGGTGCCAATATCTCGGTGAAGATTGACGATGCGTTCATGGAGGCTGTTGCTACTGGTAAACCCTATGTGCAGAAGTACCCCATCGATTCTGATCAGCCGAAGTATCAGAAGACGATTAACGCAAAAGACCTATGGGACAAGATCATTCATAATGCCTGGCGTTCAGCAGAGCCGGGGGTGCTCTTCTGGGACACCATCATCCGCGAGTCGGTGCCCGACTGTTATGCCGATCTTGGCTTCAAGACGGTCTCCACCAATCCCTGCGGTGAGATACCATTGTGTACCTACGACAGCTGCCGTCTGCTGGCCATCAACCTCTACTCCTACGTGGTGAACCCGTTCAAAGAGGATGCTTACTTCGATTTTGATCTCTTTGCCAAACATGTGCAGCTGGCACAACGCATCATGGATGATATCATCGACCTGGAGTCGGAGAAGATCGAGATGATCCTGCAGAAGATCGATTCCGATCCCGAGTCGGAAGAGGTGAAGTCGTCCGAACGCAATCTCTGGCTGAAGATCCAGCGCAAGACCCTTCAGGGGCGTCGTACCGGCGTGGGGATCACTGCCGAGGGAGATATGCTGGCTGCTTTGGGTATCCGTTATGGTACCGATGAGGGTACCGATTTCTCGGAGAAGGTACACCGTGCAGTAGCCATCAATGCCTACACTTCATCGGTGACCTTGGCCAAAGAAAGAGGGGCTTTTGAAATTTTCGATGCCGAGAGAGAGAAAAACAATCCCTTTATCAATCGCCTGAAAGAAGCTGATCCTCAGATGTATGAGGATATGGTGAAATATGGCAGACGAAACATTGCCTGTCTTACCATCGCCCCTACGGGAACCACCAGCCTGATGTCGCAGACCACCTCAGGCATCGAACCGGTCTTCCTGCCGGTATATACCCGTCGCCGCAAGGTGAACCCGAGCGATAAGGATGTAAAGATTGATTTCGTGGATGAGAACGGTGATTCGTGGGAGGAATATACCGTCTTCCATCATAAGTTTGTCACCTGGATGGAGGCAAACGGCTACTCCACCACCAAGCGTTACAGCAAGCAGGAGATAGAGGAGATGGTGGAGAAGTCGCCCTACTACAAAGCCACCTCGAACGATGTGGACTGGCTACAGAAGGTGAAGATGCAGGGGCGGGTGCAGAAGTGGGTGGACCACTCCATCAGCGTCACCATTAACCTGCCTGCCGATGTATCGGAAGAGCTGGTGGGCGAACTTTACATGGAAGCCTGGAAAAGTGGTTGCAAGGGGTGTACCGTCTATCGCGACGGTTCGCGTGCCGGCGTGCTGATCTCGAACGACAAGGAGGAGAAAGAGGAGAAGAGCAAAGAGAAGGAGGAGGATTGTTACGAGATGCCTCAGATTGTCACGTCGCGACCCATAGAACTGGATGCAGATGTGATCAAGTTTCAGAATAACAAGGAGAAATGGATCGCCTTTATCGGATTGCTCAACGGCCGGCCTTACGAAATATTTACCGGTATCAACGATGAGGACGACGGCATCATGATCCCGAAGAATGTCACCTCCGGAAAGATTATCAAAGCGTATGACAAGGACGGACGGAAACATTACGATTTTCAGTTCCAGAACCGCCGTGGCTATAAAGTAACCATCGAGGGACTGGATGGCAAGTTCAATCCGGAGTTCTGGAATTACGCGAAGCTGATCTCCGGGGTGCTGCGTTACGGCATGCCCATCGACCAGGTGATCAAGCTTGTATCGGGACTGGAGCTCGACAGTGAGACCATCAACACCTGGAAGAACGGGGTGGAGCGGGCACTGAAGAAATACCTGCCCAACGAAACCGAAGCAAAGGGGCAGAAATGTCCCGTTTGCGGGCAGGAGACCCTGGTCTATGAAGAGGGGTGCCTGAAATGCCGCAACTGCGGCGCTTCAAAATGCGGGTGATATCGTCCTGATGGGGTATGAGGCGCTTAGCGCCTCTACTTCATACCACCCTCCCGAATGGGAAACAGGTAGTGTATCGCCGCCGGTCTCCACCGTATCCGAATCGTAAATATTGATGCTTCGATATTGCATTTTACAGTAATTTATTGTAGGTTTGTAACATCAATAACAGTATCAAATAAAAAGATATGAGCACCATAAGTTTAGAAACACGAAAAAGAAAGATCGCAGAAAATCTTTCTATTGTGGACGATTTTTCTGTTATTGAACAAATAGAGAACATTCTTAGGAATTTTACTCCATCTGTAAATCGTTTTACAGTAGAAGAACTGGAAGAACGAGCTGCCAAGTCGGAAAAAGCAATAAAAGAAGGGCGGGTTTATCCGATTAATGATGTCAGAAATAAATTAGGATTGTGAAAATTATTTGGACGGAACCCGCACTTGATGAACTTGTATTGATATATCAATATTTACTTGATAACACAAGTATTTCAGTGGCTAAAAGTATTATTGAATACATTGCAGTTGGCGATTGAAGAAAAGTAAATCGACAAAGGAAGCATTCCCAATTCAATTTATCGAAATCGTCCTTCAGCAATGGACGATTTATAACCAATAAATTAATCTGAATATCGTTCGTCGATAACAGACGAATTGTTTGTGTTGGTTTTTCAGGTAGTAAATATTGTTGCCATTCTTCATTAAACAGTCTCATCCGTTTTATATACGCAATTATTTCAAAGAATTATTACCCCATTATTTCGATTTTACTATTTTTGTGGGATGGACGACATGTATAAAACCGTGGCAGGAGCGGCTGAAGGATATATCAATGAAAAAAAGAGCCGGTTTATCTCGCATATCTATCCGGTGAGGAGTGCCGAAGAGGTGAAGGAGATCGTGGGCGAGCATCGCAAAAAATATTACGATGCTCGCCATGTCTGCTGGGCCTATATGCTGGGGTGGGAGCGGGAAGAGTTTCGTTCCAACGACGATGGGGAGCCTTCGGGCACCGCTGGTAAGCCTATCCTGGGGCAGATCAACTCGGCAGAGCTGACCGATGTGCTGCTCCTGGTGGTGCGCTACTTCGGCGGAACGTTGCTGGGTACGGGGGGACTGATCAAAGCCTACAAGGAAGCTGCCGCCGATGCAATTGCCCATGCGGAGATCGTTGAGAAAACGGTAGATGATGTGATCGAAATAGAATTTAATTATATCCTTCTCAATGATGTGATGCGCGTGCTAAAGCAGTTTGAGTCGGCACAGTGGACGCAGGACTTCAGTGAGAGCTGCCGGATGCGCGTGCAGATACGACGATCCCTCTCCCCCCAACTAAGGGAGATGCTCTCGGCTATTTACGGGGTTGAAATCAGGATTCAGTAGTCAGAGCCAAGAGCCAAGAAGCAAGAAGCAAGAATCAAGAACCAGGAACCAAGAACCAAGAACCAAGAACCAAGAACCAAGAACCAAGAAGCAAAAAGCAAGAATCAAGAACCAGGAACCAAGAACAAGGAACTGATAACTGATAACGGACAAACGTGTTACAAATATTGCTTAATAAAGAAGGAATTTCTTAAAATAGAGTAGATACAACCACAAAATTACTACTTTTGCACCCGAAATGGGAAAGTATCTCACTTTCAATTCATAGAAGAAATAACATTTGATGGATAAAAACCTGGTTATCGTAGAGTCGCCGGCGAAAGCGAAAACAATTGAGAAATTTCTCGGAAAGGACTTTCATGTCATGTCCAGTTACGGTCACATTCGTGATTTGAAGAAGAAGGATTTCAGCATCGATATTGCGGATAATTTCAAGCCGGTATATGAAGTGCCTGCCGATAAAAAGAAGGTTGTTTCCGAGCTGAAAGCAGCAGCTAAAAAAGCCGAAACGGTTTGGCTCGCTTCCGATGAGGACCGCGAGGGTGAAGCCATATCGTGGCACCTGTTTGATACGTTGGAATTGAAGGAGGAGAATACAAAACGCATTGTATTTCACGAGATCACGAAGAATGCCATTCAGGAAGCCATTAAAAATCCGAGAAGGATTGATCAAAATCTGGTCGATGCACAACAGGCGCGCCGTGTATTGGACCGCATCGTGGGCTTTGAACTCTCCCCTGTGCTATGGAGAAAGATCAAACCCGCCCTCTCGGCCGGACGTGTACAGTCGGTAGCGGTGCGGCTTATCGTAGATCGGGAACGGGAGATACAACAGTTTACCGCTGAAGCGGCCTACCGCATCGTGGCCATCTTCTCGAAAGAGGAGAACGGGCAGCAGTACGAGATCAAAGCCGAATACAACAAAAGGCTGAAGACCAAAGAAGAGGCTCTGTCCCTGCTGGAAAAACTAAAGACCTCGAACTTTACCATTGAAGATGTTGCCATCAGGCCGGCAAAAAAGTCTCCCGCGGCACCTTTTACCACCTCAACCCTGCAACAGGAGGCATCGCGCAAGCTGGGCTTCTCTGTGGCACAGACCATGATGGTGGCTCAGCGGCTGTATGAATCGGGAAAGATCACCTATATGCGTACCGATTCGGTTAATCTCTCGGGACTGGCCATCGGTACAGCAAAGACGGAGATCATCGGTCAATATGGAGAGAAATATCATCAAGTACGCCAGTACACCACAAAAACAAAAGGAGCCCAGGAAGCGCACGAGGCGATTCGTCCTACTTACATGAGTGAACACGAAGTTTCGGGGACAGCCCAGGAGAAGCGCCTTTATGAGCTGATCTGGAAACGGACCATTGCTTCCCAGATGGCCGATGCCGAACTGGAACGTACCACGGCCAATATCGCGATCTCCAATGCCGATGGTAAATTCACTGCCACCGGCGAAGTCATCAAATTCGACGGCTTCCTGCGGGTTTATCTGGAAGGTACCGACGAGGAGAACGGAGAGAACGATGAGGGTTTACTACCTCCCATGAAGAAGGGTGAACAGCTTACCATGCTGGAGACTACCGCCACGGAACGTTTTACCCAGCGACCTCCCCGATATACGGAGGCTTCCCTGGTGCGCAAGATGGAAGAACTGGGTATCGGACGCCCCTCCACCTATGCACCAACCATCTCCACCATCATCAATCGTGAGTACGTGGAGAAAAGAAATGTAGAGGGTGAAGAACGCATCTACAATGTTCTTACACTCAGAAAAGGCACCATCAAAGACAACGATAAAAAAGAGATCGCGGGAGCCGATAAGAATAAACTCGTTCCTACCGATATTGGCATGGTGGTGAACGATTTTCTGGTGGAGTATTTTCCTTCTGTCGTTGACTACAATTTTACGGCACGGGTGGAAAAGAATTTCGATAAAATCGCTGAAGGGAAAGCACAGTGGAACAAGACAATTGCCGAGTTTTATGAGGTATTCCATCCCATTGTGGAAGAGACGGCCCAGATGCGCATCGAACACAAGGTGGGGGAACGGGTATTGGGTACGGATCCCAAAACGGGCCGCCAGGTGTCGGTGAAGATAGGGCGCTATGGCGCTATGGCACAGATAGGTACACAGGATGAGGAGGAGAAGCCATTGTTTGCCTCGCTTCAGAAGTCGCAATCGATTGAAACCATCACGCTGGAGGAGACACTCAAACTGTTCGAGCTTCCCAGAAACCTTGGAGAATTCAGGGAGAAAGGAGTGGTCATCGGCGTGGGCCGTTTTGGTCCTTACATCCGTCATGACAATAAATTTGTCTCACTGCCCAAAGAGATAGATCCTCTTGAGATCACCCTGGAGGAAGCGATCGGGCTGATCGAAGCAAAAGAAAAGAAAGACAGGGAGAAGATCATCCGGACCTATGAGGAGGAACCGGGTCTGCAGGTATTGAACGGTCGCTACGGTCCGTACATCACATTCAATAAATCGAATTACAAGATTCCGAAGAAACTGAAACCGGAGGAGCTTACCCTGGAAGATTGCCGGGCTATCATTGCCGGGGATGATAAAGGTAAAGAGGGAAAGGCTGCAAAGAGTAAGACTACCGGAAAAGGGTCGGCGAAGAAAGCACCTGCTACAAA
This sequence comes from Proteiniphilum sp., assembly GCA_018433945.1. Lineage (GTDB taxonomy): Bacteria > Bacteroidota > Bacteroidia > Bacteroidales > Dysgonomonadaceae > Proteiniphilum. The sequence goes on along the minus strand of JAHDQF010000065.1, from coordinate 6,688 downwards.
AGCTGCCACTTCAAAAGCTGCAACCTCAAAAGCTGCGGCAAAGAGGACCGCGAAAAAACCGGCATCGAAAAAAACCTCCTCAAAAACTGCAGCGTCCGGCAAAACCACGGCCAAAAAGCCGGCAACAAAGAAAAAGGAAGCATAACAGAATACCTATGCTCTAATTGATTGCAATGATTACGCAGATTCGACGAACCACGCTTGCCGATTTGCCGGAAGTAATGGGCATCTACGGTGTTGCACGGGAATACATGCGCCAGACCGGGAATGCATCGCAATGGGTGGACGGCTATCCTGCTGAACCTTTCATTGCCGAAGAGATTGCCGCGGGACATAGTTTCGTTTGTGAAAATGAAAAGGGAGAGCTGGTGGGTACTTTTTGCTTTATCCGGGGAGAGGATCCCACTTACGCGAAGATCTACAATGGCGAATGGCTGAACGACCGACCTTACGCCACTGTGCACCGGATTGCCTCGTCGGGAAAGGAGAAAGGGGTAGCAAAGGCCTGCTTTGAATGGTGTTTCAACCAATGCCCCAATATCCGCGTGGATACCCATCGCGATAACCATGTGATGCAGCATATTCTGCAATCAATGGGATTTACCTTTTGTGGCATCATTTTCGTTGCCAACGGAACAGAGCGGCTCGCCTACCAGAAAACATTGTAATCTGCAGACATTACAGGCAGTCACTCCGTGAAAAAGCGGGAAGCCGGACTGTGCAGATTGCCGGGCCATGGGTTCGATGATCTGAATGGTGAGTGTAAAAAAATTACGCCGGATAGAGGAGGAGGCCGGCAACACCCGAAAGCACAATCAATAAAATGGGATCTGCCTTTTTCAGTGATGCCACGAGCACCGCACCGAAGATTATCCAGCTTTTGTAGTCGACAAAATTATACCCGTTCATCAGCAGCAGTGCGGCGGAGGCGATTAAGCCGATGATCGCCGGTTTCAGTACCGAAAGCGATGCCTGCATCCATGAATTGTTCTTAAGCCGAAAGAAAAATGCACAGACAATGGTCATGATTACCAGTGAGGGGATGCTCACGGCCAGCGTGCAAACAGCGGATCCCAATACGCCGTACCCCTGTGCGAATCCCATTTCCGTGACGGCCGTGTAGCCGATATAAGTGGCGGAATTAAAGGCGATGGGACCCGGCGTGGTTTGGGAGATAGCCACAATATCGGTGAAGTCACTCACGGAAATCCATTGGTGCAGATCCACCACCTCACGCTGAATAAGTGGCAGCATGGCATAGCCGCCGCCAAAACCGAACAGGCCGATCTTGAAGAACGAGATAAAAAGCGCGAGATAGAGATCGGGGAGCTCCATTTATTTTTTTATTTTTTGTTTCACAAAGAGGTAATGGCCTGTCCCAAGCAGGATAGCGGCGAGAATCACATACACGGGTGATATGTGCAACAGCCATATTGACAGCGCCGTTACCACAGGAATCCAGATATTCTTCAGGTTCACGCCGGCAGAACGACCCAATCCCAGCAGCGGAGCGGCAATAAGTGCCACTACGGCGGGACGGATCCCTTTAAAGATGCGTTCAATCACCTGGTTGTCCCGAAACCGGGTGAAGACGATGGCGATGAACAGGATGACAATGAAGGAGGGAAGAATGATCCCGGCGCCCGAGAAAAGGCTGCCTTTAAAACCAAGTCGTTTGTTTCCCACAAAGAGAGCCGTATTTAAAGCAATGGGACCGGGCATGGACTGGGCAATGGCCAGCATATCCATAAATTCTTCGTCGTTGAGCCACAGCTTCTTCTTCACCACTTCATTGCGGATAAGCGGGATCATGGCATACCCGCCACCGAACGTGAAGGCTCCGATTTTAAAAAACATCAGGAATAATTCCCAATATTGTTTTCCTGCACTCATGATGGCTGTGTGATAAAAAGTGAAAAGCAGATTGCAAGTCGATGTGATCTGTTGCAAATCTGCTTTTTATAAGAAGCCGCACTGGTGGAATAAGACGAAACTCCTTGTGACAGGATTTGAGTGCTTCGATATCTTTGTAATCCGCTGTCCCGATAAATCGGAATCCCGAAGGCTGCGGCCCGCCATTGATATCAAAAACGGAACTCGGTTTCTAGTTGTAAATGATGAGTTTCCCAATCGACCAATGCGGCAATGACTCATTCGCTCATTTTATATATCCAAAGGTAGGCCGGAAAAATGAATTATCCAAATATTTGGGCTGTTTTTTTTGACGTTAACCTTTGCGATACCGCTTGTCCTGCTCATTTCCAGAGGCATCAGTTCTCTGCCAGCACCTTGTCTATCTCCTCATCAGTGACCTCATGATTGGTCAGGTCTCCGGCAAGATACTGATCATATGCGCTCATGTCGATCAGACCATGTCCCGAGAGATTGAAGAGGATAACCTTCTTTTTGCCCTCCTCTTTGGCCTGCTGTGCTTCCCGGATGGCGGTCGCGATGGCATGGGTTGATTCCGGCGCGGGCACAATCCCTTCGGTCTGGGCAAAGAGTACGCCTGCTTCAAAGGTCTCCAGCTGCCTGATGGCGGTTGCTTCCACAAGCCCGTCTCTGAGCAGTTGGCTCACAATGCTCCCGGCACCGTGATAGCGGAGTCCGCCTGCGTGGATATTGGCCGGTGCAAATTTGTGTCCCAGCGTAAACATGGGGATGAGGGGGGTGTAGCCGGTTTCATCGCCGAAGTCGTACTGGAACCTGCCACGTGTAAGCTTGGGGCACGATGCCGGCTCGGCAGCTATAAAACGGGTGTGCTTTTCTCCCGTCATATTGTGACGAAGGAAGGGAAAAGAGATGCCCGAAAAGTTGGATCCTCCGCCGAAGCATCCGATCACCACATCGGGATACTCTTCCGCCATCTCCATCTGCTTTTCTGCTTCCAGTCCGATAATGGTCTGGTGCAGGGCCACATGGTTCAACACGCTTCCCAGGGCGTATTTGCAGTTGGGCGTTTGCATGGCCAGCTCAATGGCTTCGGAGATGGCAGTTCCCAGGCTGCCCTGGTAATTGGGATGATCGGTAATGATCTTCCTTCCTGCTTTGGTGGACATGCTGGGGGAAGCGATCACCTGTGCTCCCCAGGTCTGCATGAGCGAGCGGCGGTAGGGTTTCTGCTCATAGCTGATCTTCACCATATAGACAGCGAGCTCCAGGCCGAATGTTTTAGCGGCAAAGGCCATTGCGGTACCCCATTGGCCTGCCCCCGTCTCGGTGGTGAGATTGGTCGTTCCGTCCAATTTGTTGTAGTAGGCCTGCGGCAATGCCGAGTTGAGCTTGTGCGATCCCATGGGGCTCACGCTCTCATTCTTGAAGTAGATATGTGCCGGTGTGTCGAGCGCTTTCTCGAGTTCGGTGGCACGTACCAACGGCGTAGGACGGTAGATCTTGTACTTCTCCCTCACTGCTTCGGGGATATCAATCCAGGGGTCGGTCTGATTGACTTCCTGACGCGACAGCTCTTCGGCAAACAAAGGGAAAAGGTCTTCCGCCTTAATCGGCTCTTTGGTCTGCGGGTTCAGCATGGGCTGTGGTTTGTTTGCCATCTCTGCGGTAATGTTGTACCACTGTGTGGGAATATCTGCTTCCGAAAGCATGAATTTTTTTCTTTTTTCCATTGTCTATTTTCTTTTGTTTGGTGTTTGGTTTTCTTTTACAGATTATAATTTTTATTGCGCTTCCTTCACGATCTCCTTCATAAAGTGATAGAGATCGGCTATTTGTGAAAAGTCATCCATCAGTTGCAGTGCGATGGCTTCACTGTAGATCCGCTCATCCGAGAGGGGGATAGTTTTGATCACGTAAACGCTCTTTCGTTGTATCCAGGGTTGATAGAAATCGGGTAAGGTGTTGGGAAGGGGACGCTTATATGTCTCACCGGCTACTTCAAACCCGGCGGTGAGCGCCTTTTCGGCCATCTCTTTAAATGAATCACGACTGTAGTCGATCTCTTCCCGGAAATAATCCATGATTTTTCGCTTTGGCATAAACAATCCCATGCCGATCGTAAAATGTTCGGTGTTGAGCTCGGCGAAATAACCGGGAAAGTTTTCCCAGTGTGTGGCGGCCTGCTGAAAATTGAGCCACATGGAGGACTTATAGGGGTCTTTGTTGGGAGAAAAGCGGATATCCCGATAAATCCGGGACAACATCTTCGAAGGCCGCAGCTCAAACTGTGGATCGATGTTGTACATGGCGGGCGTAAGCATGACTGCCAGCGAACGGAAGGGTTGCAGCAATGCTTCCTGATACACCTGCTTGTGCTCGTTGAACCATTCGCGATTGTTGTTTGCCTTTAATTCTTTCAGGAACAGAATGGTTTGGGAGGAGAAGCCGGAGAATTCTTTGGCTGCTTCCATTCAATCGATAATCTGATAGGATGTTGCAGCAATATAGTATATCTTCTCTGCTGCCTGTTCCGTTTCGCAACCTTCCCCTTCTTCACCGTGGGAGACCGGGCTGTTGTCACTGATCTGTTCTTCCACCAATTTTCCGCGTACCCGCACGTTCTTCTCCACACTGGCAGGGTCAAATTTACCCAACGTAGCGTCCGATTCGGCACGCAGGGTTTGCGTTTTATCTGTTCCCTGCAAAAAAAGTTTCATGCCGCTTTTGGTGCATACATGGGTGCAAAGACCTTCTACAATCACGGTCTCACCTGCAAGGGCCTCTGCATTCATCATCAGCTCATCTACATTCATCGGTCTCCTGTTCCCGGCGCAGTGAGCAAACAGAAGAAGCGTTACAGACAATACAAGTAGCTGGGGAAAAAATCTGGTTCTGTTCATACAGTTTTTTTTTAATTATAACAACCCTGGAATCCTCCCATTGATCCTCCACAGGGTGCAATTTACCCCACACTCCGAAGTGAGTGGGAGCGTGTCTTATCAGATACCCTGATAGGAGCGGTAAATATAGCCAATTATTCCGAATTGGATAAAAAAAAGCACAAAAAAGTCTCACAGAAACAGTCCTGAATTTTGTTTTTTTACCCTCAAGTTTAGTTTGATGCAGGCGTTTGTCTCCATAATTCATCCGCAACCGGTTTCCAGGTTCTTGCTGCATGAACAGTCTTTGCACAAAGATCATGCACATCTTCCGGATGCTCCAGATCGGTTGATTTCGCTGCTGTTTTATCAACCATTTCAGCCAGTTTATACTCGTGATCCAGCAAAGGACAGGGGCGCAGCATATTTTCACTAAACGGTTGATTCTGTTTATATTGCATAAACATGGGAGATTGATATGCTTCCAATAGGGTTTTTTCGTGAATATTTGAATCTGAATAATGAATAAATGCACACGGTTCTATATCGCCATTTGCATTGATATGCAGGAAGTTGCGCCCGCCCGCGATACAACCGTTCACATATTCTCCGTCATTCCAGAAATCCAGGGTAAAAAGAGGTTTGCTTTTTCTGAATTTGCGAATCTGCTGATACATGAATTTCCGCTGTTCCGGTGTTGCCAGCAACCCGGGGACAGCATTCACGCCAACCGGCATGTAGGTAAAGAACCATGCAAACATTGCCCCTTTGCTGACCATAAAATCAAAATATTCCTCACTACCAATAATTTCCGTATTTGTGCGGGTATAAGTACATGAGTTACCGAATAACAACTTCTTGTCGTGAAGGATATCCATCGCTTTTTCCACTGCTTTATAGGTCCCTTCTCCACGGCGGGAATCAGTTTCCTTTTCAAAACCTTCCAGGCTGATGGCCGGTATAAAGTTTTTAATACGCAGCATTTCATTGGCAAAAGCTTCGTCAATGAGCGTTCCGTTCGTAAAAGCAAGAAACATGCAATCGTTATGTTTTTCGCACAACCGGATGATATCTTTTTTCCTGATCAGTGGTTCACCCCCCGAATAGATATAAAAATAGGTGCCGAGTTCTTTTCCCTGCCGGATGATATCGTCGAGCGTCTCGTAACTCATATTCATCTTGTTTCCATAATCTGCGGCCCAGCAGCCCGTACATCTCAAATTACAGGCTGATGTAGGGTCCATCAAGATCGCCCAGGGCACATTACAATGATACCTGGCACGCGATTCGTCCAGTTTGTTCCTTGCCCGAAAAACACCATTCATGAAAAAATTTTCAAATGTTTTTTTTCGAACGCCTGCATCAAGATTCCAAAAATTGTTTACCAGAATATTCCAGTTGTTATCCGGATCAGAAAGTGACTTTTTTACACCCCTAATTTCTTTGGCGTAATTTCCTTTCCAGTCGAATTTTTCTGCCCATTTTATCAGTTGGGGCATATTTTTCCGGGGATTGCCCTCCAAATAGGAAAAAGCCTGTTTTATCCCAAAACTAGCCAGACTGCTACCTAAATTTTGTTTCATCGTGCGTTTTATTTAAAGTAACTAACTTATCAGCCGCTTCTATTTTCTACTTCCGCTTTCGTACAATAAAAGTAGCTGGTATAAAATTAAAAAAAAAGGCATTTAATCCATTAATATTGGAATAAATGGCTTATTTTTGTTCAATTATCAGACTTCACCATTTTATAGATTTATTTTTGGACACTGTAGGGATCACTCCCCACGTCAAATTGCAATAACTTCCCGTTGGGTAATTTTATTTTCTCATTGTTCATTTTCCGGCACAACTGCACCTGGGCGTCTTTAAACCGGGCAACTTCCAGTGGTTCCAACCGAACGATCAGGCTCTCTTTG
>JAHDQF010000060.1 GCA_018433945.1 Proteiniphilum sp. | reverse complement strand
TCTCAGACATTTGACCAAATTTAACCTGCCGAATCCGGATATGTTAATGCATGAAATCTGGGTCAATATCCAGATAGAAACCCCACCTGATCTTCTGCTCGAGTTTATTTCCGAGATTCTGGAGTTCGATAAGCTCCTGGACCTGCAGGAAATAATGAGGCATATATCAGATTACCAGAAACATATCCCCCGATGGACACTTAAAGGCAATGTGCCCGGGGCCCTGAACAAAGTCGACATGCCCGGTGGCAATTCCAAACCCGCCGCTTATTCCGGTAGGCCTGGTGGGGGTGGTAGTGGCGGGGCTGGTGGGGCTGGGGCTGGTGGTGCTGGCGGGGCTGGCAGTGCTGGCGGGGCTGGTGCTGGCGGGGCTGATGCCGAGGCTTATTCCGGTGGGGCTGGCGGGGCTGGTGCTGGTGCTGGTGCTGGTGCTGGCAGTGCTGGTGGTGCTGGTGGTGCTGGCGGGGCTGATGGGCCGGTGCCCTTCATTTACCCTGTTTTCACACATCAACCGGACCCAAACGATCCATGTCCCTGCGGAAGCGGTAAAAAATTCAAAAACTGCTGTGGGAATAATTGAAAGCCCGATGTATTTTTTATGGATGCTTGCCGAGGCTGGGCCCGGAGCATTGCCGAGTGGGTACCCGGGGCATTATATTAAGCCCGGGAAGAAACGGGATAATTTTTTCAATGGTTTTTGTGTATATAAAGAGATACAAATTTTCCGAATATCGCTCCAATAAACGATATTAATTAACCAACAGAACGAAGTTTCTACTTCCATCCTCATTTAGGGCTGTTTTTGAGGACAAAGTGTTGATTTTTCACAATCCATCCTCATTTAGGCCCCTTTTTGAGGACCGAACCCCGAATTTCCAGCTTCCATCCTCATTTAGGCCCCTTTTTGAGGATGGAATGAAGTCAAAATCCATTTCTGGCGCAGTAATGCGGGTCTGTGGCGCACCTTTGCGTGTCTGCGGCGCACCTTTGCGGGTCTGTGGCGCACCTTTGCGGGTCTGTGGCGCACCTTTGCGGGTCTGTGGCGCAGTCATGCAGGTCTGTGGCGCATCAAACTCCATTTGGGGCGCACTAACGTGGTGTCTCTGGCGCAGTCAAACTCCATTTGAAAAAAAGCCCCCGTCAGGGAGCTTTTTCATTTATATCTGTGCATACTGTACCGAACCTTAACCAAGAACCTTAACCAAGAACCTTAACCAAGAACCTTAACCAGAACCTTAACCAAGAACCTTAACCAAGAACCTTAATAAAGAACCTTAACCAGAAACCTTATTCGGAACCGGATCGTAACCGTAAGCATGATCGCTCACGCAAGCAGCAAGCAGGATCTCACTCAATATCAAACCTTCACTGTACGCTTGCCGGTCTGCGTTGCCTGAAGCAGAAGCAGGATCTCACTCAATATCAAACCTTCACTGTACGCTTGCCGGTCTGCGTTGCCTGAAGCAGCAAGCAGGATCTCACTCAATATCAAACCTTCACTGTACGCTTGCCGGTCTGCGTTGCCTGAAGCAGAAGCAGAATCTTACTCAATATCAAACCTTCACTGTGCGCTTGCCGGTCTGCGTTGCCTGAAACAGCAAGCAAACCTCATTCAATATCAAACACCACCAGGCTGTCTTTGCACAAAGTACAGTGTCCCTGCCATTCCAGGTAAACGAAATGATCATTGCTGTAGCGGATGCCCGAGGCCATGGTGTCTTGTGTCAGGAGGATAGTATCCCCTTCAAATACAAAGGTGGCCGTACCGGCCTTTTTATCAAATTCCATCACCAACACAGACCCTTCCTTGTCCGTAATGCTGGTTTTAACAATATTGTGGTTTCTGCAACCGGCAAACAGAATGCAAACGGTGCACAGAAGCAATGCAGCTTGAAGGTACCGCGCCACTTTTGTTTTGAGAATTTTCATAAGCCTGATTATTAAATATATATTAACTTATTGACACGAGGTGGCGCATCAGCTTGAAGATGCAAAAAAGAAGACGCCAGACAAATATACAATTTTGGATCTTAATTCCAATTGATTGAATGCTTCTAACCGATGTCCAGCCGCATCAATTTCCGGAGCTGATCCACAGGCCTGATATAATCCTCCTCTCCGGCAATCTTTCCGCCCATAAGGTAATCCAAATACAGGTCTTCAATCCGGACGATTTCAGCCGAACCCAACTCTTCTTCTATTGCCAGACTGTATTCCAGGCTGAATTTCATTTGGTTCATATTGGATAATACATTCCGGTTATTTGTCGCGAAAATTTCATACGGAGTATCCAGTTCAAACGCCCGGGTCAGTGATGAAAATCCATTTCTTTCAAGAAATGCCCGAACTCTGTCCGGCATTTCTACCATTGCTTTTTTTATGGATTTGCCTAATACAATAACCATTAACATACTGGGGTTATGAACAAAGTATATGGCTGCTCCTCTTTTCCGGCCGGTCGAGACCAACGAGGCGTACCATTCTCCGGGCAAGGGTCCCGGAATTACAGACTCGTTGCGAATGGGGGTAAGCCGGGATATGTTGTGAAGTTTGGCAGTAGCCCTGATTATCATGATTATAAAGTTTTAATTAATCACTTGTCGATTACTGAATCGTGGCCCGTAATGATCCGACATGATGCCACACTTAGTAAATAATGGCGACACTAAGGTACAAAATATCCACCAAGTGCGAAAACCCGGCAAAAGTGCGCCTGGTGGGCTGGTTTT
>JAHDQF010000002.1 GCA_018433945.1 Proteiniphilum sp. | reverse complement strand
GAGTATTACAATGCTGAAGGAGACAACGATGAAGCAGAACAGCTGATCCGTGAGGGGCTCCGGATGCATCCCGGTAGCTCCGCACTGATGTTGTTGCGGGCAAAGACACTGGTCTTCGCGGAGCTGTACGAAGAGGCACTTGACTACCTGCGACTGATATCTGATGAGGGTGGGGTGGAGCATGCCCTGCTCCGTATTGAGTCGTTGTTGCACCTCGATCGTTACGAAGAAGCGGATCAGTTGATCAATGAGACACTGGGACTGGACCTGGTAATGGATGACCGCTACTATTTCATTACCGAAACAGCATACCTGTTGAACGATGTGGATAAGTTTGACCGTGCGATCACTTTTCTTGAAGAAAGCATGAAGATCGATGATGCCAATATCGATGCCATTGTTGATCTGGCCTACGCCTATGAGATGAAAGGTGACCTGGAGAAAGCAATAGAACAGAACAACCGCTTGCTGGACATTGATCCCTACTCCTACGATGCGTGGGTCAACATTGGCAAGCTCTACTCCATGAACAGAGCGTATGATAAGGCAATTGATGCATTCGATTTTGCCCTTACCATCAACGAAGATGATCTTTCAGTGATGAAGATGAAAGCACTCTCGCTCTACCTGAATGACAACACGTCCGAAGCAGTATCCATCTTCGAGAAGTGCCTGCAACAGACCCCTGATGATGAGACCCTCTACGACTCACTATTCGAAGCCTACGAGGTGATGGAGCAATATGATGAGATGATGAAGCTGATCGATAAGAAAGAGGCACTCTTCGGTAGCGAGGGCATCCTGGTAAAACGTGCTCTTGTGCATCTTAGCCGTGAGGAGATCGACCAGGCAAAGGAGCTTTTTGAACAGATTCCCGAAGGTGAAAAGGAGAGCCTCGACTATTACATGCTGGAGGGAGAGCTGGCATTTTATGACAACGACCTCAAACGGGCTGAAGCAGCTTATATGAAAGCGGCACTCATCTCCGAGGAGAATGAGGAGATCCTTGACCGGCTCGCCAACATCAGCCTTGCACAGGAGAAATTCGAACAGGCTGCGGCATACCTCGAAGAGCTGCTTGAGATAGACCCCGAGTTTCCCACTGCAAAATCGAGACTAGCCTTTATCCGGTTTGAAATCGGCTCCAAAGAACCGTTCGACGAGATCATGGCACAGTTCTCCGATGAGGAACTGCGTGCCCTGCTCAGCCTTATCTCCGGTAGCAGTGAGGAGGAGTACCCCAATTACAGCCGTGAAAAGATGCTCACGCGCCTGAATGAAGCACGTGAGAACCGTGTGCTCTTCAAGAACATCAAATACTGAGCAGGACAGCTATTCCTGAATGGTAGGCGGCTACGCTTGAAAAAAATGTTTTATTTCGTTTCATACCTGCTGATACCCGATTATTTCTGCAGATCATCCAGTCACAGTGATTTGTAAAATTGTAATTCATGACGTAGCTGCGCTATCTCCGATTGCAATGCCCGCACTCTTTGCAGCATATGACGGAGTGCGTCGATACCCTCCACATTGATATCCATCTCATAATGCCATCTGATAAACTGTTCCAGGTCGGAGAGATCATCGAATTCAATAAAGCGCTCCTCGTCCTGATCAATGACCCGTATCAGGCCTACCTCATGAAGGGATTCAATAAATGACTCTTCTACCTCGTAAATCCTCAGGCACTCGCTATATTGTAATCTGTTCCCGTTCATTGTTTCCTTATTTTAGATAATTGGGTGAATAACTCTTTCTCTCTCTCCGAAAGATGTTCGGGTAACTGCACCTTCAGCGTCACATACAGATCACCGAAGTGTCCCTCTTTTTTATATACCGGGAATCCTTTGCCTTTTAGTCGCAATTTTGTGTTGGGCTGAGTACCTGGTTTGATGGTCATTTTCACCTGCCCATCAAGCGTGTGAATCATCACTTCCCCTCCCAAAACCGCTGTGTAGAGGTCTATTGTGGCTTCCGTGTAGAGGTCGTCGCCCAGGCGTTTAAATTCAGGATCCTCCTCAATTCTGAAAGTAATATAGAGATCGCCATTGGGGCCACCGTTCACTCCCGGCTGTCCATATCCTGCCAGTTTGATCTTCTGTCCGTCGGAAACACCTGCAGGAATAGTGATGCGTACATTTTTACCATTTATTGCCAGAGTTTGCTGATGCGTCTGACTGGCCTGGCGGAGCGTCAGGTTCAGTTCCGCATTGTAATCGGCTCCTTTGTATTTGCGGCGCCTGCCGGCAGAACTGCCAGATCTCTGTCCAAAGCCACTGCCGAACATGGAGTGGAAAAAGTCAGAGAAATCGTCGTCCGAAAAATCACCTTCGGTATAGAAGGTCTGACCTCCCGGATTGCTCCATTGGTACTGACTCCTTTGTCGCTGATACTGCTGTTGAGCCTTCTCATACTCCTCCCCATGTTTCCAGTTCTCACCGTACTTATCATATTTGGCACGTTTCTCCGGATCGCTCAGCACCTCGTTGGCCTCATTCAGTTCCTGAAACTTCTTATGTGCCTCCCGGTCGTTAGGGTTCAGGTCGGGATGCAGCTTGCGCGCCAGCTTGCGATAAGCCTTTTTGATCTCTTCCACCGATGCATTCCGGTCGACTCCCAGAATCTTGTAATAATCAATGTATGGCATTTTCCTGTGTATCGTTTTGTATCAGATTGGCATCCTGAAGCCGTTTGCTACGCACAAGATGCACCACGGAATTAACAACTGTTTTTTTAAATTGTTCACCTGCCTGCCAATGCAACAGGGAAGGACTGAGAACTTTAGGAATCAGAATATATAATCATTCCAATTTTAGACCATATGCCTCATCTGCAACGGTACCTGACTTTCCTGAGCTTCTTGTCTGCCTGGGGTTTTCAACTGTATGAAGAGATGCGGATATTCATTCAAATTTATTCGTGAACATATTTCAATTTATAATGTTTATAAATAAAAATAGATTTTGAATGATGCATTTATTTGCTTCGTCCAAACCGCTCAAGTTAGGTAAAAGGGAAGGAGGAATCACAGCTGAATATGAACTGGTGGATATCAATGAACTTTTACCTGCTTCAATGGGGCAATATACACATCCACACACAAAAGCATGGGCAGAAAAAATAAAATCGCCAGATGCTTTTGTTTTTGTTACGGGTGAATATAATCATTCGTTGCCGGGAGCTTTAAAAAAAGGAAACAATCAAAATAAAAGTCAGAACAAATGAAAAATATTTTAGTGACCTATAAAGCCAACGAAAAAGAAAAAGAGTTTTATAAGAGTTTTTTTCAGGATCAGGTGATTTCTTTTTTAGAAGATGATACAGAAACAGATAAAAAAGAAAAAAAATTATTGGAAAGTGAAATCATCATTGCGTGGAATCCCACGAGGGAATTAGAAATGTTTGATAAAAGTCTGTTTCGTAATTTTCATCTTATTCAACTTTTGTCTGCCGGTTATGATCATCTCAAATTCGAAATGTTTCCGGACAGCTGTGTCATTGCGGCGAATCAAGGTGCTTTTGCATCACCGATGGCTGAACATACGGTTGCCTTGATTCTTTCACTGGCAAAAAAATTGCGGTTGTATCATAACCGCATGGCAGAAGGAAAATTTGAACAGATGAAAAGTATCACCCGGCAGATCAAGGGCGCAACGCTCGGCATTATCGGCTTCGGTTCAATCGGGAAAGAAGTGGCAAAATTGATGCGTGGTTTTGATGTGAAAATAATGGCATTGAACACCAGCGGAAAAACTACCGAAGAGGTCGATTTTATCGGCACATTAAAGGATTTGGATTATCTGTTGAGTCATGCTGATTTTGTGGTCATCTCCATTCCCCTGACAGACGAAACAGAAGGATTAATCGGAAAAAGGGAATTAGAGCTGATGAAAAATGATGCCATATTGATTAATGTGGCCAGAGGGCCGATTATTAAAGAAAAAGATTTGTATGAACATTTGAAGAGCCATCCTGATTTTTCTGCCGGAATTGATACGTGGTGGATCGAACCGTTTAAGTTTGGACAGTTTAAAATCAATTATCCCTTTTTTGAATTGCCCAATCTCCTGGGATCGCCGCACAATTCATCTCTGGTCGAAAACATTATGATTGAAGGAGCAAGAAAAGCGGCAGAAAATGTGAAACGTTTTTTGAATGATGAGGAGATAAAAGGAATCGTGAAAACAAAAGATAAGGAGTAAAAATATGGAAAAAACAATGAAAGCAGCACGCTTATATGAATTGGGGAAACCTCTGGTAATAGAAGAGGTTCCGATACCGGAATTATCGGATGACGATGTATTGGTAGCGCTACCGGAACCGTGGGCACAAGCGCTCTGCTGCTGTCTTTAGCAATGGGTGCGACAAAAATAATTGCTGTAGCCAATAAAAAAGAGCGATTGGAAAAAATCAGGCAGATCAATCCGTCGGTTATTTCCACCTTGTCACTCCTTGATGGAGATGTGACCGGCAAGATAAGAGAACTGACAAACGGCAAAGGTGCCGAGTCATTTGTTGATTGCCTTCAATATGTTGATACGCAGTCAACGCATCAATGCTTATATGCAGTTAAAAAAGGAGGTACTGCTGTATTTGTTGGCGGGGCAACCGGGAATATCAATATTCCTTATGGTTTTCTTTTGGAAACTGAAATAAAGATGACAGGGTCATTATGGTTTCATCATTTCGAAGCAAATGAAATGGTTAACCTGGCTCAATCGAGTTTGCTAAATTTAAATTTGTTTGACGTGAAAACCTTCTCACTTGACGAGATAAACGAAGCTGTTGCGCTTGCAGGATCAAGATTGGGAGGATTAACCACAGTAATGGTAAAAATATAACAATTTCTTTGTATCTGATCAAATAATCAAAAAGTAAAAAAAATGGCAACAATGAAAGCAATGCAGGTAAAAAAGGCCGGTGAGGATTTTCAATTGGTTGAAATTCCGGTGCCGGAACCGAAAGAAAATGAAGTACTGATAAAAGTAGAAGCCTGTGGAATTTGTCACAGCGATGCAATTGTAAAAGAAGGATGGTACCCAAATCTCCAATATCCTTTGGTCCCGGGCCATGAAGTAATCGGCACAATTACGGAAGTCGGGAAAAATGTGAAGTCCTGGCAAACAGGTCAACGGGTAGGCGTGGGCTGGCATGGAGGCCATTGTTTTGAATGCGAACCTTGTCGCCGGGGCGACTTCATCAATTGTGTCAATGGAAAAGTACCCGGCATTCATTACAATGGCGGTTATGCGGAATATATGTGTGCACCGCAAGATGCACTGGCTTCGGTTCCCAAAGAATTGAATTCGGAAGAAGCCGCCCCTCTTCTTTGTGCCGGCATCACAACGTATAATGCGTTAAGAAACAGCGGCGCTAAACCGGGCGATACGGTGGCCATACAAGGTATTGGGGGTTTGGGACATCTGGGCGTCCAATTCGCACGTGCTGCCGGTTACAGAACAGTGGCAATATCTCACGGAAGTGAAAAAAGAGAATTGGCATTGAAACTCGGTGCAGACATATACATTGATGCCAGTAACGCCAATGCGGCCGAAGAGCTGCAAAAGATTGGCGGAGCTGACATTATTCTGGCCACTGCTCCCAACAGCAAAGTCATTTCGGAAATAACAAACGGTTTGAAACAACGGGGTAAATTAATCATTGTGGCTGCAGCAAACGAGCCCATGGAGGTTATCCCGTTCACGCTTATTTCCGGTAAGACAATTCAAGGATGGTCTTCGGGTGATGCAAAGGATTCTGAAGATACGATGAATTTTTCGGTATTGAAAAATGTGCGTCCTCAAATTGAAGTTTTTCCGCTTGAGAAAGCAAATGAGGCCTATAACAAGATGATTACCAATAAAGTAAGATTCAGGGCTGTATTGAAAATGCAATAAGTCCCGGTCTTTAAACAAAACATACATTCAAACTGCTTATTCAACTAATTAATTCAAGGAGGTTGATATGAATATCAAAAATTATGTAAAAGGTTTCGGCATTAAATCACTTGTTGTCAGCTTGCTATTGATAACAATAGCCACTACTGAGGGATACGGAAGGAACCAGGGTAAAAAGCAGCATGCACAAACAGAAAATAAGAACGAACAAAATATCGTTCGTGAAGAGATTGACTATAAAGCAGGAGAGACCACATTAAAAGGGTATCTTTTTTACGATGAGAATAAAACGGAGAAAAGCCCTGGAATCATTGTTGTGCACGAATGGTGGGGCAATAATGCTTACAACCAAAAGCGAGCCAGGATGTTGGCTGAATTAGGTTACACCGCATTTGCTGCCGACATGTACGGCAATGGTCTTGTGCATGATAATCCGGGAGATGCAGAAAAAAATGCAGGGGTCCTATATGCTGATATGGGTTTGTTGAAAGAAAGAATGACAGCCGCTTACGATGTTTTGGTAAACAGCGGTTTTGCAGACCCGGAACGTGTTGCAGCAATAGGTTATTGCTTCGGTGGTACGGTGGTCTTAAACGCAGCCAATTTAGGTATCCCGCTCGATGCAGTTGTAAGCTTTCACGGTGGGCTGGCAGGTTTTAAAGCAGATCCAGCCATTAAAAACACGCATGTTCTCGTCTGCAACGGAGCAGCAGATACATTTGTATCCCAGGATGATAAAGATAATTTTAAAAATCAAATGAATGCTGTTGGCGCTGCCTATGAATTTAAAGAATATGAAGGAGCCTTGCATGCTTTCACAAATCCCGAATCAACCGAAGCAGGCAGGAAATTTAACATGCCCATAGCTTATCATGCTGCAGCAGATGCAGACTCGTGGAATGATATGAAAGAATTTTTCTCAAAGTATTTCCCTGTTAATTAAAATAATGAGTCCATAATGATTTCGGAACATTCATACCGGAGAAGAGGCAAAGGAAGTGACTGCCTGCAAGAATCACGGTGAAAATTGTGTAACGATATGGGCGGCCTACTTTCGTAAACCGCCCCTGTAAAAAGCTTATCGCTTGTTTTGTGGAGATTACCGGACTCGAACCGGTCACCTCAACACTGCCAGTGTTGCGCTCTAGCCAGATGAGCTAAACCCCCTTGCATAATTGTGGTGCAAAGTTAGAGATTTTGTTTATATTTGCAATTGAAATTGCAGAGAAAAAAATAAAAAATCACCACAGATGATTGTCTTCAACACCACTTTCCATGTAGATGCGGCTCTTCACGAAGAGTTTGTGGATTACATGCTGGAGGTGTTCATCCCCATTGCCACCTGCAGTGGTTTGCTCACCTCACCCCGTCTCTCACGAGTCTTCGGAGAGGAGGGGGAGGAGGGACACACTTATGCCATGGAGTTCCTTGCTGCCGATCTGGCAACACTGGAACAGTGGAACAATGAAGAAAGCAACAGGGTGGTTTCCCCCTTGCTGGAAAAATTCAAGGAGAAGGTGGCTGGCTTCTCCACCGTGATGCAGACCATATCCTACTGACCGATGCAGAAAGAACGAATCATTATGGGGATCGACCCCGGTACGCAGGTCATGGGTTATGGCATTCTCCGTGTACTGGATAACAAACCGTCGATGATGGCTATGGGGGTCATGGAGCTGGGCAAGTATGGCGATCACTACCTGAAACTGGCCAAGATCTATGCACGTGTGATCGGTCTCATCGATGAGTTCCTTCCCGACGAGCTGGCCATAGAGTCCCCTTTCTTCGGGAAGAATGTACAAAGCATGCTCAAACTGGGACGTGCCCAGGGGGTGGCCATGGCGGCCGCCATCTCGCGTGACATCCCCATTCATGAATATGCCCCACTCAAAATCAAGATGGCCATTACCGGTAATGGTAGGGCAGCAAAAGAGCAGGTGGCATACATGCTGCAGCAGATCCTGAGGATACCTGACGAACAGATGTTGACACAACTCGATGCCTCAGACGGATTGGCTGCCGCTCTGTGTCATTTTTACCAGTCGGATATTACTACCGGTGACAGGAAATATAGCAATTGGCAAGATTTTGCCAACAAAAATCAGAACAAAGTGAGGAAATAGATCTTTTTTTTTTAACTTTGCTTATCTGATCAAAATGATGACCTTTTTGAATTCATTGAGATCAGGTGTGACGGTCACCAAAATATGAACAGATTGTATGAAACGAGCCTTAACATGTTTTGCACAAATGAACATGATTAAAGCGAATTCTATCTGAAACATCTGAAAATGAAAGTTTTAATCAGATGAATGAACTTGTTTCGCATATTGAATTTCTGCTCCATGATCACAACTGCGTGATCATCCCCGGCTTTGGTGGTTTCGTGGTAAACACCTCCCCGGCACGCAGAGATGGCATCGCCACTTTCTTCCCGCCCTCGTGTGAATTGGTTTTCAACCGTGATCTCACGCATAATGACGGTTTGTTGGCGCAGTCCTACATGAAAAGCGAAGAAATCCCCTTCGAAGCGGCAATGACGAAGATTGAACTGGCAGTGGAGGAATTAAAGCGCCGGATGAGAGATGATCGACACGTTGTTTTGGGCGATCTTGGACAGTTTATCATGAGCGATGACAAACGGTTTGTATACAAACCTTCTCATTTTGTACAGCCTGTTTTTTTCGGTTTGTCAAAGGCTGCACTCAAGCCACTGATTCAGATGCAGTCTCTTGCAGTTAATGTTTCTCCAAAGGAAGAGAGACAACCACGTTACCGATCCATAGGTATCGCTGCAGCTGCAGCATCGATTCTTCTGTTGATGATGTTCCTGCTTCCGGTGGGTGATCGCACCATTGTGAGACAGTCCGCACAGATCCTCTCAGAGACCGATCTGTTTGGCAGTCCCTTCCAGCGCAACATCACAAGTGGAAACGTATCGGAGGATGTTGTAGCAGAGGTAGCTGAGGTAGGAGCGGTGAGCACCACAGAGAACATTCAACCGGAGCTTGCAGCTCAAACACCGGTGGCAGTTGCTGCAGCAGATGAAGACCAACCACGCTATTACATCATTGTGGGGGTATATAAAGTGAAAGAGGTGGCAGAGAAGATGATGGCGAATCTTCTGGAGAATGGATTCTCTGATAGAGGATGGATGATACGTCCCGGACGAATCGATGTGTATGCGCTCTCTTTTGCTGATAGAGAGGATGCGCAAAGCACTTTGAGGAAAATACACAAGGAATACCCTGATTACAGGGATGCATGGATTTTAAAACGATAAACGGTTATGTCATTCAAAAGAAACGTAATTGCAGGATTTCTGCTCTATTGGGTCTACCAGATTTATAAGGCAAGAAAAAAGCTGGTCCCTCCAGTTGACAGGTATCGCTTTCCCGATTTTTAGCAGACAAGATATCCCCGAAATGATAAGGTTTCGGGGATTTTATTGTATGTGGGAGATGCTGTTAACCGGTCATTTTCTCCTTGCCATCAAGATGAATAGATAAACAACAATTTTTCATCGACGGATTGGATGAATAAGTCGGGAGACAGTGTTACTTTCAGCAATACGTTCATCACCCTCACCCGGAGCGGCAGCAACCTGGTTACATCGCGCCATCTCTTCGGAAATACCGGCTGAAGTTGATTCGCCGCGCTACCAACCTTTTTGATAACCGATCGCTCATCATTCACCCTGCCAGCACTATTTACGGCACATTTACGCCCGAACAGCGGGCTGCCATGGGCATAAAAGAAACCACACTCCGCCTGTCCGTGGGACTGGAGAGTGTGGATGATTTGCTGGATGATATCCGGCAGGCAGTTGTCAGTTGTCAGTAGTCAGTAATCGGTTTTTAGGAGCAAAGTTTGTACCGGCTGCGATTCAGTTGTCAGCGATCAGTGATCAGTTTTGAGTGATCAGCTGCCGGAGCTTCTTTACTCAGTGAGGAGTGAATCGACGAGTGCGTTGAAATCTTCGATAAATTCTGTGTAAAACAGACCGGTGGCCGGGCCGTTGAAGCCGGTATGAATCTTGCGCACCTTCCCCTGCTTATCGATAAAAATGGTGGTGGGGTAACCCGAAAAGTTGTCCAGTTCCGGCAGTACCCCGGTCACATTCTCTTTACCCACCGCTCCGCCAAAGAGTATGGGATACCCGGTGTGATACCGTTCTTTGAGCCGGGAGATTGTTTTTTTCGCATAAGCTTCATCATCTTTCCGCTCGAAGGCGATGCCGATGATCTCTACACCGCGATCCTTATTGGCATCGTACCAGGGCGCCAGAAAAGCCATCTCATCGAGACAGTTGGGACACCAGCTTCCCAGGATGGACACAATCACCACTTTGCCCCGATACCGTTCATCACTGAGTGAAACCCTGTTCCCTTCGAGGTCGGGCAGTGTGAAGCTGAGCGTTTCATAACCCTCTTTGAGGCCGGTCAGCGAATAAGCGTCGGCCAATACTGCGGCATCGTTCTTCCGGCCTGACAATCGTGTGGTGCCGTGGGTGGTATAAAAAGTACCCTCAAAAAGAGTGTCATCGGTAAAGGCGAGATCGATAAAATAAGGACTCAGGCCGCTGAAAGCCGAGAGTTGCACACCCTGGTCGGTATAAGCGCCTTCCAGGAACCGGAGGTCGCCCGAATTGGTCAGTATGGAACCGGTGACGATCCCGCCGTCGGTTTTGAAGATGCCCACATTGCGGGTGGTATCTCCTTCCTCACTCAGGAAAAGCACCTCCCATTTGCCATCGATTTGTTGTGTAGCCGGTTGTGCGGCCGGTTTAAAACGTTCCTCCACGCCGTAAACCGCGGTAAAGGAAACACCCGGATCGTTTTCGATGTAATTTTTAATGAATTTTCCTTCGATACGGTCATTCGTAACAAATCCCCTGATCTCAGCATCGTAAGCCACAATGGGGATGATGAGCGTGTCGCCGTGAAACGTAACACCGGTCAGTTCCACCCGTTCTTCCCCGTTGAGGAGGGTGACTGTGGCTGAATCGGCACCATGCTTCTCCACTTCGAACAGAAAAGGGGCTTTCCTGTCGCCCGACACGGCCAGTTCGCCGCGCCAGATACCGCTCTGCAGCTCATTTTTCTTTTCGCAGGAACTGATTCCGGCTATCAGAAGAATAAGTAATAAAAGTCGTAAATTTTTCATAACAGACTTTTTTTACAACGGATACTCGTCGAAAGCATACAGCACGGTGGACAGGTATCGTTCTCCGGTGTCGGGCAGGATTGCCACGATATTTTTCCCTTCATTTTCCGGCTCCTTCGACAGTTGCAGCGCAGCGTATGCGGCGGCACCCGATGAGATTCCCACCAGGAGCCCTTCCGTCTTTGCCAGGTTCCTGCTTGTGCGTATGGCATCGTCGTTGCTTACGGTTATTACGCGGTCAACCACCGATGCATCATAGTTTCCCGGAACAAAACCGGCGCCAATGCCCTGGATCTTGTGAGGGCCGGGGTTTCCTCCCGACAGTACGGGCGATTCGGCAGGCTCTACGGCGACTACTACAAGGTTGGGATTCCGTTCTTTCAATCTTTTTCCGGCACCGCTCACGGTACCTCCTGTGCCTACACCGCTGACAAAAATGTCCACCTTGCCATCGGTATCGCGCCAGATCTCTTCGCCGGTGGTGTTGTAGTGAATCTTCGGGTTTGCCTGGTTCTCAAACTGTTGCAGGATCACGGCGCCGGGTAATGCAGTCTGCAGTTCTTTCGCTTTGGCGATGGCTCCTTTCATGCCATCCGCACCGGGTGTCAACACCAGCTCGGCACCAAGCGCCTTCAGCAGGTTTCGCCTTTCGATACTCATGGTCTCGGGCATGGTTAAAATCAGCCGGTACTTTTTGATGGAAGATACAAAGGCAAGGCCAATACCGGTGTTGCCGCTGGTGGGTTCAATGATGACGGAACCGGCTTTGAGTACGCCGCTCTGTTCGGCATCTTCCACCATGGCCAGTGCGATACGGTCTTTTACACTACCCAGAGGGTTGAAACTTTCCAGTTTCGCGATAAGCTTCGCTTTGGCTCCTTCGGACGTCTCAAATGCATTGAGTCGGAGTAACGGGGTATTTCCCACCAATGCTGTCAGATTTTCTGCAATTTTTGTCATAATCATTCCATATTTAATTTGATGACAAAGGTAAAGGTAGTTTTTTGATCGTGAAATAGCACATTTGTGGTATTTTCACCGGAAAAGTGTCAGAATTGATTACTTTTGTGATTCAGAAGGTCAATAATAATGAAACCTGATTCTCATTATATCATTGCCGATAACCAGGATATCACCCGCCGCGGGATGATTGCCCTGCTGGAAGAATTGCAGGGCGGAGCATTGATTGAGGAGGCAGCCGGCAGCCGGCAGCTGATGGGGTTGTTGCGGCAGCACCCGCGGTCTGTCGTGGTGGTCGACTACTCGCTGTTCGACTTTCATTCGGTCTCGCAACTGCTCAACATGAAGAGCGGTGCAGCCGGTTCTGCCTGGCTGCTCTTCACCGACGAGCCGGAGGAGCTTTTCCTGCGCCGGCTCCTGCTGGCCGATCCCGATATCAGTGTGGTGACCAAACAGGATAGCCTGGAAGCGATCCGGGAGGCACTGTTGGCGGTATCGGAAGGAACGTTGTATCGGTGTGAATATGCGGAATCGGTGCTGAAAGAGGGGGTGCCACCGAAGAAAGTAGCCAATCCGCTCACCCCGTCCGAGAAGAATATCCTGAGGGAGATCGCCCTGGGAAAGACCACCAAAGAGATTGCCATCGAAAAGCATCTCAGCTTCCACACGGTGAACGCACACCGCCGCAACATCTACCGCAAGTTGGGAGTCAACAGCCTCAGTGAGGCGACCCGGTATGCGCTACAGGCTGGTCTGGCTGACTTGATGGAGTACTATATCTGAAAAGGTTCAGCTTCTTTCTACAATCTTCCAGATAGCCTCTACCCAGCTTTCCTGGTGGTTGAGGGAGGGTATAAAGACAAAGCGGTCCCCGCCGGCTTCCATGAAGAGCCTGCGTGCTTCGATGTCGATGTCGTAGAGCGTCTCCAGGTTGTCAACCGGAAAGCCGGGTGCCATCACCGCCACCTTTTTCCATCCCAGTTTGGGTAGATCACCGATGTCGGTATTGAGGAAGGGCTTTAGCCATTTGTTGCCCCGCTGGGAGGAGTAGAAGAGAAAGGTATCGTGCGGGTCGATACCCACGTTTTTGCAGATAAGGTTATTGGTCTCCTTGAGCTGATAGACGTAGTCATACTCCTTGCCTTTTCGCCAGGCCGACTCCACTTGTTTTACCGGCAAGCTGTGATAGGTGAACACCAGCTTGTCGATATCCGGCAGGTAAGGGCGTGCCCTGTCGGCCAGCGCCTGAATGAAAGCGGGATGATTGTAATAGGGCTCCACGAACCTGAGCCGGAAAGAGTGGGGATGGCTGAAGAAGATGCGGCCGATTGCTTCCTTCATGGTTTCGGTGGTCGACTGTGCATAATGGGGATAGAGTGGAAAGACAACCACCTCGTGCAGCAGGGGGCATTTGCGTTCCAGTTCCCTAAAAGCATGCATCACGTCGGGTTCACCGTAGCGCATGGCAATCTCCACGGCGATATTTTTTTTACGCTCCAACGTTGTTGCCAGTTGCTGCATATGATAGAGCAGGGGCGAGATCAGAGGCTCTTCTTTTCGCCAAATGAGTTTGTACTTCGATGCGGAACGTTCCGCTGAGAGCGGGGCAATAAATTTCCAGGCAAGCAATGAAGAGAGCTGTGCGGAAAGACCAGTGACGTAAGGGTCCGACAGCATCTCACCGATGAACTTTCTAACGTCTGCCTTGTGATAGCTGGCAGGGGTGCCTAAATTGACCAGTAATATTCCTC
Source organism: Proteiniphilum sp. (assembly GCA_018433945.1). Taxonomy (GTDB): domain Bacteria; phylum Bacteroidota; class Bacteroidia; order Bacteroidales; family Dysgonomonadaceae; genus Proteiniphilum. The sequence goes on along the minus strand of JAHDQF010000002.1, from coordinate 5,605 downwards.
TCATAAACCTTTTTTTTTGTCACTCCCCCTGGGAGTTTATGCGATCTCCCATTCGGCTAATCGATATATGTCTCCAACAGTCGTGCTTCACCATTTGGCTTGAGTGTTACCGAGCCGGTATCGGCAGGAAAGAGAACTGTTTCCCCCTGGTGAACCGAAATCTCATTGCCTTTATTGTCACACAGGCTACAGTTTCCATCTAAACAGATAAAAATCACGAAAGAGTCCAGCATTTCGTAACTTCGTTTCATGGGTTGGTCGATTTCCAGCAGCTGGGTGGTAAAATAGATGCAGTCGGCCAACTTCACAGGTCTGTTTTTTTCTCTCTGATATTCGGTTTTATATGAGTTGTATACCGTATAGTCAATGGCCTCTTTAGCCAGTTCTGTATGCAATTCCCTCGCCTTTCCCGAGGCATCTCTTCGGTCATAGTCGTAGATGCGGTAGGTGATATCGGAGGTCTGTTGTATTTCTGCAACGAAGCATCCAGCACCGATGGCATGCACCCTGCCTGCCGGCAGGAAGAATACATCGCCCTCTTTTACTTCATGTTTCTTTAGCTTTTCGGTAAAAGAGTTGTTTTTCACAGTCTCGATGTACTCCTCAGGTGTGATCTGCTGCTCAAAACCGGAATAGAGGAAGGCCCCTTGTTCCGCATGGATCACATACCACATCTCGGTCTTACCGAAAGAGTTGTGACGTTCCTTTGCCAGCCGGTCGTCAGGGTGCACCTGAATGGAGAGGTCGTCATGGGCATCAATAAACTTGATCAGCAGGGGGAACGTATTGCAAAACATCTCATAATTTTTTTTGCCGACCAGCTGCTCCCTGGCTGTCGCCAGGAGCTTGTCAAGCGATTCACCCGCGAGTGGCCCGTTGGCAACAACCGATACGCTATGCGGAACGCCCGATATCTCCCAGCTCTCGCCGATGCCTTCCTGAACAGGTTCGATCTGTTTGAAGCGGCAGATGTTGGAGCCTCCCCAGATAACCGGCTTGAGGATAGGTTTGAAGATGAGCGGGTATAGGGTGTAGGATTCTTTTGATGTTTGTTTGATGTTGTTCATTGATGTGACAGCTATGTTCAGATTGGTTCATTTCCCTGTTACGTGCGTTTCATCACGTAGGCTGTCCTGGCCGGGAGATAGAGTTTTAACCACCCCTTATTGTCTGGTGCATAGAGCGGGTCATACTGGGTGAAGTGGTGGATGGTATCATCGTTCAGCCCGAAGCCGCCAAAAGCCTTGTCGTCGGTATCCAGGATGATCTGGTATTTACCCTGGGGTACAAGTATGCCGTAGTCACTGTAGGAGTGCTGCGGGTGGAAATTGAATACGAAAAGTAACTCATCCCGCATGTAGGCCAGAATGTTGTCTTCGTCTTTATCCCAGATCTTCACCAGTGAGGTGGCCTGAAAATCGGGTACCGAGCGGATCAACCTGATCATTGCCTTGTCGAAGTCACCCAGCCAGTGGTATTTCAGGTTGGGATCATCTGCCAGGTGCCACTGCCGGCGGGCATAATGATAGGACCAGTTGTTCCCCTCACGTGGGAAGTCGATCCATTCTGGATGACCGAACTCGTTTCCCATGAAATTGAGGTAGCCGCCGTTGATGGTTGTTGCCGTCACCAGGCGGATCATCTTGTGCAGGGCGATGCCGCGGTCCACGGCATAGGTGCTGCTCACCAGCTTCGACATGAACCAGTACATATCGGCATCGATCAGGCGGAAGATGATGGTCTTGTCTCCCACCAGTGCCTGGTCGTGACTCTCGGCATAGGAGATGGTCTTCTCATCGGCACGCCGGTTGGTGGTCTCCCACCAGATGGCAGAGGGGTACCACTCCTCATCTTTCTTCTCCTTGATCAACTTGATCCAGAAGTCGGCGATGTTCATCGCCAAGCGGTAGTCGAAGCCATAGCCCCCTCCCCCGGGAGGCATCGCCAGTCCCGGCATGCCGCTTACCTCCTCGGCGATGGTGATTGCCTGCGGATTGACCTCGTGGATCAGCTTGTTGGCCAGCGTGAGGTAACAGATGGCGTCGCCATCCTGTCCCCCATTGTAGTAATCGCCATAGTTGCTGAACGATTCTCCCAGGCCGTGGCTGCGGTAGATCATTGAGGTGACCCCGTCGAAACGGAAGCCGTCGAAGCGGAACTCATCGAGCCAGTATTTGCAGTTGGAGAGGAGGAAGTGAAGCACCTCATCCTTGCCGTAGTCAAAGCATAGCGAATCCCATGCCTGATGGTATCTTCTCTCCGGGCTGCTGTGGAAATAGAGGTCATACGATCCATCCATGCGTCCAAGGCCCTCCACCTCATTCTTCACTGCGTGTGAGTGAACAAGATCCATGATGACAGCAATACCCATTCCATGGGCTGTGTCGATCAGCTTGCGAAGCTCTTCCGGTGTGCCGTTACGGGAGGAGGGGGCAAAGAAACTGGAGACGTGGTAGCCGAATGATCCGTAATAGGGGTGCTCCTGGATGGCCATCATCTGGATGGCGTTGTACCCGTTTTCTTTCACCCGTGGCAGCACGTTCTCCCTGAATTCGTTGTAGCTGCCCACTTTCTCCTCCTCGGTCGACATCCCTACATGTGTTTCATAGATCAGCAGTGGGGAGTTGTCTGGCTTGAAGTGGTTGTTTTTGAAGCGATAACGATCCTCTGGTTCCCATACCTGGGCACTGAAGAGCGTGGTCACCTCATCCTGTACCACCCGTTTAGCCCATGCAGGAATCCGCTCTCCCGATCCACCGGGCCAGGAGACCTGCAGCTTATAGAGGTCACCGTGGCTGATCCGTTCAGCGGGTATTTTCACCTCCCAAACGCCACCATCTCTCTTTTTCAGGCGGTAGGATTCCATCCGCCGCCACTGGTTGAAAGTACCTGTCAGGAAGATTTCAGTGGCGTTGGGTGCCCACTCACGGAACACCCAGCCCTCCTCCGTGCGGTGCAGCCCGAACCAGAGGTAACCGGTGGCAAAGTCGGAGAGGGTGATCTGACCGCCCTGCGTGAGATCGGACAAACGTTTCAGGTAATAGGAGTGGCGCCCTTCAATTGCCTTTTCGTAGGGGGACAGCCAAGGATCATTCTTGATGATATCCAGCATGACGGATTGATGTTTTTTTAGTGAACCTTACAACAGGGCAACCTTGAGGATGATCTTTCTGATCGCTCCTTCACCTATCAGCGGTGCATGTCCGTCTTCGGGAGTGAAGATGACAAACTCTCCTGGTTGTAACGTCACCACTGTTGACGGTCGATCGCGGAAAAACTCAATGTCATTGGCTTCGTTGTAGCCTGTCTCTGAGTCATTGAGCGTGGCAAGCGATCGCCAGCCGTAACTTTCGGCACAAGAGACAGGAATTTGAATGTCGATGTATTTGCGGTGGATCTCCAGCCGTGCTTCCGCTTCCGGCTTCAATTTTGTCTCTATCACTGATGCTTTCAACAGATTGCCATCAATCTCTGTTGTAACGGGTTCTGCTCCCTGCAGATCAAGTTTGTTGATGTAGTCGAAAGCTTTTTCAAACAAGGGATGCAAGTCAAAATAGTTGGCAGCGTTAGCCAAATTGTCAATGATCATAGTTTTCTGTTTTTTTGCGGGTGATCGAATTGGACAAAGATAACGAAAATATGGGTTTAAGAAAAAAAACTTATCTTTGTGTTTTGAAAAACATCAACGATAAAAGCAATGAAACGACTGGCAACTATATTGTTTATTGTAACCATATTTGGAAGCTTGCTGGCACAGGAGAACGAGTCAGCCTGCTCGCTCGGTTTTGTATTTAAGATCAGCAACGATAAGAGCTGGGGTTACCGGGAGCCGGTGGTGGTGCACATCACCCCCGGATCGCCGGCAGAGAGGGCAGGGTTGAAACTGAATGATATCCTCCTCTCTGTAAATGGACATGGGACTTATCGACAGTCGTTTCAGACGCTGATGAGCTGGTTTGCCGAAAACGATGCAGAGATGACCCTTGCCATCCGCAATTTTGAGCATGCCTTCAAAGAGATCACTTTCCGGAAGGAGTGTCGTCACCCCAATGCCATCAGTGAGGCGCAACTGGCACCGGTATTTGCTTTTTACAGTTTGGAAGATGTGCAGGATCGCCGTTTTATCATACCGGTGAAAACCTGGAAAAATGATGAAGCACTCTTCTACAGTTACCGTACTTTTGCTTTTGCACCCTTCGATGAGGCGACGAAAGAACTGGATGAGCGGATCAATGCGATCTTTATCCGTGCACTCACCGGGAAAGGATTGACCTACGATCCGGTAGATCCAGACTTTATCATCCAGACCTATTACAGTTATGAGAGTAACCCCCTCTATAAACCGGAATCAGCTACACTTGGTAGTTACCAGCCGGTATGGCGTTTTGATACACGAAGCCACAGGCCGGTGCGCCTGCCGCTTTATGACCCTTCGGAAGCGGTAAGAATAGAAGATATTGCATTCAACCTGGAGTTTGGCTACCGTTTCTATGATCGCAAGTTTATTGCACCGGGTGAGATGAGCCTGATATGGGAGGGAGAGGTGAAAGAACGACTCACAGATCACTATCCGCTGACGGATTACCTGGAACTTAATCTGCCGCTGATGCTGCTTAAGTTTCCCTATCCGGGTAATCTGACTTTTGCCACCATTGAGGTCAAGTATCTGAAGTATCACTATACGGGTATCGGTTACGATATGAACGACCTGAAAAGTGTGGTATCTGTCGATCCCGGCTCTCCAGCCCAGTTGGCCGGTATTCAGCCGGGAGATGTGGTAACTCAAATCCAGGGGCAGCCTTTTACCCATAACTCGTCACGTGCACTCACTGAGGGTTACCGCCGCTTCCTGGCAGAGACCATGCACCTGCGAGACAAGAAGACACGTTATACCGATTCAAACGGGTTCAAGGATTGTATGTTCTGGGACATTGCCAACTATCATGCCGTATCGCAGGCGCTGGCTGACAGTAAACGATATAAAGCTGCTTTTTCCTACCTTTTCAGTTTCAATCAATATGTAGATTGGCGAACGCCACTTGTCCTTCATATCAATGTGGAGCGAAACGGTGAACCGTTCAGTTTTGCTGTGACTCCCCAGGTGATCACCAGTTCACATATGCTTGCCGAATGATTATCGGTTTGGACATGAATTGATTAAAAATGGGAGTTCGTTTCGCGATGATCTGAATTGCAAAGATTTCTTCAAAAAATTGTGCAAATAGTTGGAAGATGTCGAGAATCTTTGCTATCTTTGTAGTCCTTTCGCTTAAAAAGGAAACAACGCGGAAACGTTGTAACGACAACGAAAAAAGCCAAACAGATTGGTTCCCAATTTGGTTTCCGGAAAGGAAAAAAATAAAAAAACTTTCAAAAAAGTTTTGGGGTTTGAGAAATAGTCCCTATCTTTGCACCCGCTTTTGAGAGGAACGCCTCAACCAAGAGCGAACAACGAGCGATCTTTAGATATTTACATACACATTTTGATAAGACATAAAGCAGAGTATACAAGGGTCTGCCATGGATTGAACCGGTGATTATTTACCGGAGAGAGAAAGGCAGGCAAATTGGTACCCGTTCAATTAAATAGGTAAAAAAGATAAAT
>JAHDQF010000073.1 GCA_018433945.1 Proteiniphilum sp. | reverse complement strand
GTACCAGGCGATGTTGCTGCCGATCAACTTGCTGTCCATACGTACCTGCTTTCCGCTTACCTCGAACTCCAGTATCTGATCCCTGGTAATTTAGGCCTGGCATTTTTTGAACAGGTCTTCACCGTGCTCCCTGGCATATTCCACCAGCTTGCGGCGGAACAGGTAATAAGTGGATGGCACCGGTTCAGCGTCCTCAAGCGACATCAATCCCAATGCGCTGCGTGTCAAAAGATTGTATTGACAGTTCTCAAACAACTGTTCATCGCTCCAGCCTTGGCCCTCTTTGAGGATCATCATGCCGACCAAAACGCGTATGGAAGCATTGGGAGCGCCATTGCCTTCTGTATAGAGTACACTGAAAATGGACTCATCTACACGCATTACAACGTGATTTCTGAACTGGTTATGCCAGGAGTCATTTTTTAGGTATTTCTTCCTCTTGGAGTCCCTAAAGTACTCCGTTGGCGAAGAAAACATATCCAATTGACTATGGCTGTCTGATTTTTTGAACATTTCATGCAGAGTTTTAGACACCGCTATGATAATGAATAGTAATGTTATACGCAAATATTTCAAAGAACTTTTTGGGTGAATTTCACCTGATTTATAAAATTTATTGTACAAAAGAATTATCAACTAAATTTTACCTCCGACTTTTCGGAGTGGACTCATACATTTGGCGTTAAAAATTAAATTTTTTCTAGGACTATTATTCAATATATTTGGTTCTATATGAAATACTTTGGATAGTCAAATTTAAGTTTACCACAGGTAAAGTAAATCATGTTGATAAAATTCTGAGGATTTCCATAACCTCTTGCTCTTTTTTTTAGCCAATTGAATTTTTGCGTTAATTCCTTCGAGTATGCCATTTGAGATTTTACCCTCCAATTTAAGACGTCCGGCAATCTGTTCAGGGCTGTAATCTTTTTTCAACAAGGCTTCGGTTTCTGCTTTAATCTCGTCAATAATTTTTCAATTCAAAACCGTAAAAGACCAAAAAAACCATTCATAAATCAAAAATTTACTGGGCACAAGGCATTGTTAGATCTTCTGATATTTCGTTCTTTTAATTTATTTTTCCTATTTCATAAATTATTTGAAAATATTGTTTAAAGTAATTAATCAAACATATTTTGACTTTAAATCAACGTTTAAATTCTTTATCAACACTAATAGTCCGTTCTTAAAATATCATGACAAAAACAATATCTATATTGGTGATTTTTAATGTAATGGCAAGCCATGTTATTTATGAAACGTTCTACTAAATACCACCCACCCAAATCCACTGCTGCTCTTTTCACTCACACCGGCATTCCAGATCATCCGGTGTACTTCAACCGGAGCGGAAAGCTCAAAATCAAACAAGTTCCCCACAACTCTCGACTCTTCCTGCGTACCGGGCTTTATGACAAAGCCGGCTCGTTTAAAAGATGTGGTCAGACTCAGTTTTATTTGATCATCAAAAATTTTCACGCCATTGCGGGTATTGTTATATTTCTCAACCAGATGCTTGATGGCAAGCGAATGGAATCTTTCATCATCGGGAGAGAGATATTGCGGATATTTGTCCTGTTCGGATTGATAACTGACCACCCAGGGAGTAAGCAGATGATATTCCATGATTTCAGAGAAAATCGGCTCAGGTAATGCCTCTACCTGCGTCACGGCAAAATCTATCCCGTTGAATTTGTCACCCAAATAGAACTCCTGTCGCATAAACAACCCCTTGATAAAGTTTGATGCGGCTTCCGGAACATCAAACGATATCTGAAACTTAATATCGTGCGCATCAATCTCGAAAAGTTTTTTTTCTTTCCAAAGCTTCGGCTTCCCAAAGTCCAGCGGAGAAAAACAAAACAGCTTATACAATTTGGAGGCATCCTGTCCATATCCTTTCTCGTGAAGGAAACGGGCAAAATCTCTATCGGCCTGCTTAAGTACGTTATATATCCATGCACTGATGTAGTACTGGTAATCCATTGGCAACATGCGTTGCTTTGTGGTACGGTTTAATGAAAGCCTGAATCTCATGAAACGGAAAATTTAATGACGAACAAAGAAAATAATGGAAACTGACAAGTTGTGTCAATATATATTTATTTTGTTTTATTATGTATTTTTAATTCATAATCATGTAATAGAGGCTGCATAAAAAACATGGAGAACCGATTCTTTTCATAAAATTGAATAGTTTCTCAAGTCGCAATGGTCGTAAAAACGATCTGAACATGGCTGCATCCGATTAAAGCGCTAAAGTTATATTTTTTTTAATAACAAAAAAATAATATTCCAAAATTAACAACCAAAAAGTTAATACGCAAAAAAATGGCATCGGAGATTAAATTTGAAGTAAGATTTTCCCAATAAAAAACACCTACCGAACTGAATCGATAAGTGTTTAATTTTCAATGTCGGGGTGGCGGGATTCGAACTCGCGACCCCCTGCTCCCAAAGCAGGTGCGCTAACCGGACTGCGCTACACCCCGAATATGGCGAATGGATGTGATTCGCGGACGCAAAAGTAGCACATTTTTCTGATAAACAAAAAGGTTTGCCCTGCAAAATTGAATTTATGGTTATCTTCTCCTGATAGGCTTTTGTATTGGATTCCAAAAAAACTATCTTTGTCCCGCATCACCCGTACCCTCTCGGGTCACGTGAAAGTAAAGTCAAAGACAATCGATGAGCGCAAAACAACCAAGTGCCTCAGGATGGCTCAGCAAGAGAATGGCAGTGGCGAGGAGATCCTATGCCGTGGCTTCGCTCTGCACCCTGCTCAGTGCAGCCTCCTTTGTGGTCTTCAGTTGGTACCTGTCGCGGTTTGCCGCTTTATGGCTCACCAACGGAGAGCTACACCCTGAGATGTTGTTGCTGGCATCGGCCTTCCTCACGGGACGGTATATTTTCGCCCACCTTGAGTCGCGATCCAACTACCGGGCCGGAAGTACCATTGTGGCCGACATCAAGAAGGAGCTTTACCCGGTGCTGCTGCAGGAGAATGAGCTCGACTCCACCTCCGGCGCACTCTATATGACCAAAATCACCGACGACATGAAGCCCTACTTCGCCTTTTTTATTCCCTATTCCGTGGCGACAGCCGTGGTGAGCATCCTGCTGCTGGTGATCTGCTTCTTCCTTGAAAAATGGGTGGCACTCATCCTGATGGTCTCCCTGTTTGTGATCCCCGTGCAGATGGCCGTCATTGGCATCGGCGCCGAGGCCATACACAAAAAACATACCGGGCTGTTTCTGAAATATTCGGCGGTGTTTTACAACCGGCTGAAGACGGTCGGGGAGATCGTCAACCTCGACAACCTGCTACCACAATACCGCTTCTTGTCGCGCAAAAGCGAGGAACTGAACCAAGCTACAACCCAAGTGATGCGGGTGGCCATCCTCTCCTCGGCCGTGCTGGAACTGTTTGTCACCATCGCCATCGCGGCCATCTCCATCTACCTGGGTTTTAGCCTGATGGGAATCATGATTGGCCCCAACTACGGCAAGGGATACGACTTTGGCACGGCCCTGTTTCTGCTCACCATCACGCCCTATTTCTTCTTTTATATCCGTAAGTTCGTGAGCGCATACCACGACCGGAACAAGGCTCTGGCTGCGGCCGATCTGCTGATGCCCCTGCTTACCCGCACAGCGGAAACACCACCGGCAGATCTGGATGAGACATTTGACCACTTCACCCTCAGCGGCCTTGGTTTTGCTTATCCAGACTCGCCGGTGAAGGTGCTTCACAACATCAGCCAGCACTTCCCAAAAAAGGGACTGGTGCTGGTGAAGGGCATCTCGGGGTCGGGTAAATCAACCCTCCTCAAAATATGTGCCGGCAGCCTCGCCGCTCACGAGGGAACCGTTTCGGTCAACGGACGGGATAACACATGGTCCCGACACTGGCTCAAAGCGAACACGGCCTACATGAATCAGTTCCCGTTCATCTTCGACGGTACACTGCGCTACAACCTCCTCCTCAAAAAGGAGACAACTGGAAAAGAATACTTTCCCAACTTCCTGCAGCAGATTGTCGCGAAAAAGGAGGAGGGATGGGAGACCCTCCTGAGCCACAACGGAAGGCAGCTCTCGGGCGGAGAGCGACAGCTGGTCACCCTCGCAAGGATGATGCTGCACCCACAACCGGTGGCCATTCTCGACGAGCCAACGGCCAACCTGGATGCCGGTACGGTAGCGGTCATCCTGCAGGAGATTGTGAAGATGGCTGAAGAACGACTCGTGATTGTAGCTTCTCATGAACCACGGTTCGAAGCAGTGGCAAACAGCGTGTTAAACTTAAACTGGGGGGAACAGATGGCCTATGCGTGAGTTTGTGATAACCCATATCCTGCGCCCCTTCAGGGGAAGATGGAGGAGAGGCTTTCTCCTGCTGGCGCTCTGGACGGTGGCCTTCGTGGCGATGCCAGCCCTGTCGGGCTGGTTCCTGGCCATCTGTAGCGTGGTATTTGTCACGTCAAATACCGCTTTTGCCTACCTCATCCCCTCCTCCATCATCCGGCTGATGTCACTGCTGCGTACTGCCACCCGCTATTTTGAGCGGCTGGAGAACCACAAGACCACCCTGAGCGCGCAGCAAAGCCTGCAGCTAAAGATATTTTCGGCGGTCGCCCGGTTGCCTTATTTCCGCAAGGAGGTGAGCAACAACTCGTCGCTCCTGGAAAGCAGCACCCACGGCACCGATCAGATACTGAACCACATCCTGCTGTGGTTGCTCCCTTTTGCAGCGCTGATCCTCACGATTGCTCTCTATGCCCTTTTCGTGTCATTCTTCTCAGAGGTGATTGCGCTGGAGTTCCTTATCTCGTCGGCCATCCTGTTGTTTCTGGTGCCACAGCTGACCTTCCACAGAAACAAGCTGTTGCACGGGCAGCTGAAAGCAGCGCGTGAGGAAACACACCAGATACTCATGGAGGGATTCCGCGGGAGAATAGAGATCGCGAAATACAACCTGGAGGAGAAAGCCATTGCCCGCCACGAGCAGATGAGGCAAAGACTGGAACAACTGGAAAAAAAGATCCAGACTAACTCTTTTTACCTGCAGCTCATTGCCGGCCTCGGGTTCAGCTACGTGGCCACCTTCCTCCTCTGGCACTCGGGTCGTCAGGAAATGGATGCACCACTTGCCATCGGCATCTTCTTTGGCATCATGGCTCAGGCAGAGCTGGCCGAGATGCTCTTCTCCGGGAAATCGGAAAAGAGCGCAGTGGAGCAGCAGATACACGACATACAATCGATCATCAGGGAAGGTACAACACCGCAGGAGCCTGTCGCCGTGGCTACACCACTGGAGCAGCTGAAGATTACAGATCTGGAGGCAGTGATACCCGGCACCCCCGTACGGGTGGGGCCGCTGTCACTGGATATCGCACGGGGCGAGTGGGTAGCCCTCTACGGTGAGACGGGCAAGGGCAAAACCACTCTGCTGAACAGCCTCTTCTACCCGGAGTACCGGAAAACGGGGATGCTGACCTGGAACGGAACGGACGAACTGCGCCACCTCCCGGTACCGGAAGCCATCTACGTGACCCAAAAAGCTTATCTGCTGACCGGGACGCTGCGGGAGAACTTCGAAGGGTATGCCGACCAGGAGATAGACAGGGCGCTGGAGACGGTGGATCTGGCTTCGTGGCGCGCTTCCCTGCCGGAGGGACTGGGAAGCTGGCTGGGTGAGAACGGCGAGACTCTGAGCGGGGGGCAGCGGAAGAAACTGCTGCTGGCGCAGGCACTCCTCAAGAAGCCGCAACTGCTGGTGGTGGATGAACCCACGGCAGGTATCAGCATGGAAAACGCCATCGCCATCTTCCAAAACATTCAGGCACAACATCCCGGCATCGCCATCCTGATGGCCACACACCTGAAAGAGTTTGAGCAGGTGGCCCATAAAGTGGTAAAGATATGAAGCATTTCACACGATAATTGTGTACATTTGTATCGCAAAAGCAACGCTAAATAACGGTTATAGATATGTACAGAAACAGCACTTGCGGTGAGCTGCGGCTGGCCGATGTAAACAGGGAGGTGACCCTGGCAGGATGGGTCTCTCACATCAGAAAGATGGGCGGCATGACGTTCATCGACCTGCGCGACCGGTACGGCATCACACAACTTTCGTTTAATCAGGAGATAGACCAGGCATTGTGCGAGCAGGCCAACAGACTGGGCCGCGAGTGGGTGATACAGGTGACCGGCACGGTGAAAGAACGCTCCAGCAAGAATACACACATCCCTACGGGCGACATCGAAATCATCGCCTCCCAACTCACTGTACTGAATGCGTCGAAGACACCGCCTTTTACCATCGAGACGGAGACCGACGGCGGCGATGACCTGCGGATGAAATACCGCTACCTCGACCTGCGCCGCAACGTGGTGCGTCAAAATCTGGAACTGCGCCACAGGATGGCGTTTGAGACACGCCGCTACCTCGACGAAAGGGCTTTCCTGGAGGTGGAGACGCCGGTGCTGATCGGCTCCACGCCCGAGGGGGCACGCGACTTCATTGTCCCCTCCCGCATGAACCGGGGCGAGTTCTACGCCCTGCCGCAGTCGCCCCAGCTCTTCAAGCAGCTGCTGATGGTGTCGGGCTTCGACCGCTATTTTCAGATTGTGAAATGCTTCCGCGATGAGGACCTGCGGGCCGACCGACAACCGGAGTTCACCCAGATTGACTGCGAGATGTCGTTCGTGGAACAGGAAGATGTGCTGAATATGTTTGAGGGACTGACCAAGCACCTCTTCAAAACAATCAAGGGGATCGAACTCCCCGACTTCCCCCGCATCAGCTATGCCGATGCCATGAGACAGTACGGATCGGACAAACCGGATATCCGTTTTGGAATGAAGATTACCGAACTGAAGGAACTCACCACGGGAAGCGATTTTGCCGTGTTTAACGCGGCGGAATACGTGGGTGCTATCTGTGCCGAAGGATGTGCCTCCTATACCCGAAAGCAGCTGGATGAGCTGACCGACTTCGTGAAACGCCCGCAGATTGGGGCCAAAGGGCTGATCTATGTCCGCTACAATGAGGATGGAACGCTGAAGTCGTCGGTGGATAAGTTCTATGGCGAAGAGGTACTTATAAAATGGGCTGAAGCATGCAACGCCAGGCCGGGCGACCTGATCCTGATGCTGGCGGGCGAAACCGAGAAAACACAGAAACAGCTCTCCGAACTCCGGCTGGAGATGGGATCACGCCTCGGACTGCGGGATAAAAACAACTACCAGTGCCTCTGGGTGGTGGACTTCCCCCTGCTGGAGAAAGATGAGGAGCTGAACCGCTACTTCGCGAAACACCACCCTTTCACCTCTCCCAAACCGGAAGATATCCCCCTGCTGGATACAGACCCGGGCGCTGTACGGGCCAACGCCTACGATATCGTGATCAACGGCGTGGAGATTGGCGGCGGGTCGATCCGTATCCACGACAGCGGCCTGCAGAAGAAGATGTTCTCCGTGCTGGGCTTCACCGAGGAGAAAGCACAGCAGCAGTTCGGCTTTCTAATGAACGCCTTCCAGTATGGCGCTCCACCCCACGGTGGCATCGCCTTCGGCCTGGACCGGTTCGTCTCCATCTTCGCGGGACTGGACAGCATCCGCGATTGCATCGCCTTCCCCAAGAACAACGCGGGACGCGATGTGATGATCGACGCTCCCTCCCCCGTGGAGCAGGAACAGCTCGATGAGCTGGGCATCATGCTCAAACCGGCGAAATAGCATAAAAAAAGCTGCCAGATGGCAGCTTTTTTTATGCGAACAGCGATGCACTTATCAGAGGATATACCCTTCGCTGTAGGTTTTGTTGAACAAGCGGTGTGCATCTGCCTCAGGATCATCCACAAACTTCTCCGCTGCCGGATCCCACCGGATGGGACGCCCCAGGTCGTAGGCAATGTTACCCAGCGTGCACACCGTGCAGGAACGATGGCCGATCTCCACGGGCACCACTGGATCGGTCTTTGACTTCACCGCGTTGATGAAGTTCTCCAGATGCGGGATCTTGGTTTCGTATGCTCCTTCCGATGCTTCCACGGTTGGCGGTAGCAGACTCTCGTCGGAAGCGAGGAAATGCTCCCGCGAGATCTCGATCCATCCTTTGTCGCCCCAGAACTTCACGCCCTTGGTCTTTTGTTCGTTGAACGGCTCTTCGGTCATCACGACACCGTTGGCATATTTATAGGTGAGGAATTTCGTATCTTCATAACCGGCAGGGATGATCTCTACGGGGCCGCTATCATCCATGCCCAGGCCCCACTGGGCGATGTCGAACATGTGTGCCCCCCAGTCGGTAGTAAAACCGCCACCTAGCTCCTTGTACCAGCGCCAGGCGCCCCAGAACTGTTCGTTCTGCTCGGGATCGAGCGAGATGGGTGGATTCAGCTGCGAGTTGTAATGGACATATTCCGACGGGCCCAGCCACAGCGGCCAGTTCAGGTCGGCCGGCACCGGCTCCTCGGGCAGGTCGTACGGCGTGGGAGGTGCGCCTACGTAGGCATTCACCCGCTCAATCTTGCCGATCATGCCCTCCTGCACCATCTTCACCGCATGCTGGAAGTTGGCATCGGAACGCTGCTGGCTGCCTACGCCCAGGATCACGCCATTGTCGCGCACCGCTTTACGGAGCATCTGCCCCTCCTTAATGGTGAAAGTCAGCGGTTTCTCCAGGTAGATGTTTTTCTTTTTCTTTGCTGCATCAATGGCGATGAATGCGTGCCAGTGATCGGGTGTGGCTATCACCACCGCGTCGATATCCTCACGGGCCAGCAGGTCTTTGTAGTTCTCATACAGCTCCACGCCCACTTCCTGCTCCGTCTGTGCGTAATAGTTATTTACCCGCCTCAGAAAGCGCTCCCTTTTAATGCCATACACATCGCTACCGGCCACAACCTGTACGCCCGGAATGCCGAGATAGCCATTTAACAGATACATGGCCTGTTGCCCCAAACCAATAAAACCGAGACGAATGACTTCTTCGTCACCTCCGGCCGACTTGTTCTGCTTGCACGAAGCAAGGAACTGCGGAAACACGGCTACGCCCACCGCACCCACAGCGGCTCTCCTGATAAATTGTCTTCTTGATAGTTGATTACTCATGACTTTTAGATTAATACGATGTTTATCGGAAACAAATAATAAGTAATTGTCAATAAATAAATGCTACAAATTTGGAGCAATTACATAATTCCATTCACCATGAAAATCATTCCTTGTAATATTTAGTTTTTCCTTCTCTTGTTCTGTTACTTTTATACCTGTCAAGTATTTTTTTTCATCAAGTTTTGCATTTACTGTCAACCCCGTTGTTGTGGTAGTTGCCCCAATAAGGCTGATTATTACCAATAACGATGTGAGTGGTTTTGCCCTCCAATTCTTTGAAATGTATGCAAATAGACGATGTTCTATTTTATTCCACTTGCTTGTTCCTGGTGGAAAATGACTTACATATATGCTCAACCCGCTATCGTTGCTAAATTGCTGTAATTCAGATTTCCATAAGTGATTTCTGGAGCCATTACTACCACCTCCATCAGCATTAATATAGAGACGATTTGATGAAGGATATAATATACTGCCTTCCTGTTCCCACCAGTCGCGTATGGTTGATACCGCAAAAGCAGCGGTATCACTACTTGTTCCGACATTAACCCAGCCACGATTATTCTGTATATCATATACGCCATAAGGATTAGCTTTCCCATTGGTCTTATCTATAAAATCATAAACGTTAACCTCTGTCGGGCTTTTTGTCGGCGTCCACTCTTGTCCGTTGTTTTTATATTCGCCTACAAGCTCCTTCTTTTTGCAATCAACGGAAATTACAGGATCATTGCTCACTGCAAACTCTTTTGCAATTTTATTGATGTGTTCAAATTGTGCATCCCTGTCAGGAGAATCCCCTCCTTCTTTGGTTTTTTTGTTTGCCTGAAGACTATATCCCAACTCCATAAGACATTGCCTGACTACTTCATGAGAAACTTTATATCCCAAAACAAGCAACTCGGCAGTTATCTTTCTTATGCTTTTACTCGTCCATATCAACGGATTCATCGGATCGCCCATCGTATGCGGAGAAACTATATCCTCTATTGCTTGTAGTATTTCTGGGTGATGTTCAATGACTTTTTTTCTCCCGCCCCCTACCTTTCGTATGCGGGTTTGAGAGGTATTATCTGCTTTCAGTAACAATTCAGTTTCACCTTTTGCTATCGTCCGTCTTGTGACAGAAGCCAATTGAGCAATTTTTGACTTTCCACCCCAACCAATACTTTGTGCTTCAGCGGATAAATATATTCTGGCCTGGCGCTCATTCAACATTGGAAGAACCGCTTCTATCCGCGCTTTTATAATCTCATCTGTTTCCATTGTCTTTTTTGACAAAGGTAACTGTTTTATTTATATTTTGAGTATATTAATTGTTGACAATTCCTAAAGCCCATTTGAAACCTCGGGGCTTGCCCAGGATTGTTCATTTGAACCACAAATATATAATTTTATTATCAATTCCTTTATTTTTAAGGAAAAAATTGCAACAGGTAATTCCTACTGAGATATGCATGCCGGATTTCTGTCACAATTTAAACCGGTCAACATTGCCGGTTATTATATTTGCATTATTATTTTATAATAATTATCTTTACGTAATTATTATCAATCATACGACCATGGTTAAGATCATCAATCCTTTTATCACGAGCGGATATGTTTCGCCACCCTATTTTTGCGACCGCGAAGCGGAAAGCAGGCAACTTATCGGGGACATCGCCAATGGCAACAATGTGGCGCTGATCTCGTCGCGCAGAATGGGAAAAACAGGCCTTATAACCCATTGTTTCCATCAGAAAGAGATAAAGGATCATTATTATTCCTTTTTTATCGATATTTACGCGACCAATTCGTTACGCGATCTGGTGTATCTGCTCAGCAAGGAGATTGTCGAACAATTGAAACCCTTCGGGAAAAAAGCGATGGAAATCTTCTGGACTACCGTCAGGTCGTTACAGGCCGGCATTACATTCAATGTGACGGGGGTACCGTCGTTCAATGTGCGGTAGGTCTGTTCCATGCACACAACAGGCAGGTTTCACCGAATATAGTGGAAGTGGACTCCTATAAATATGCTTATTCCGAAGCGCTTTTCCGACTACCCGCCAAACAAAAGGAGTTGCTGATCGCCCTTGCAAAAGAGGGCATTGCTGAGGCGGTTACTTCGGCACAATTCATTCAAAAACATAGCCTCACTTCCTCCAGTTCGGTACAGGCGGCGCTGAAGGGATTGCTCAACAAAGATTTTGTGACCTATGAGAAAGGAACCTACCGGGTGTATGATAAATTTCTTGTTATCTGGATAAATGAAAATTTTTGAGCAGCTGTAGTAAAAATCACCCGATGAAACATATCAATATCACCCGATAATATGTATCAAAATCGACCGAATCTTTTGGCTATTACAAATAAACAGCACTAAAGGCCATGGAGCGTTTCAAGATGCTGCTGACCATGATCAGGGGAGAAGAATAAACCACAAAGAGACGGCTTGCGGCCGTCTCTTTGTGATATGTAGCGCTGTATGTTACAGATTCGGGTTGAGGCTGTTCCACTGATCCACAGGAGGGATCGTGCCCATGGCGATCACTTCGTCGCGCATTTTTACCAGGTGACCATAGCTCTCCCTGAGTGCAGCCATCTCGGCGTCGGTGCCCCTGATTTCACGGTAGGAAACACCATTCTTGTTGAGTGTAGTCTCCATCGCCATCATGATGTGCCCGAACTCAGGGGTGTTCACGTAACAGCCGGAAGGCCAGCGGAATGCTTCGCCGCCCATGATGGCACGGATCATCTCTACCGATACGTAAGCCGGACTCTGGAACGAAGAACGGCCCCGCAGCTTGATGATATTGGCACCACCCTTGGTAACGCGCACTTTCAGTGCTGCCCACTCTTCATTGGTCAACTGATCCGTACCAATCAGGTCGGTCAACGGGGTCCCATCCACTTTCGCAGTAGAGGCAAATACCGCCATCTGCTCACCGTGTCCGCCATAGGTACGGGCGCCGGTCACCTTGCTCTGTTCCACACCGAAATGTTTTGCCAGCTCACTCTGCAGACGGGTGCTGTCGAGTGCTGCCAGGGTGGTCACCTGCGACGGCTTCAGGCCTGAATAGATCAGCGCCACCAGCCCGGTGATGTCTGCCGGATTGAAGATAACAGTCAAGTGGTTCAGATCGGGACAATAGGCCTTGATATCTTTGCCCAGCTGTGCAGCGATCTCAGCGTTCCCTTTCAGCAGATCCTCGCGGGTCATGCCATCCTTGCGCGGTGCGCCACCGGATGAGATCATGTACTTGCTGCCGGTGAAAGCCTCTTTCACATTGGTTGAATAGGTGAAATTCACCCCTTCAAAACTGCAATGACGCATTTCCTCAACTACACCTTCCAGACCTTGTGCAAACGGGTCGTACAGACAGATGTTGGGGGTTAAACGCATCATGGCGGCACTCTGCGCCATGTTGGAACCGATCATACCGGCAGCTCCTACAATGGTTAATTTGTCGTTCGATAAAAAATTCATAAGTTTAGTTGTATTTTGATGATTGATAACTTTCCACAACGGGTGATTTTTTAGGCATCAAATATACAAAAAAAAATCTGAACGGCAATACAGCCCAAAAGAGAACAATCAATCAACAAGCTCTTTCTTACAGGAGACTCCAGGCCACCGTCAGCCCCGCCATCACAATGGAGACCATGCTCATCAGCTTGATCAGGATGTTGAGCGAGGGGCCGGAGGTATCCTTGAAAGGATCACCCACCGTATCGCCCACCACTGTGGCCTTGTGCGCTTCACTCCCCTTTCCACCCAGGTGTCCCTCTTCGATGTACTTCTTGGCATTGTCCCAGGCGCCACCCGAGTTGGCCATGAAGATGGCCAGCACGAACCCTGTGCCCAGCCCGCCGGTGAGCAGTCCCAGTACACCGGGAACGCCGAGCATCACACCCGTCAGTATGGGTACGGCGATGGCCAGCAGCGAAGGCAGCAGCATCTCCCGTTGGGCACCTTTGGTAGATATCTCCACACAAAGGGCATAGTCGGGTTTCTCCTCTCCTGTCAGGATCCCTTTAATCTCACGGAACTGGCGGCGCACCTCCTCCACCATCTTCTGTGCTGCCCTGCCCACAGCATTCATGGTCAGTCCACAGAAGAGAAATGCCATCATCGAGCCGATAAAAATGCCGGCCAACACCTTGGGATTCATCAGCGTCACCTGGTAGTAGTTCATGAAATCGACGAGACTCGCCTTGGCCACCTCTACCGTCGCACCGTCGGCAAACTCCAGCAGGGTATGCCCGAGTCGCATCATGCCGATGCGGATCTCCTCCATATAGGAGGCAATCAGCGCCAAAGCTGTCAGCGCCGCCGAGCCAATGGCAAACCCCTTTCCGGTGGCAGCGGTGGTGTTGCCTAGCGCATCCAGCGCATCGGTACGCCTGCGCACCTCGGGTCCAAGGCCGCTCATCTCGGCGTTTCCCCCCGCATTGTCGGCTATGGGACCATAGGCATCGGTAGCCAGCGTGATCCCCAGCGTGGAGAGCATCCCCACCGCC
>JAHDQF010000062.1 GCA_018433945.1 Proteiniphilum sp. | reverse complement strand
AATAATTTGATTGTCCCGGAAAAAAACAGTTTCCCTGTAGAAGAATCCATTTTAAAGAGATAAATAAAGCAGAATTAGCCGAGGTTGGACAGGTATTATTTTCCATGAGACCACCAAGTTTTTACCTTGCGGATTTTAGGCTACTTTTGTATGCAAACTATCCATTTATGATCCACTTTACATTTTGCGATTTCAATAATCCGGAGCATAAGCATGCGCTTTGTAATCTGCTCAATCACTATATGAGTGATCCCATGGGTAATTATCCGCCATTGAACAAGGAAGAGCAGTCGCGTCTATTGAATGATCTGAAAAATCATCCGACAGTTGAAGTCCTTTTTGTCATCCATGACGACCGTTATGTAGGAATGGCAACAACATTTACCAATTATTCTACATTTAACCTGAAACCCTATCTATACATACATGATGTTGTGGTACTGAACGAGTCAAGAGGCCGGGGACTGGGGAAGAAATTAGTCAACAAATTGATTGAGATCTCAGCACAAAGAGGCTTTTGTAAACTCACATTGGAAGTGCGGGAAGATAATGTCAGGGCCAAAAGTTTATACAGCAAGCTGGGTTTTCAGGAAAGCGAGCCCTTGATGCACTTCTGGACGAAGAAACTTTAATTCCCCTGCCCAATTGGTTCAATCTCTTTCATTCTTTGATCAACAACCTTTTTTATTCTTTTTATTCCACTGAGCATCAGCCTCAATTCTTCCTTACTGGGGATAGTATAGCCACTACCCTCGAGTACACATATTGATTCAAACTTTCCTACCAGGATGGCCGTTTGCTTCATCTCATCCGTCAGCAATGGATCAAATTCTTTGGCCTCTTTGAACAAGGCCAGGGGCATGTGATGTGTGGCTGGCCAGTCATATCTGGCCAGCAGTCCGACCAAATATTTTTCTAAACACATAACAGCCATCTGATACAATAATTCATTGTTGAAACGTGGCTTGTCGCTTTCCACTCCATGTTGAAAAACTTTCAGATAACCATTGGCATATTCCAAAGAGGAGAATGCCAGTTGATGCATATTTATATTGCTCATCCTTATTGTTATTTTTTTAATTTATTATTGCTGCTCAGGCAGTACCTGGTTTTCGTGAACCAGGGTCTGAAACAAAACCTGTAGTTCATCTGTATGTATCTCTCTTTTCTGTTCACCCGAAAGGTATCTCACTTTTCTGATCAAAAGCTCAAGGATGTTTTGATCAAAGGAAAGCCCAAGAAGCGAAAGATTGTGTGCAAGCGCTTTTCTGCCTGAATGCTTCCCCATTACAAAGGCCGCTTCGCACTTGCCCACTTTGTGTGCCGGGATCAATTGATAGCTTCTTCTGTCTTTGATCAAACAATCGGCATGTATACCACTCTCATGAAGAAAAGCGTGACTCCCTGATATGGCTTTGGAAGGGTGGATAGGTCGTCCCGATGCCTGTGCCACATACCGGCAAAGAGCATCAAAGGTGGTCGTGTTTAATCCCGTTTGCACACCGCAACTATATTCAAGTGCCATCGTTATTTCCTCTAATGCTGTATTTCCTGCACGCTCGCCCAGACCATTCACAGTCACACTTAAACAGTCGGCTCCTGCCTGAAAAGCAGCCAGCGCGTTGGCCGTAGCCATGCCAAGGTCATTATGGGCATGAAACTCAAAGGAGACATCCTCGTTGCCCCTCCTTAATTGTCTGATCAGGTCGGAAGTAGAGAATGGGTTAAGCACCCCCACAGTATCGGCCAGACGGATTCTGAAAACTCCCGATGCAGTGGCAACACCGACAAATTCCTGCAGAAAACCTGGCTCTGCACGTGAAGCATCCTGTGCCCCCACCGTTACATAATCAAAATGTGAAGAGGCCCTGTCAATGAGCGTTTCAAGCGAACTGATTACCCAGTCTCTGCTTTTACCCATAAGATCCATCAGCAAGTCAGAAACAGGGAAGGA
This sequence comes from Proteiniphilum sp., assembly GCA_018433945.1. Lineage (GTDB taxonomy): Bacteria > Bacteroidota > Bacteroidia > Bacteroidales > Dysgonomonadaceae > Proteiniphilum. The sequence continues at coordinate 5,456 of JAHDQF010000062.1, read as the reverse complement.
GATATGTACCCCCTGGGTTCCTGTTTTCACGGCCATGTCGATATCGCCCCGGCTGGCCCTGCACCATGCCAGCGTTTTAAAACGAAAGCCATGGTGTGCGATAGTGGACATCATTTCAATTTCACTCTCACCCATTGCCGGTGTACCAATCTCCAGTTCAGAAACACCGGCATCATCAAGCAAGGCGGCGATCTGTAGTTTCTCTTCAGAAGAAAAAACTACTCCCGCTGCCTGCTCCCCGTCACGAAGGGTGGTATCGATCATATACACCTGCCTGGTATCCATCGTTTAATCCGTTATAGCATATTTTTCACAAAGCGAATCCTCTTCTAATGCATCCAGGATCTCATCAATGACACTTTCCGCCTCAACGCCACCATACCAGAAGTTGTTGGGGTGAATGACCATGATGGGTCCCTGGTGGCACACATTCAGACATGCTGTGGATGTCACTGTCACATCAAGTCCCCTGTCTGAAGCCTCGTCAACGATATACTGAAGGAAAGCAGAGGTTCCTTTTTTATTACATACCCCCATGGCATCGCCTGCCACCCGATAGGAATTACAAACCAAAATGTGATACATAGGTTTCTTCATAACAATCTATTTTTAAATGAATAATCATCAATTTAACCACAACCCTGCGCATTTCCTTTACAGGAACTGCCACATGTAAAAGCATCAGGCTTGGCTATGGAGCGAATCACCCTGTTCATATAAACCCCTTCCAGACCTTCATCTATCAAGCCGGTCATCTCTATTACATGCACGTGCCTTTCATTCAAAATCCGTTTTGGGTTCTCGCCCACACCACTCACCAACAAGGCCCTGCAATCGCCGAGCAACGCCGCCATTGTGTACCACCTGTTTTCGCCCCCACCGGCTGAGGGTGTGACACGCTCTTCAACCAACTTAAACCCCTTGGGCGTCTTGCAGAAGATACTGAGTTTCGATGCCTCGCCCAGATGCAGGTTAACCAGCAGTCCTTCGTTGGTCGCAACAGCCACAAAAGGCCGATCCTCTGTTTCCAGATTCAAACGGGTTGAATACTCCTTCAACAAAGCATGTGTATCTGACAGGTCCTGCCCTAAGAGACCGGCTGCATCAGCCCTGCAACGGGCACAATGACTCATGATGGGCAGATGTTCCGAAGCAAGGGTACGTGTCTTAAAGATCATGGCAGGAGCAGGTTCCGAAAGATCTTCAAAGGCTGTGTCTGCAGTGGGAATCATTGGAATACAATTAAAAATATCGGCTCCCAGTTCACTGCAAACACAAGCAACCGTAGGAATATGGGTGTCATTCACACCGGGTATAATGATTGAATTGATCTTCACTGTGATCCCATATTGTTTTAACAGGGAGATACTTTTTAACTGCTGTTCAAGCAGTATCCTCGCACCTTCTACTCCCCTATAGACCCTTTTCTGGTACCTTATCCATTTGTATATTTGGGCCGATATCTGAGGATCAACGGCATTGATTGTCAGGGTGAGATGTGAGACACCCAGTGCAGCCAACTCGGCAATATGCGGAACAAGGTCTAATCCGTTGGTTGAGACACAGAAGAGCTTGTCAGGAAAAGCTGCTCTGGCCAGTCGCATGGTCTCCAGTGTCTGTTCAATATTTGCAAACGGATCGCCGGGTCCTGCAATACCAATTACCGACAGGTTCTCCAGGCGACTAACCAGTGCCCGTAAATAATCGACGGCTTGAAAGGGTTTCAGGACGGAGGAGCATACTCCGGGCCGACTTTCATTCACACAGTCAAATTTTCGGTTGCAGTAGTTGCACTGGATATTGCAGGCAGGAGCAACAGGCAAGTGAACACGGGCATGGGAATGTCTTGCTTTTACGTCGAAACAAGGGTGAGCTATATTTTCTTTCTTATTGTGCATCGTCAAAATTCTTTATAAATACTTGTACCCAATGGGCGAATTGTCCTGTTTATATTCTATCAGGGCATTCACTACCCGGTCAAACAATTCCTGCGTACCCCTGTAGCCCAGGTGAAGTATCCTGTTGGCACCAAACCTGTCGTGAATGGGAAAACCTACTCTAACCAATGGGATCTTTCTTTCCCTTGCAATATAATATCCCTTGCTGTTCCCCACCAGAAAATCAGGTTGTATGTGATTCGCTTCAGCACGGAGGGTTTCAAAATCGGCGCCTTTAATGGAAAAAGGCTCCACGCCAATCTCCTGCAGCCATTCTGATAATGCTGCCACCAAATCCGGTTCACCATATATCAGCGCCTTTTTGCCAAACACATATTTGTGGGCATCCACATACGCATCCACCAGGCGGCCTCTTTCTTTGGCATGCTTTGACGGCATGCTATTCCCTGACAGCCGTTGGAGCAGATCAAAGAAATCATCACTGCCATTGATCCCAATGGGCAAACGGAGGGGGTTATTTTCTATATAGAAACTCTTGTTCAAGTATTCGCCGGCAGTCTGTACCTGTCCCGCATCCTTACTGCGAAAGGCGGTCTTATTGAAGTCGGTTCCAAATTCAATGGTCGCTTTCGAATCGCCCATGGTTCTGATAGCTGATGCCGGTGTGCCCCCGGAGGGAATCAGCTGATATTCCGATGTGTATTCATTGTCGAGTGTGTCGCTGTAATCCGGCAGTACGACATACGACATGCCGAAGTCGGACATCACCTCTTTCAAATACCGTATGTCTGCCGGCGAGACCATTCCGGGAAGGATATTTACCTGATCTGTTTTCGACTGGTACGTGGCCAACGTTTTCACCGTCGATAAAACAGTGTGATGAAATCCCTCGGCATGACTGCCACAATAACTCGGAGTAGAAGCGTGTATAAACAAGGGTAAGGGCTGCTCCGTTTGCTCATATGCCTCAGTAAACTGCCTGATATGACCGGGAATATCTTCCCCGATAGTTTCAGACAGACAGGTGGAAGCTATGCCAATGACCTGTGGTTTGTATTGTTTGATAACATTGTTGATGCCGTCAATAAAATTGCGGCTACCACCATATATGGTCGATTCTTCACTGAAGTTACTCGAAGCGATGTCTACCGGCTCTTTGTAATGACTGATCATATAGCGTCTGATGTAAGTTGAGCAGCCCTGACTGCCATGAATCAGCGGTACACAACCTTCAATTCCTTTGAATACCAGCGACGCACCCAGTGGCGCACATAGCTTACAGGAATTCCTTGTCGACACAAAGCTCTTTACACTTTCCATATCAAGCAAATTATTTCGTAAAACGCCACACGGGACTCATGGCGGTGGCATATATTTCCTTTGCAAAATTGAGCATCCCCTCATATCCTGCCAACGCTTCTTTCCGTTCATGGTTATGATCACAAAATCCCAGCCCTATTTTATGCGCTATGGGACGTTCTTTCACACCCCCAATGAAGATATCCGCTTTTTTCTCTTTGACGAAGTGTGAAAGTTCAACAGGGTTAGAATCATCGACGATGACAGTCCCCTCGTCGCAGAGCTGTCTGATGATATCATAGTCTTCCGTGGTGCCGGTCTGGGAACCTACGATCACTGTCTGCACGCCAATAAGTCTCAGCGCCTTGACCAGTGAGATCGCTTTAAAAGCTCCACCGACATAGATAGCGGCCCGTTTACCCTTGAGTTGGTTTTTATACCATTCCAGTTGAGGCAAGAGTCGGGTTAACTCAAATTTCACCAATTCCCTTGCCTTTTCCATCATCTCGTCATCCTTAAAAAAGCGCGCTACATCATACAGCGCATCGCTCATGTCTTCGATACCGAAATAAGAAACCCTCATCGATGGTACCTGATAATGATCCTGCATTAGTTTTGCCAGGTAGCTCATCGATCCAGAGCACTGCACCACATTCAGTGCAGCGTTGTGCGCATTGCATATATCGTCGACTCTTCCATCACCTGTGATGGTTGCATTGATGTGCACGCCCATTTTCCGGTAATATTCCATGAGTATCCACAATTCACCGGCCAGATTGAAATCACCCAGTATGTTGATGCTTTTTTTGGGTATCGGTCTGTTCTGCGTACCCACCAGTCGAAAGAGAGACTCACAGGCTACCTTGTAGCCGTCCTTCTTAGACCCCTGGAAGCCCGGAGCCTGCACAGAAATTACCGGAATAGACTTTTCAGCACTTAGCTGTCGACAGACCCCTTCCACATCGTCGCCAATGACGCCTACGATGCAGGTGGAATAGATAAATGCTGCTTTGGGCTGATAAGTGTCAATCAGTTCAGATGCCGACGCATAGAGTTTCTTCTCACCGCCAAAGACAACATCTTTTTCCTGCAAGTCCGTGCTAAAACTGAGTCGATGTAATTCTGGTCCCGACGACAAGGAGCCGCGGATATCCCAGGTGTAGGCTGCACATCCTATAGGACCATGGATCAGATGCAATGCATCGGCAATAGGGTAGAGCACAACCCTGGAGCCACAGAAAACACAGGCACGCTGGCTCACCGAGCCTGCCAGACTTGCCTTCTCGCAGACAATGGTTTTCTCCCGGCTCCCGGCAAGGGACACCTGATTGACACGTTCTTCCAGTATATAAGCCATCGTTTCGTTTTTTACATGACCAATTCCATTTTTTCTTCATTGCAGGTGGCATCCTCGTGGTTCAGGATGGCATCGAGCATCTTACTAACTATATGCATGGCACCCTTGTAACCAACGACAGGGAAATAGCCGTGACCCACCCGATCAAACACAGGGAAACCTATTCTGACAAAAGGAATGTTTTTATCGCGGGCAATATATTTCCCATAGGTGTTTCCCATTAGTAAATCAACCCCTTCCTCTTTAATCCATGAATGTAATTGCAGCATGTCGGCTCTTTCGCCATTCATAAACTTAGCCTCGGGCACCTTCTCGTTAAGAAGCTTCTTTAAGCTTTCGTCCATGTATTTCCCGGGAGTACCGCTGACAATATAGACTGGTTTCATATCCATCGACAGCAGAAATTCAGTGAAAGGAAGAATGGTGTCCGGATCGCCAAAAAGAGCCACACGTTTTCCGTACAAATACTTGTGCATGTCGGCAATCATATCGATCAGTCGACCGCGGTCATCCGTAATGCTATCAGGTACAGGCACGTTGGCATGGCGAGCCAGTGACGATACGAAACGATCGGTGGCCTTGAGTCCTATGGGGATATCCAACACATCAAATCGAACCTTACACTTGTTTTCTAGGCGGATGCAAGCATCTTCGGTACAGAAGTGCCCCAGTCCCAGCGTAAACTTGCTATCACCTGTGGCGATAAGCTCGGGAATAGTGGTGCCTCCCTTGGGATACATCACATGCTTACCGGTCATGGGTGCATCCAGTACATCCGAAGTGTCGGGAAACAGGATGATGCGGGCTTCCATCTCATGAGCCATTCTTTTGATCTCTGCCATATCGGAGGGTTCCATCCATCCGGCAACGATATTCACCACATTCTTTTTTCGAAGCTTATT
>JAHDQF010000022.1 GCA_018433945.1 Proteiniphilum sp. | reverse complement strand
TTCTAAATCTCGGATCTCTGTTTCGTAGCGAATTCTCTTTGTCACACTGCTATCGCTCAGAAAAAACAACATCACCACCAACACAGCAAGGATTACCATCTGGTAGGCTGTAAGCCCCAGAAACCGTTTCATGCCAAGCATACTTGCGAATTGTTTCATCTCAGCAACAACTCTAAACAGGTTTTATCATCATGCAAATATAAACTTTTTTTTTTTGATGCGATCCATTTCGTGGAAATATCTAAAATATATTCCTCCCCTTGCATTCAGATTGAACAAAAAAAAGTATCTTTACACTGTATAGAATTGATTTGATAATTGTTCACATTTAAAAAGAATGAGAAAACTGTTTTTAACCACACTTTTGGTGGGATGTTATGCAATTTCCACTTTCGCTTGTACCAATCTGCTGGTAGGGAAAAAAGCGACAACCGATGGCTCTACTCTTATCTCTTATGCTGCTGATTCATATGGTCTTTACGGGGAATTATACCACTGGCCTGCACAACAATATCGCCCCGGTGAGATGTTAAAAGTATATGAATGGGATACCGGCAAGTACCTGGGTGAGATACCGCAGGCTTTCCGCACATACAATGTGATAGGCAATATGAATGAACATCAGCTGGCCATCGGTGAAACCACTTTTGGTGGCCGCAGTGAGTTGGTTGACAGCACCGGAATCATGGACTACGGCAGTCTCATCTACATCACACTACAACGAGCCCGGACTGCGCGTGAAGCAATCAGCATCATGACCGGTCTGGTTGAGGAACATGGTTATTACAGTTCCGGAGAATCGTTCTCGATCGCTGATCCCGATGAGGTGTGGGTGATGGAGATGATTGGCAAGGGAGCGGGCAACAAGGGAGCCGTATGGGTTGCCATGCGCATCCCGGACGACTGTGTTTCGGCTCATGCCAACCAGGCGCGTATCCAACAGTTTCCACTCAATGACCCGGAGAATTGCCTCTATTCACCCGATGTGATTTCATTTGCCCGTGAGAAAGGCTATTTTTCAGGGGAAGATACCGATTTCAGCTTTGCACAGGCTTATGCACCGATCGACTTTGGTGCGCTCCGTTTCTGTGAAGCACGCGTTTGGTCATTCTTTAACAAGGTGAACAGTGAGATGGGGAAATATGTCTCATATGCCCAGGGCAAAAGTACCGATCCCATGCCGCTCTATATCAAGCCCGACAGAAAACTCAGTGCACACGATATCCAGGAGATGATGCGCGACCATTATGAAGGTACCGAGCTCGACTGGCGTTTCGACGTGGGTGCCGGCCCATTCAACTCACCCTATCGCTGGTCGCCCCTCACCTTTGAAGTGGACTCGGTGGAGTATTGCAACGAGCGACCCATCGCTACGCAACAGACCGGCTTCTCCTTTGTGGCACAGATGCGCTCCTGGCTTCCTGACCCGGTAGGAGGTATCCTCTGGTTCGGTGTCGATGATGCCGCTCAAACGGTCTACTATCCCTTCTATTGTGGTCACACCGAGGTGCCGCATGAGATGGCACCGGGCAACGGCGATCTGCTCAATTTCTCCTGGACTTCTGCTTTCTGGATTCATAACTGGGTTTCCAACATGGTCTATAGCCGATACAGTGACATGAGTCTGGACATGAAAAAGGTGCAGTCCCGACTGGAAGAGCAGTTCAGGACAACGCAGCCTGCAGTGGAGCAGCAAGTTCTCGCGCTTTATGAAAAGTCACAACCGGAGGCGGTACATTTCCTCACCCGTTATACCAACAGTCTGGTCAATGAGGGTGTGGCTGAATGGAAGAAACTGGGTGAATACCTGATGGTGAAATATATCGACGGAGTGATCAAGAAAGAGGAAAATGGTCAGTTCAAACGAAACGAATATGGACGACCAGCTTTCCCCTCCCGTCCAGGTTATTCAAATGAATATTACAGGAAGATCGTAGAACAGACCGGCGACAAATACAAAGTACAACCCATTGAAAATTAAGAAGTGGTTCATCGCTCGAAATGTGAGGTTAATACGTTTGTAGGTTATTCAGTTTGAAGTTTAAGGTTCAAAGCAGATCGCTGAGAGCTGAAAAAAATGACACATAACATACATAAAAGAAAATGGAAGAAGAAGCAACATTACTTGCACAGGTCACCGACAAAGCGATGTCGTGGCTGAATGGAAACTATGATGTGGAAACGAAAGCTGAGGTAGAGCGGATGCTGATCAACGAGGACAAGAGGCCGTTGATCGACGCCTTCTACAAGGATCTGGAATTTGGCACAGGCGGTTTGCGAGGCATCATGGGTGCCGGCAGCAACCGGATGAATAAGTATACGGTAGGAGCCGCGACCCAGGGTCTCTCCAACTACTTGCGGAAAGAGTTCCCCGGACTGGAGGAGATCAGGGTGGTGATCGGCCACGACTGTCGTAACAACAGCCGCCGGTTCGCAGAGATCGCTGCCGGCATCTTCAGTGCCAACGGCATCAAGGTTTACCTCTTTGAGGATCTGCGACCCACGCCAGAGGTCTCATATGCCATCCGTAAGCTGGGTTGCCAGAGTGGTATCATGATCACCGCCTCACACAATCCCAAGGAATACAACGGCTATAAGGCCTATTGGAACGATGGCGCCCAGGTGCTGTCACCACACGACAAGAACATCATTGCCGAGGTAAATCGCATCTCTTCCGTCGATGAGATCCATTTTGAGGGGAACAGCGAACTGATCGAGATCATCGGCAAGGATATGGACAGAGCATTTATTGAGGAGGTGAAGAAGCTGGTGCTCTCACCCGAGGCGATAGTCCGTCACCATGACATCAAGATGGTCTATACCCCCATTCATGGTACCAGCATTACCCTGGTGCCTGATGCGCTGAAAGCGATAGGTTTCACCAACATCATCCGGGTACCGGAACAGGATGTGATCAGCGGCGACTTCCCCACGGTGATCTCCCCCAACCCGGAAGAGCCGGCAGCCCTCGACCTGGCCATCAAAAAGGCGATCGCAACAGATGCTGAGTTGGTGATGGCCACCGACCCTGATGGCGACCGCATTGGCACTGCTATCCGCGACAATGAGGGTAACTTCATCCTGGTGAACGGGAACCAGACCATGCTGATCTACCTTTATTATATCATGACCCGTCGTGAAGAGCTGGGGCTCCTCACCGGAAAAGAGTATGTGGTGAAAACCATTGTCACCACCGAGCTGGTGAGAGCGATCGCCGATAAAAAAGGAATCGAGCTCTTCGACTGTTATACCGGATTCAAATGGATTGCCGACATCATCCGCAAGAATGAGGGAGTGAAAAAGTACATCGGTGGCGGTGAGGAGAGCTACGGCTTCCTGGCGGGCGACTTTGTCCGTGACAAGGACTCGGTTTCTGCCTGTACTCTGTTTGCAGAGATTGCTGCCTGGGCAAAAGACAAGGGCAAGAGCATGTATCAGTTGCTGGAGGATATCTATCTGGAGTATGGATACTCCAAGGAGGTGGGGATCTCACTTGTACGCACGGGCAAGGAGGGCGCAGACGAGATAGAAGCGATGATGAAAAAGTTCCGAAGCAATCCCATGGAGACGCTTGGAAGCTCACCCGTAACACTCATCAAAGACTTTGCGCGGCTCGAAGCAATCGATTTCATTCGCAACGAGCAGGTAGCTCTGGAGATGCCTACCACCTCCAACGTGCTGCAATATTTCACCGAAGAAGGCACGAAACTGTCGATCCGTCCATCCGGTACAGAACCTAAAATCAAGTTCTACATCGAAGTGAAAGGATCTGCACGAAGCCGTGAAGAGCTGGCTCAGGCTGAGGAGGAAGCCAATAATAAGATCAATGCCATCCGGCAGGAACTGGGGATATAATTTGTAAGTTTGTAAAGTTCATGGTTCAAAGCTGAGAGCTGAGAGCTGAGATAACTAAAATCTTTAACAATATATTATGAGAAGAAAACTGACGATAGCGCTTGTGGCACATGATCAGCGCAAAGCCGACATGGTGGAATGGGTGATCTACAACTCCGACTTCCTGTCGGAGCATCACCTGGTCTGCACCGGTACCACCGGCCGCCTGGTAAGGGATGCCCTCAACAACCAGGGAGTGAATCCCGAGATTACCATCATGAACTCCGGCCCCATGGGTGGTGATGCAGAGATCGCTGCAATGGTGGTTCGAAAGGAGATCGACCTGGCGGTGTTTCTGATTGACGACCTCAACCCGCAACCACATGAGGCTGATATCATGATGCTGCTCCGGCAATGCCGGTTGCACAACATACCCATTGCCTGCAACCGGTACAGTGCCGACCTGATGATCACCAGCAACCTGTGGGATGATGAGAGCTACGTGCCCTCCCCTCCCCGGTATGAGAAATTTGACCGGGATCTGATGGGTTTCTGACCCGCACCTCTTCTGAATGATGAACCCCTCACCGGCCTAAAAGCCAATGAGGGGTTCATCTGTTTCAGAGGGGCATCTTCCTCCTGCCATCTTTGTGCTTTATTTGTCGATCGTCAGCTCTTCCAGAATATGGGAAGCACCCATCACCTTGTCGATGACAAAGAGCACATAGCGGATATCGACGCTGATGGTGCGCTGCATCTCCGGCTCGAAGAGGATATCGCCGCTCAGCGACTCCCAGTTACCATCGAAAGCGAGCCCAATCAGCTCGGCATTGCCATTCAGCACCGGACTGCCAGAGTTTCCACCGGTGATGTCATTGGTGGAAAGGAAGTTGACACGCATCACCCCTTCGTTGTCATCATAGGGCCCAAACTCACCGTTACGGATCAAATCGAGGATCTCTTCCTGCACGTTGAACTCGGGATCGCCAGGCTTCTGTTTCTCAAGGATCCCCTCAGAGGTGGTGTAGTAGTCGTACCATACTGCATCACGTGGCCAGTATCCCTCTATGGTGCCATAGCTCATCCGCTGCGTGAAATTGGCATCGGGGTAAAAGGTGCGGTCGCTCTCCATCTCCATCAGGGCAGCCATGAATTCGCGTTCTGCACGCAGGATCTGTTCGTAATAAGGCATCATCTGCCCCGACAGCTCGTACCCCATATCGGTTGTGGACAAAGCCAGCTCCATGGCAGGATCTTTTATAAGCTCCTGGGTATCCGCGTTTTTTAACAGCTCCAGCAGCTTCTCGAGTGAGGTGAACTGAGAGTTGGCAAACAACCAATCGGCATACTGCTCATAATCTCCCTCAAAGAGAGAGTCAATTTTTTGATAGATGTCGGGAAGATATTCACTGGGCACCCGCTCAGCGTAAAGCTTCATCAGCACCGGCAGCACTTTTTTGTCCAGTGCCGGCTCATAATTCTTGTAAGATTCGATGAGGCGGTCGTTGATGAATGCCTTTTTCTCCTCTTCCGTGCCGTCATTGTCGAAACGAAGGATGGTGTTGGCAAATCTGATCAGTTCGATGCCGTTGTTGAAGGTTTCCAGGAAGTAGGTGGTATAACGTGCCATCTCATTGGAAGTGGTATAAGCATCTCTCAGGGTGATCAGTGTACTGTCATACTTTTGCCTCTGTTCCGGATTGTTTTTGATCCATTCAGCAAGCCTGGCTTCCAGCGTCTCTTTCTCCGGTAGCACCTCCAGGCGGGTCAACGCCTCATTCATCCCCATTGAATTTTTCCAGTAGTTGGAGCTACCGGCATACTTGCTGGCATACTTGATGCGGATGGTATCGTTCTGCGTCATGGCATCCCACCAAATCTTCTGCTTGGCACCCCGCACCTCGATGCGTGGCTTGTTCTCTGACTCCATGCGCTGGCGGATGCCCCAGGAAGAGAGGTATCGCTGTGTGCTTCCGGGGTAGCCCACGGTCATCGCATAATCTCCTTTGTTCACCCCCGCCAACGAAACAGGAACCACATACCTGGGCTGGTAGGGCACATTCCCGGCACTGTAGTTGGCCGGTTTGTTCTCCTTGTTGGCATAGACACGGAACAGGGAGAAGTCACCCGTATGGCGTGGCCACATCCAGTTGTCTGTATCACCGCCAAACTTACCCACCGAAGAGGGGGGGGCTACCACCAGACGCACATCACGGAAAACATCGTAAAGAACCACATAATATTTGTTGCGTGCAAAGAAAGGTACCACACGTGCACGTGTAAAAGGATCACTCTCATATTCGCTGATCAGTTCGTTGGAAATAGAGTCGATGGCCAGCTCACGCTGTATCTCGCTCATCACCTGCGGCACATGGGGCACGATACGGTCTGTCACATCCTCCATCGACCGGAGAAATGAGACCGTCAGTCCGTCAGCATTGAGCTCGTCCGCCTGAGAGGCAGCTACAAAGCCGTCGCGCAGGTAGTCATGCTCCACGGAACTCAGCTGCTGGATGGCACCATAGCCGCAGTGATGATTGGTGAAGATCAGGCCCTCGCCCGATACCGCCACGCCGGTACATCCACCGCCAAAAATTACAACTGCATCTTTCAGTGAGGGATTCTCTTCACTGTAAAGTTGATCAGCAGGAAAAGTGAACCCCAACTCCTGCATGCGGGCGATATTCTCACGGTTAAGCTCTTTCAGGAGCCACATTCCTTCATCGGCTCTCGCCGTGAATGCCACAAATAAAATTGTGATCGACAAAAAAAGTTTCTTCATAAGTTTGTTTAGCTGTAAGCTGTTAGCCATAGGCTGTAAGCTTTGATTATTAATTGTCATTGATTCATTTTTATAATTATGTAAAGTATTTACCGATGAAAGGCCATTGTTTCAGCGGCAACTCTCTCTTTATCATCACAACGAGATAAACCGCCACCAGCAGCGTAGAGACAAGCAATCGCAGCGGGAGACTCTCCAGCTGGAGGTAGCTCACCCTGATGCCTGCATATAGGACGATCGTAAGCAGAAAGAAGAGAGCGGCCGAACGGAGGTTATAGGGGATGGGATAATGCTTCTGTCCCAGTCCGTAGGAGAGGATCATCATCGCCAGGTTAGCGATAAACGATGCCCAGGCGCACGCCATATACCCGAAGCGGGGGATAAAGAGGATATTGATCAGCAGGGTGATCAGAAAGCCAAAGATCGACATGTAGGCGCCCCAGCGGGTCTGGTCGGTGAGCTTGTACCAGAGCGACAGGTTGAAATAGACGCCGAAGAAGAGTTCGCCAAGCAGTACGATCGGCACCACCTTGAGTCCCTCGTGGTAGGCTACCGGAATCAGGAACTTGATGATATCGATGTAACCGGTAGTCAAGAGGAAAATCAGCAACCCGAAGAGAATGAAATAGCGGGTGGCGTCACTGAATGACTGACGATCGCCGGCAGCCTCCCTGTTACGTGCAAAGATAAAAGGTTCGAAGGCGTATCGGAACGACTGGGTGAACATCACCATGATGATGGCGATCTTGAAGTTCTGTCCGTAGATGCCCAGCTCCCGGAATGCATTCGCCTTGTCTGGATAGAACCAGGGGAAGAGGATCTTGTCCACCGTCTGGTTGAGGATGCCGGCGATACCCAGGATCAGTATCGGAAAGGAGTAACGTAACATCCTGTTCAGCAACGATTTATCGAAAGTGAAACGGATCCTCAGCTCAGAGGAGACCATCAGTAGCTGCACCACCGAAGCGGTGAGGTTGGCGATCAGGATGTAATCGACACCCCGGCTCAGGTTGAACCATGCAAAAGCATCGGGAAACCGCTCCTGCAGGAGGGGGCAAACCAGGAAGAAGAAGAGGTTGATCAGGATGGTCAACCCCACGTTGACCAGCTTGATGGCAGCGAATCGGATGGGCCTTTTCTTGAAGCGCAGGTTGGCAAAGGGGATAGCGCCTACCACATCGAAGCAGAGGATCAGCACCATCAGCAGCAGGTAATGCGGTTTCATCTCACTGCCGCCCAGTGCAAAAGCCGCCGGTTTCAGGAAGAGGAGTGACAATACCAAAAAGAGGAGTGTGGAAGAGAGGATGCTGATAAAGGCAGTGGAGAAGACCCTGGTAGGATCTGACTCCTTGTTGGCAAAGCGGAAGAAACCGGTCTCCATGCCATAGGTGAGGATCACCTGCAACAGGGCTACCCAGGCGTAAAAGTTGGTCAGCACGCCGATATCATCCACCCGGGGCAGGGCGAACGCCCAGTAGAGGGAGAGGAACCAGCTCAGGAGCCTGGGTAACACGCTGCCCAATCCATAGAAAAAGGTCTCCTTTGCCAACGATCTCATTCCACCTGCCATCTCTCTCCTATTCTTTGTGTGTCGAATTGTGTGTGTAAGGTGCAAAAATACAATTTTTCCCTGATGCCGGCCTCAAAATGGCATCATTATTTATCTTTAAGCATTTTGGTGCCCAAAATTCCGAAAAAAACCGTTTACTTTGCAGGTTGTAAATAGTGAACAGAGAGCAATCAGAAACAAATGCATGCTGCCGAGTGCTGAAAAAGCGCAGACAGCATGATCCCCCAAATTGAATATGGCACAACAGGAAGAGGTTTTCAAGAAACTGGTATCACATTGTAAAGAGTACGGGTATGTATTCCCTTCGAGCGAGATCTATGACGGGCTGGCTGCCGTGTATGACTACGGTCAAATGGGCGTGGAACTCAAAAACAACATCAAGAAATACTGGTGGGACAGCATGGTGCTGCTGCACGAGAACGTGGTGGGATTAGATTCCGCCATCTTCATGCACCCCACCGTATGGAAGGCATCGGGACATGTGGATGCCTTCAACGACCCGCTCATCGACAACAAAGACAGCAAAAAGCGTTACCGCGCCGATGTACTCATCGAGGAGCACCTTGCGAAGTATGACGAAAAGATAGAGAAAGAGGTACAGAAGGCGGCCAGGCGATTTGGCGAGAGCTTCGACGAGCAGATGTTCCGGGAGACCAATCCCCGCGTGCTGGAAACCCGGCAGAAGCGGGATGAGATCCATGCCCGTTTTACAAAAGCATTGAACGACAACAACCTGGAGGAGCTGCGGCAGATCATCATCGACTGTGAGATCGTTTGCCCCATCAGCGGTACCCGCAACTGGACCGAGGTGCGTCAGTTCAACCTGATGTTCTCCACCGAGATGGGCTCCACGGCCGACGGCGCCATGAAGGTGTTCCTCCGCCCCGAGACGGCACAGGGCATCTTCGTCAACTTCCTCAATGTGCAGAAGACCAGCCGTTTGAAGATCCCGTTCGGCATCGCCCAGATCGGCAAAGCCTTCCGCAACGAGATTGTCGCCCGTCAGTTCATCTTCCGCATGCGGGAGTTCGAACAGATGGAGATGCAGTTTTTCGTGTCGCCGGGTGAGGAGCTGAAGTGGTTCGAGCACTGGAAGGCATTTCGCATGAAGTGGCACCAGGCTCTCGGCTTCGGGGCGGAGAAGTACCGTTTTCATGATCACGACAAGCTCGCGCACTATGCCAATGCCGCAAGCGACATTGAGTTTGAGATGCCGTTCGGCTTCAAGGAGGTGGAAGGGATACATTCACGGACCGACTTCGACCTGAGCCAGCATGAGAAATATTCCGGCAAGAAACTGCAATACTTCGATCCGGAGCAGAACAGATCCTACATACCCTACGTGGTGGAGACTTCCATCGGCGTGGACAGGATGTTTCTCTCTATCCTGGCGGCCACTTATTGTGAGGAAACACTGGAAGGAGGAGAGGTTCGGGCACTGTTGAAACTCCCCCCTGCCCTGGCCCCGGTGAAGCTTGCCATCCTGCCACTGGTAAGGAAAGACGGACTGCCCGGGAAAGCGCGTGAGATCATGAATGAACTGAAGTTCAGCTTCGCCTGCCAGTATGATGAGAAAGACAGCATCGGCAAGCGCTACCGCCGTCAGGATGCCATCGGCACTCCTTTCTGTGCCACCATCGACCACCAGACGCTCGAGGACAACACCGTCACCATCCGTTACCGCGATACGATGGCACAGGAGAGGGTGACCATCGACTCACTGCAACAGGTGATTGCTGAAAAAACTGATTTGAAATATTTACTGAAACAACTAACAAGATAAAATAATGAGATTACGTCTGTCCTTACTCACTGCTGTGTGCATGGCCATCCTGTTTACTGCATGCGACGAAACGGAAACGTTCGACGACAAGTGGAAACTGGATAACGAGGCGCAATTCGCTTCTATAGCTGCCAACCCGGAATACACGAAAATAAATTCCCAATCCGGAAAGGGTTTTATCATGGTCAAAGAGATCCAGCAGGGTGATGGTGCAACGCCCTATTTTACCGACCAGGTGAAGGTGCTCTATACCGGCTGGTATAAGAATATCTGGTCAGAGCCCGATACCTATACCGATGACAAAGGAAACATTATTTACAATAAAGTGATTTTTGATACAACCAGCAACAACAACATTCCCAGAACACTTCCCGTAAGCGGCGTTGTGGATGGTTTCTCCACCGCTCTGCAACATATGCAGGTGGGTGCCAAGTGGGAAGTATGGATTCCCTGGAAGCTGGGATACGGAGAATCAGGATCCGGAAATATACAGGGTTACACCACCTTGGTTTTTGAAATTGAACTGGTGGCTATAGTGGAGCAATAAAACTACAATCCCAGCAGTAACAGTTCAATGGCACTCCTCACCTGTGGCCGGGTGCCACTGAATTTATTCACCATCACTGTAAAGGCATATCTTTTGTTGCGGTCGATCAGATACCCTGCGTAGCACTGTACTCCGCCAATGCTGCCACTTTTGGCGGCTATTTTGCCGCTCAGCTTTGTATTTCTCAGAAATGATTTGAGCGTCCCCTCCTGCCCCGCTTTTGGCAGAGAATCGAAGAAGAGGGATGCGTAACTACTCCGGGTGTACATATAAACCAGCAGATCGGTCAGCAGTTGCGGGCTCACCGCGTTTTGTGGTGCCAGGCCGCTGCCGTCATACATCTGCAACGAAGTGGTTGTGATATCCTTGCTTTTCCAGAAATCACCCACATACGTCACACCGGCCTCCAGCGCATCTTCGTAAATATTACTTTTCTGCTTCCTCCCGAGGGTGCGGATCAGGTGTTCGGCATAGTGATTGTTGCTCTCCACATTCACCTCACGGATGATCTCTTTCAGGGGGCGTGAAACATGCGTGCAAAGCACCTTTCCAACCCGGGTACGATCAGAGGTGTCTCTGTGGCAATTTTTGGAAAGATAGTCCACCCGCGCCGTTTCCACGTTGCCGATCTTCAATCCCGCACGGGAGAGATACCCAGCCAGCGTCTCACCCAACATCAAACCCGGATCGGGAATATCTCCCTTGATACCAAACTCCCTTCTTCCTCCGGGGATATCGCCCCTCAGAAATCTCTCATTCGAGAAAGGTGCACCATAGATGTAACCGTTGTCTCGACCAGTGGTGTTCAGCGTCAGCTCATTCCGGAAAGTGAGCTGTTGCATCTCAGGTTCAGTACGCAGGATCTTCGGACAGCTGTTTCTGTCGGTAGTATCAAAGATGAGTTTGTAACTGTTGTCGAAGATGCTGATACCGTAAGCACCCGCAGCGTAATAGTTCCCCATATCGATCCAGGTCCACTCGGGCGAGACACCGTTATACCCAAACAGGTCATCCACCACGTAGATGGAATACTCCCTGTCATGAGGCAATGCTTTCCGGAGGACATCGGCCACAGTGACGAAAAAAGCATCAGGATGATCATCAAAGGCTTCACTTCCCAGGGTGGGATCACCCGACCCGATCACCAGGATGCGGGAGGGATCATCGGCATCGATCGCAATATCGGTTTTGTAACGATAGTTTTCTCCCAATGTTTCCAGTGCGGTGGCTGTGGTAATCAGTTTCAATACCGATGCGGGCGTAAGGGATTTCTCCGCATCGTATGCCACCACAGAACTTCCTGTTGCCATATCCACCACGGAAATACCCACCGAAGCATGTGTCAGGGCGGGATGAGCAATAAATCGTTCCAAAGGGGACTGGGCCGGCAGGGAACTGGATACCAGAAAGAGCGAGAGAATCAGCATATTTCTTTTAGTCATCAACATGGGTGTAAACAGTTTAAATGCTCGTTTCATTGGATGAACCTTTTTTCTTATTCTACAAAAATAGAAAAATTCCAATGGATACCCTATCTTTTGAGCAAATCACTGATCTAAAAATGAAAAAAACCCTGCAACTTCAATTGCAGGGTTCTGAATCTCTATAACAGCCGGTTAGAATTTGTAGCCGACTGAAAGATATGCGTTCTGGTTTTTCACATTGCCATTATCCCAGTTGGAGATGTCGACCAGACCCATGTCCCATCCTAAATCTACCAGGAAAGCACCAAACTCAGCACCTACACCGAGTCCCAGGCCGGCATCAAAAGGTTTGTACTGACCATTGGCATCTCCAAATATGTCGTCTACATCCCATTCGCCGCTAAGGTTACCTACTTTGGCTTCCCTGCTTCCTCCCACGCCATAGGCGGCATAAGGACCGGCATGAAATACCACCCGCGTACCAGGAGTGACATCTACCTTATAAGCAATGTGCACAGGAAGCTGCAGGTACATCAGATTTTCAGTAAATTCGGCATCGATTTCATCCACCACTAATTTAGATCCTTTGGTACTGAAGAACAATCCGGTCTGCAAGGCTACGTTAGGTGCAAAATCGACATCTGCTGCCAGTCCGATGTTGAAACCGATCTTCGGGTTCTTATCATCCACTTCATCGTCATATACCAGATTCGACAAGTTCATTCCTCCCTTGATGCCCAGACTCACCTGCGCGCTGACTGCCGTAACCACGGCAAGGAAAGCAACTACTGCTATTAATCTCATTTTGTTCATAATCTCATTCATTAAGTTAATTTTCTCGATTGATTGTAGGTTTCGAAGATGGTTACTTCCAAACTACTCATAGAACAGTTACTAAATCAAATTGTTCGGCAGCAATCATTATATAAAAAAACGAGAAAATGGAGATTCATAGATAGGAGAGCTCATATAGCTCTTTACCAAACAGATTGCGCGATGTGGCATGTATCTCGGCGGCAGTGATCGCATCAATACGGGCGAACACCTCCTCCAACGAGAGATTGCGACCGGTGTGCAGGAACTGTTTCGCCATGGACAGGGTGTAGTTTTCAATCTGCCCGGCGGCAATGCCCAGTTGTCCTTTCCACTGTCGTTTCGCCAGGTTGAGCTGCATGGGCGTCAGCTCCTTCTCCAGCAGGCGGCTGATCTCCTTCCTCACAAGCCGGATGCTACGCTCGCGCTGTTGCGGGTCGCCTGCAAAATAGATGGCAAACAGACCGGTGTCACTATAGAGGGTCACATTTGACTCCACATGGTAAACCAACCCATGTTTCTCCCGCAGAGAGGCATTGAGGCGACTGTTGAGACTGTCTCCACCCAATATGTTGTTCAGCAAAAGCAGCGCATATCGCTGCGGATGGTGCATCGAAAGGGCAGGTATTCCAACCATCACATGGCTCTGCGACGTGTTCTTCTGGAGTAGTTCTTTCCGCGGCAGATAGGAAGGTGAGGGCGCAACTCTCTTATTCACTTCCACCGTCGGCGGTGCAACAGAGAAGTATCTCTCCAACAGTTTTACCACCTTTGGGAAAGGGATCCTGCCGGTGGAGAAGAACACCATCCGTGAGGGATGGTACTGACGCTCAATAAAGCGTAAGATCTGATCACGCGTGAACAGGTTCAGCGTTTCAGGAACGCCCAGGATATAGTGTCCCAGCTCATGCCCGGCAAAAACCATGTTCTCAAAATCATCAAAGATCAGCTCCGAGGGAGCATCACGATAGGAGTTGATCTCGTCGAGAACCACCTCCCGTTCACGATCGATCAGCAGGGGTGAGAACTCCGACTGAAACAGCATATCTGCCAGAAGCTCTACAGCACGGGGGAAATATTCACCCAGGAAAGTGGCATAATAAAATGTCTCCTCCTTGGTGGTGTAGGCATTGAGCTCGCCCCCCACACGCTCCATCCGACCGGCGATATGATGAGCCCGCCGCCTGCGGGTACCCTTGAAGAGCATGTGCTCCACAAAATGTGCCATGCCGGCCTCTTCGGGGTACTCATCGCGCGAACCGCTGTTGACCACAATGCCGCAATGGGATATTTCGGATAAGGCATCACGGTGAATGACACGCAATCCGTTTGACAAGGTATGTGTATGAATCATCTTCAAAGTTTATTTGGGGCGCTGCATGTAGT
Source organism: Proteiniphilum sp. (assembly GCA_018433945.1). Lineage (GTDB taxonomy): Bacteria > Bacteroidota > Bacteroidia > Bacteroidales > Dysgonomonadaceae > Proteiniphilum. Next base: position 88,016 of record JAHDQF010000022.1, on the reverse strand, counting down.
AACCTTTCTTTTCAGGCGCAAGCCGTTCTATGGCATAACGCAGCATTGTGCGAGGCATTACTTGGTGAAAGCGCTCCAGAAAGCTGGCCAGCACCGCTTCATCGCGCTTGCCTACCTCTCGCAGCATCCAGCCGCAGGCTTTTTGCATCAGGTCGTGCCTGTGCGTCAGGAATAACTCCGACAAGTGTATGGTGTCCGCAAAATCGTTATTCCGGATGAAAGCCATTGTCGATACCATCGCTATGCGTTGTTCCCATAACAGACTGCTTTGTGCCAGTGTGTATAACAACGAGCGATCTTCTTTGTTTTTCAGCCATTCTCCAATAATTTGATAACTCGAATAATCCACCAGATCCCAATTGTTGATACGACTGGTGTGACCCAGATAAAAATCTACGATCTCACTGCGTTTCAATTCATCAGCTTTCTGAAACTGAGCCACCAGGATCATCAGTGCGCAAAGACGACACTCATGCAATTCATCACTCAGCAGTTTTTTCAATTCCGTGAATGACGTATGATAATGAACCCGGGCCACACTCCGCGTTTCCGGAACGGTACATCCAATAAACCGGTCTCCTTCGCCATATTGCCCTTTTCCGGTTTTGAAGAAACGTTTCGAATGCGCTGCTTTTTCGGGATTTCCAAAAGTAATGAGCTGTTGTTTTATTTTTTCTGCCGTCATAAATAACACAAGTCAGTTAACCCGTGACACCGGATATGTTCCTTCATAAAATTCAACAATGTTTTGAACCATTTCCACCGACATATTGATGCGAGCTTCCATTGTCTTGGTTGCCGCATGGGTGCAAGCAGCAATCAATATATTATTCATTTACTACAAAAATTAATCACCGGATGACAATTTCATCTCAGAAAAACCATCATCGACAATTACTATTTTTATCGGGATTTATCACCTCCAAAGTTAAGTGATATTATTTTCAAAATGAACTTCCAACAACACTTCTTTCATCTGTCTTTTGTTAAAATGCGGAATCATTCTAGTGCCGGACTTCACCATTTCATTATTTTCTACCTCAGGGAAGACCTAAGAAATTTTAGTGGTGAATAATTTCGAAATATGGGAAGAATTTTTCATGATGTTTCTCGGGAAGGAATCCGGATATGACTAATGAAGAACGAAATGAATATGTGAAATACAGGCTCGAATCAGCTCATAAAACCTATGATGCTGCCAAGGTATTGGCAGACAATGATAAAAAATATAAGCATCGGAAATTATTTGTTGATAAAGATTAGATTTTCCAGGTATAAAAAACGAGTCATCAGACCCGTTTTCTGCTCTTCAGGTTGGACTCGAACCAACGACCCTCTGATTAACAGTCAGATGCTCTAACCGACTGAGCTACTGAAGAATTTATTCACCCTTGAAAACTGTACCTCTCTGCTCTTCAGGTTGGACTTGAACCAACGACCCTCTGATTAACAGTCAGATGCTCTAACCGACTGAGCTACTGAAGAATTTTATTTCTCTCTCTGAAAGGTGACGCAAAATTAGCACATTTATCCCAATTATCCAACAAGTGCCGGGGAAAAGTTATGCTAAAATAAAAAGCTCCGCAAAGGAATGGAGATGTTCATCGCGACTGTTCCAGCAATTGCATCACCTCCGCCATCACATCCCTCTCCTGCTCAGAGAGATTGATCCAGTGAATCTCCTTATCCTTTTTGAACCAGGTAAGCTGCTTGCGTGCATAGTTGCGGGTGTGCTGCTTGATCTTTTCAATGGCCTTCTCCAGTGACCACTCCCCGTCGAAATAACGAAACAGCTCCTTGTAGCCTACTGTGTTGAGCGCATTGAGATGACGCAGCGGGTAAAAGCTGCTTGCCTCCTCCAGCAGACCCTCCTCCAGCATCTTCTCCACCCGTTGGTTGATGCGGTCATAGAGCTCCGGCCGATCACGGGTGAACCCGATCTTCAGGATGCGGAATGGTCTCTCTCTTTCGGGATTGGTACGCAATGAGGAGTAGGGCTTACCTGCCATCAGACAGATCTCCAGCGCATGAATCAACCGCTGAGGATTCTTCAGATCCACCTGTCCGTAAAAAACCGGATCAAGCAATTTCAGCTGTCGACGGATGGGATCAAGCCCTTCCCGTTGGTAAAGCTCCTGTAGTTCATGACGCAGCGACTCATCCACGATAGGCAGCTCATCCATCCCCTTGCAGATCGCATCAATATACATCATGGAACCACCTGAGAGAATCACCACCCGGTGGTGCTCAAAGAGCTCTTCCAGCAACGAGAGCACATCCTGCTCATAGCTGCTGGCACTGTAATAGGTTTCAGGTGACAAGCTCCCTACAAAATAATGGGGCACACGCTGCAATTGATCAGCAGTGGGTGCTGCCGTAGCGATCTGCATGCCACGATAGACCTGTCGTGAGTCAGCCGATAGGATCGGAACCTGCAGTGCGGATGCCAGCCGGATGCTCCATTCGGTCTTTCCCACGCCCGTGGGACCAAGGAGCACGAGCAGGGTTTTCATGATGAAGCGCTGTCAGTGAAGATCATTTTCACCCTGATCAGTGGTGAAGGTATCCAATCCTTCAAAGCCTTCTTTATCCAGCTCCTCCAGGTCAAAACTCTCATCGCCGTAGAAAGATTCACCCAAATCGATCGACGAAGATTCTGTCCCAATCTCTTCTGGGGTCATCTGTTGTCTGGGAGCTTCGCCTTCGGAGAGGGTACAGCGCGGTTTATCCTGGCTCTTGCCGGGAATGATTTCTGAAAGTTCTATATAAAGTGCTCTTTCGGTGAGGTAATCAAACACAAACATCATCTTCTGCTTCTCATCTTCCAGAAAATCACTCAATACACACTCCTCCATGATGAAAGAATCTTCATCGGAATAGGTATCCATCTCCACAAGGGTGATCTCCTTCTCCTTACGCCATTTGCTGTCGCACAAGAAGAAAGAGGCCATCTCACGATCACTGAAACCGGTGCAATCAACAATCGCCCTGTAAAGCTCCAGGAATGTGGCATCTGCATCAATGGTTATTTCTCTTTTGAAGTCCTCCACTTCATCGGAAAGAATAAGAAATTTGAATATCATTGCGATCTCTGTTTAGTGATTCAAAGGTAAGAAAAAGTTTTAAATCTGAATAAAGCAGCCCTATTTTAATCCTCTCTATCGCATATTCTGTTTCGCGAGGCACACAGAGGATTGTTTTTTGGAAGAGAAATCTCTATCTTTGCTTCCAAAATATCCCATCAAATATGGCGCTCAAACAGCAACAGGAACTGAAACAGACTCAGCGGCTTTCTCCTCTGCAGATGCAGGTGATCAAGCTGGTGGAACTGAACACCGTAGAGGTAGAAGACCGTATCAAGCAGGAGGTGGAGGATAATCCGGCTCTGGAGACCGGCAACGATGAGCCGTTGAACGATCCCGATGAAAATGAACAGGAGAAAGAAGATGAGATCACACAGGATGAGATCATGCTTGGCGACTACATCTCAGATGAGGATATCCCCGACTACCACATCGGTCAGAGAGATCGTACAAACGAACAGGGTTTCGCCGAAATCAGCTACTACGACGACCAGTCGCTGATCGACTCTCTCCTGGAGCAACTCAGCCTGCTCAATCTGGATGAACGTCGCCATACCATCGCCACCTATATCATCGGTAACCTGGATGAAAATGGCTACCTTCAGCGTGAACTGCAGGCCATCGCCGACGATCTGCTCTTTCAGCAACAACTGGAGGTGACTCCTCTGCAACTTGAAGACCTCTTATACGAGATACAGGAGTTGGATCCGGCTGGGGTGGGAGCACGCAATCTGCAGGAGTGCCTACTGCTGCAGCTGGCCCGGAAAGAGCCATCCGCACCTGTGAAACTGGCGGAAGCCATCCTGACCGATTATTTTGAAGCGTTCTCCCGGAAGCATTTCGATAAAATCATCCAACAGATGAACATCACACCCGATGATCTCCGGAATGCAATTGAAGAGATCACCTCACTCAATCCCAAACCGGGCAACGCCGTGGGAGGCACTCTGCAAACAGCCATGAACAATATCACCCCCGACTTCCTGGTCGACACATACAACGGACAGGTGACCATCCACCTCAACAACAGCAATATTCCAAACCTGAAAGTGAACAACAGCTTCTATGAGATGCTAAAAGGGTACCAGGAAAACCGGGAGAGCATGTCGTCCGACGATAAACAGGCGATGTTGTTCATGAAGCAGAAGGTTGATTCGGCTAAATGGTTTATCGATGCTGTGAAGCAAAGGCAAAACACCCTGCTGCGTACCATGGAGGCGATCGTGAACCTGCAGTATGACTTTTTCCTGAACGAAGATGAATCACAACTCAAGCCGATGGTGCTCAAAGATGTGGCCGAAAGGACCGGGTTCGATATCTCTACAGTTTCACGGGTGAGCAACAGCAAATATGTGCAAACCAACAACGGCATCTACCCGCTGAAGTATTTCTTCTCAGAAGCGATGCAAACCTCAGAGGGTGAGGATATTTCATCTCGAGAAGTGAAGATGATTCTAAAGGATAGCATCGAAGGTGAAAATCCTAAGCGACCGTTGACCGACGACCAGCTTACGCGGATCCTCAACGAAAAAGGGTACCTGATCGCCCGTCGTACCGTTGCAAAATACCGGGAACAACTGAATATCCCTGTCTCCCGTTTGAGAAAAAAAATGTAACTTTGTGGGTTTATCAAAAGGAACCCCATTGAAAGGAACCCCATCAGGATGAAAACGATTGCTCATATCATCTCCACCATATTCCAACCCTTGCTGATGCCCACCTACGGGGTGATGCTCCTTTTTCTATACACCTACTTCGGCACGATCTACCGCCCTCTATTCTGGCAAATTCTCCTGCCGGTGCTGCTTTTCTCATTTGCAATCCCGGGACTGCTCATCTACATGCTTTACCGTTTACGAATCATTTCTGACCTATCGCTGAAGATACGGAGAGAACGAATATTCCCCTACCTTATCACACTCATCTCCTATTCAGCGATGATTGTCTACTACTCCAGAATGGGGATGCCGACATGGTTTCTGATGATTATGGCCGCCTCGGTAGCGATCATGGTGATTGCCATCCTGATCACGCTCACCTGGAAAATCAGCGCCCACATGTTCGGTATGGGGGGACTTATTGGCGGAGCCATGGCTGTAAGCTATTTCGTGGAGCAGTCCAATCCCTATTACATGTTTATGGGATTATTTATCATTGCGGGTCTGATAGGAACCTCAAGGCTCATCCTGCGGCGACATACGCTGTACCAGGTGATAGCCGGATTCCTGCTTGGCTTTTTGGTTTCGTTCCTCTTTGTCTGGGGAGGAACGGTGATCTGATATAAATCGTTCCATCTCTTTTTGACATTATAAAATATTGTATTACATTTACCCGATCAAAACAACATTCCTAAAAAAATAACGATTGCTATGAATTTTCCCGAAAATGTAAAGTATTCCTCCGACCATGAATGGGTGCGACTGGAGGGCGGTGAAGCCTATGTGGGCATCACCGATTTTGCGCAGGATGAACTGGGTGAGATTGTCTATGTGGATGTGACCAGCCAGGGCGAAAACCTGTCGCAAGGCGAGGTCTTTGGCAGTATTGAAGCGGTAAAAACCGTTTCCGACCTGATCATGCCGCTTTCAGGTAAGGTTCTGGAGGTAAATGCCAGGTTGGATGACGCCCCGGAGCTGGTGAACCGCGACCCTTTCGGTGAGGGATGGATCATCCGTGTAGCCGTGAAAGATCCTGCGGAAATGGATCAGCTGATGACGGCCTCTGCCTACAAGGAATTCACGGGCAAGTAAGCATACGATATCCTGCAGGGAATCACTTATGGAGAAGCGATTCCCTTTTTAATCATTCATTCACTTAAAAACAGTTATGAAACCATCGATAAGCATCATCATGGGCAGTACGTCCGATCTGCCCGTCATGGAAAAAGCAGCTCAGTTTCTCAACGAGATGGAGATCCCCTTTGAGATGAATGCCCTCTCGGCACACCGCACACCCGAAGAGGTGGAGCGGTTTGCCAAAGGAGCAAGAGAGAGGGGCATCAAGTTGATCATCGCCGCTGCCGGCATGGCCGCACACCTGCCGGGAGTGATTGCCTCAATGACCACCCTGCCGGTGATTGGTGTACCGATCAAAGCCTCTCTCGATGGCCTCGATGCACTACTGTCCATCGTGCAGATGCCTCCAGGTATTCCGGTGGCAACTGTTGGCATCAATGGCGCACTCAATGCAGCCATCCTTGCCCTGCAGATGATCGCCACCGGCGACGATACGGCACAAATGAAGCTGGCAGCTTATAAGGAGAGCCTCAAAAAGAAGATCACCCAGGCCAACGAAGAGCTGGCGGGTGTGACCTACAAGTATAAAACAAACTGATTATGAAGAAAGTCATCTACATGTTTACATCACTCATCCTGCTGGGAGCCTGCACCCAGGGTAAACAGGCCGGCAGTGAACCGGTTGACGACGGCATCGACGCTACTTTTGAATACAAGGTTGACCGTTTTGCCGACATCGAAATTCTGCGTTATCCTGTACCGGGGTTCAACAGCCTCTCTCTTCAGCAGAAAGAGCTGATCTATTACCTGTCACAGGCTGCCCTGGAAGGACGCGACATCCTCTGGGACCAGCACAACCGCTACAACCTCACCATCCGTCGCGTCTGCGAAGGGGTGTACGAGAACTACATGGGCGACAAATCGTCCGAAGAGTGGAAGCAGTTCGAGACCTATCTGAAACAGATCTGGATGGCCAACGGCATCCACCACCACTACTCGGAAGACAAGATCATGCCACAGTTTTCACAGGATTACTTTGTGAAGCTTGTGAAGAGTGTCGACCCGGGACGGATGCCATTCCGTGATGGGATGGCGGCCGATGAGACCCTCCAGGAGATTCTGCCGGTGATGTTCGATCCGGCAGTGATGCCCAAACGGATGAACCAGACACCGGGAACGGATATCGTACAGACCTCGGCGGTGAACTTCTACGAGGGGGTGACCCAGCAGGAGGTGGAAGCGTTCTACAACGCGATGAAGGACCCTGCCGACGAGACGCCGGTCTCCTACGGCCTGAACAGCAAGGTGAAAAAGATCGAGGGCAAGGTAGCTGAACAGGTGTGGAAGCTGGATGGCATGTACGACAAGGCGATCGAACGGATCATCGGGTGGTTGGAGAAAGCGGCAGCCGTCGCCGAAAACGACCACCAGAAAGAGGTGATCAACCTGCTGATCGACTACTACCGTAGTGGCGACCTGAAAACATTCGACGACTACTCGGTGAAGTGGGTGACCGACACCACCTCGCGCGTTGACTTCATCAACGGCTTCATCGAGACCTATACCGACCCGCTCGGACTGAAAGGCAGCTGGGAAGCAATGGTCAACTTCAAGAGCATCGAAGCTTCGGAACGCACCCGGGTCATCAGCGAGAACGCACAGTGGTTCGAAGACCACTCACCCATCGACGATCGCTTCAAGAAAGAGGAGGTGAAAGGGGTATCGGCCAAGGTGATCACGGCAGCCATCCTGGGGGGCGACTGCTACCCGGCCACACCCATCGGCATCAACCTGCCGAACTCAGACTGGATTCGCCGCGACCATGGTTCCAAATCGGTCACCATCGATAACATCACATACGCCTATGACAAGGCAGCCGAAGGTAACGGCTTCAAGGAAGAGTTCATGTGGAGCGACACCGAACGGGAACGATCTAAAAAATATGGTACGCTCACCGGTAATCTCCATACCGACCTGCACGAATGCCTGGGGCACGGCTCCGGTAAGCTGCTCCCCGGTGTGAGCTCCGATGTGCTGCAGGCCTATGGCTCTCCGTTGGAGGAGACGCGTGCCGACCTGTTCGCACTCTATTACCTGGCCGACCCGAAGCTGGTGGAACTGGGACTGCTTCCCGATAACGAAGCCTATAAGGCGGAATACTACTCCTACATCATGAATGGGGCCATGACACAGCTCACACGCATCCAACCGGGAAAGGATATTGAACAGGCCCATATGCGCAACAGGGCACTGATCTCCCGCTGGGTAATTGAAAAGGGCAGCGATGAAAAGGTGGTGGAACTGACACAACGGGATGGCAAGACCTACGTGGTGGTCAATGACTACGAGAAGCTGCGCGCGCTCTTCGGCGAACTGCTGGCAGAGGTACAACGGATCAAGTCGGAAGGCGACTTCGAAGCCGGCAAACAGTTGGTGGAAAGCTACGGCGTAAAAGTGGACCCGGAACTGCATAAAGAGGTGCTGGCCCGTTACGAGGCGTTGAATATCGCTCCCTATAAAGGATTCGTGAACCCTGTCTATAAGCTGGTGACCGATGAGAACGGAAAAGTAACCGATGTGACCATCTCCTATGATGAGAACTACGTGGATCAGCAGCTACGCTACTCCCGGCAATACTCGGTACTGCCGCTGAAAAACTAAACTTCATGCAAATCTTTTTCAAACAAGCGTTTCGGTAACTCCGAAACGCTTATTTTTGTACCCACCAAACATATCATCGCATCACTTATGAATTACGAAGAGACACTCGATTATCTCTACAGCCAGATGCCGGAATACCAACGCATCGGGGAGCGCGCTTACAAGGTGGGACTGAGCAACAGCCTGGCCCTCGACCGTATCTTCGGACACCCCCACCGGCACTATGGGACCATCCATGTGGCCGGCACAAACGGCAAGGGATCCACCTCTCACCTGCTGGCAGCCATTCTGCAGACTGCTGGTTACAAAACAGGCCTCTACACCTCACCTCATCTGATCGACTTCCGCGAGCGAATACGCGTGAACGGTGCAATGATTGAGAAAGATTTTGTGGTGGACTTTGTGGAAAAATACAAAGATCAGTTTGAGCCGGTCATGCCCTCCTTCTTTGAGCTGACCATGGAGATGGCTTTTCTCTGGTTTGCCGAACAGGAGGTAGATGTGGCCGTGATTGAAGTAGGCCTGGGGGGGCGGCTCGACAGCACCAACATCATTACTCCGGTATTGAGCATCATCACCAACATCGGCTTCGATCATATGAAGTTTCTGGGTGACACCCTCCCACAAATTGCGGTAGAAAAGGCAGGCATCATCAAGCCGGGAGTACCGGTGGTGATTGGTGAGAAAGGTGAGAAGGAGGTGGAGCAGCTGTTTCGCAACAAGGCTGCGGCCTTGAATGCACCCATCCGTTTTGCGGAGGAGGAAGTCAACGATCTTTCCGCGGTGAGAAAGGGTTCCAAATGGATTTATCATACCCGCGAATACCCAGTAATAATTGGCGAACTGGGTGGATTCGCACAGAAAAAGAATACACGTACCGTGCTCACTGCAACAAGGTTACTGATGGAACAGGGATTTACGATTCCACACAATGCGGTATACCAGGGATTCTCGCAGGTAATCTCCCTAACCGGCCTGCAGGGACGCTGGCAACTGTTGCAGGAGAGACCCAGGATCATCTGCGACATCGCACACAACGCACATGGGCTGCACGATGTGATGGAACAACTGAAGGCAGAGCAATACAACCGGCTTCATCTGGTGTTTGGAATGGCGAACGACAAAGATACAGAAAGTGTGTTGTCCCTGCTGCCCAAAGCGTGTCGGTATTACTTTACCCGTGCATCGGTGGAACGGGCACTGGATGAGCATTTGCTTCAGGAGCAGGCAGCCTTTCATGGACTACATGGAGAATCTTTCGGGAGCGTGGCGGAAGCTGTGGCGGAAGCCATAAAAAACGCCGATGAAAATGATTGCATCTTCATCGGCGGCAGTTCCTTCGTGGTGGCAGATGCGCTGCCGTTATTTATCTGATTAGTAAATTAATAAAACCGTAAATTTCGCTGCAGGAGGATTACCATCATATTTTCCTCCATCTGAAGCTTCCAGGTAAAATGTGACAGTTGACGGATTTCCCAATTCAAAATCACAACTATATGTTTCTGTAAATGGAATTCCATTATCCGCTATTGTGGTCTTAACATAGGGCAATGCTGTTTTTCTATTTTCATCAAAATAATAATAAGCGTGCGCTGCTCCGTCGTCAAAAATATAATCGGTTAATTCGGGAAGATCCACTGTTGCCAAGTAATATCCTTCATAATCGTTTTCAAACCATTGCCAATCAGAACCCGCTATATCGATTGGGATAATCTGCCATTGACCATTCAGTGAATTATCAATCATTTCCTGTATTTCACGATCTGATAAGAAATCATCATCAGAGCATCCGTATCCGAGAAAGAGTACCAATAGTGTAGAGAGACTGAATAAAAAAAATTTCTTTTTCATACTTTTATTTTTTTGAAGTTTATATCCTTGCCTTTCTGACGTAAAAAAACTTTTATTTCAATAAAACAATAAAAAGGAAGAAAAGTTTTAACACTAAGGGTAGAAAAGCCTGCTTCGTGCATCCATTTTCTTATAGTTTTCAATATTCACTTGTCCTGAGCAAAAAAAACGTTATTTTTGTCTGATAACTGAATGCTTATGGTTTATGGCTTATTGCTTACAGCTTATAGCTTATAGCTTATAGCTTATAGCTTATAGCTAAAATAAAAAATCATGAAACAATATCTCGATTTATTGCAACGGGTGCTCGATGAGGGGGTGCAAAAAGAGGATCGCACCGGAACGGGAACAATCAGCATTTTCGGCCACCAGAGCCGGTATAGGATGAGTGACGGCTTTCCCGTGCTCACCACCAAAAAACTCCATCTGAAATCGATCATACACGAACTGCTCTGGTTTCTGAAAGGAGATACAAATATTAAATATTTGAACGACAATGGCGTAAGGATATGGGACGAATGGGCGGACGAAGAGGGAGATCTCGGACATATTTATGGTTATCAGTGGCGCTCATGGCCCGACTACAACGGGGGGCATATCGACCAGATATCTCAGGTGGTCAACACCCTCAAAACGAATCCCGATTCACGCCGCATCATCGTCAGCTCGTGGAATGTGGCCGATATTCCCAATATGAACCTCCCACCCTGTCATGCTTTTTTTCAGTTTTATGTGGCCAGCGGGAAGCTGAGCCTGCAGCTCTACCAACGCAGCGCCGATATTTTCCTGGGTGTGCCTTTCAATATCGCTTCCTATGCCTTGCTACTGAAAATGATGGCCCAGGTGACAGGTCTGCAGGAGGGCGATTTCGTGCACACCTTCGGCGACGCACATATCTACCTGAACCATCTGGAGCAGGTGAAACTGCAACTCTCACGCGAGCCACGCCCCTTGCCTGAGATGAAGATCAACCCCGATGTGAAGGATATCTTCGGATTCCGCTACGAGGATTTCGAACTGATCGGCTATGATCCCCATCCACATATCAAAGGAGCTGTATCGATATGAGAGAAGCGCACAGCACCCATATTGCGCTCATCGTTGCGCTTGATGAGCAGAATGCCATCGGACGCGGAGGCGACCTGCTTTGTCATCTGCCCAACGATCTGAAGCGCTTTAAACAGATCACCACGGGACACACCGTGATCATGGGCCGGAAGACCTATGAATCATTGCCGAAGGGGGCATTGCCCAACCGCACCAACATCGTGATAACCTCCGATCATGCGGAGAATTATCCCGGCTGCATCGTCGTCCGGTCGGTAGAAGAAGCACTCACTCACTACAAAGAAGGTGAAAAGATTTTCGTGATCGGAGGGGGAATGTTGTACCGCACTACCCTCTCCCTGGCAGATCAGCTCTATATCACCCGCATCCATCACACATTCAGCGATGCGGATACCTTCTTCCCGGGAATCAATACCTCAGAATGGAAACTAATTGAAAAAGAGCCGCATGAGGCCGACGAGAAACACCCCTATGCATATTCTTTTTTAACCTACACGAAAAAATAGTCATTCAGCAATGGGCGAAGAGGCATGGAAAAGATTCTTAGCAGGTGATGAAAAATCTTTCGCAGACTTTTATCATGCCTATTATCAAGAGCTTTTTGCCTATGCACGTAAAATAGGGTTCGACGAAGAAAAACAGACACAGTTGGCAAATCCGGTGTAGCAGAAAAGAAAATACAACTTTTATACAACCCTTTTAAAAAGGAATTTTAATAATATGGCATTTTTGCAAAGTACTATGGAAAGATTGGAGTTATCCAATCATTTTTCCTAATTTTGTGAAAATTGGAAAAAATTTAAAGCGAGCATCTAATGAAGAATTTTTTTTTTTATGGCAATCATTTTGACTGCCTCCTATCCATCTTTTTCCCAAGATCTTCAAGAGGATTCTCTGAAATTTAAACTCAACGAATCATTGACCAACATCTATCAGGAGGTCCTGCTCCGTCCCGGTAAGGTGAAAGTGGACAGCATCGCACTGAATGAACGGAAAAAGAGTATCGAATTTTATACCAATCTTTCACTGTCGTACCTCCCGATGCGGGAAAACACCGTATTTCAAATCTACGACAGCGTTCGGTATCACCTTCCCGTCACACAAAAAAAATACCGGATCAGCGTCATCTCCGACGGCGTGGAAATCAGTCACCTGATCCCCAATTATTTCCGCACAACGCAAAAGGATAAAAACCGGGTGATTGCCCACAAGGTGAAAACCCCGCTGGTCGCCAATTTATCGTCTCCCGCCGGAAATTTCAGCGAAGGACTGCAAAACAATCACATCGCCCTCTGGCAGAGCCATGGATGGTACTACGAACAGAAACTGGGACGGTGGGAATGGCAGCGCGCCCGTCTTTTTCAGACGGTGGAAGACCTGTACACACAGAGTTATGTGGTGCCCTTCCTGGTACCGATGCTGGAGAATGCCGGTGCCAACGTGTTGCTGCCCCGGGAAAGGGATTACAACAGGCGGGAGGTGATTGTTGACAACGATGATAGGTCTGACTACAGGGAGGAAAACGGAAAAGAGCAATGGAGAACATCCCCGTATCCTGGCTTTGCCCACCCAAAAGAGGTTTACCTCGACGGTGAAAATCCTTTCCGGATGGGTACGACGCGACAGGTCAAAACCGTCACCCGCGACCGGGAGAGCTTCGCCGAATGGTACCCTGATATTCCTGAAAAAGGAAAATATGGGATCTATGTCTCCTACCAGACCCTGAAGAACAGCAGCGACGACGCACACTACACCGTGTATCATGCCGGTGGCAAAACCGATTTCAGGGTCAACCAGCAGATGGGGGGCGGCACCTGGATCTTTCTCGGCTATTTCGATTTTGAGGAGGGAACTTCCCATAAAATCACCCTCTCCAACAAAAGTCAACGTCGCGGAAAAATTGTCACCGCCGATGCAGTAAAAATCGGCGGCGGTATGGGAAATATCGCCCGGATGCCCCACCCAAAGGGCTTTGAGAAGGAGAACGTGAAAAGTTCCGACAGCCTGGTACAGCAAGAGACGCTTGCGACGAAAATAAACTACGCCCCCGAAATAAGCGGTTACCCCCGCTACACCGAAGGTGCCCGCTACTGGATGCAGTGGGCAGGGGTGCCCGATTCGGTTTACATCCGCACTGAGGGTAAAAACGATTATACCGACGACTACGCTTCCCGCGGCGCATGGGTCAACTGGCTGGCGGGAGGATCTTCAGCACTACCCAGGGAGAAGGGACTCAATATTCCACTGGATATGGCCTTTGCATTCCACTCCGACGCGGGAACTTTCTGGGGCGATACCATCGTCGGCACGCTCGGCATCTACATGACCCATTTCAACAAACAGCGCTTCGAGAGCGGAAAATCGAGATGGGCGTCGCGTGACCTCTCCGAACTGGTCATGGAGGAGGTGGTCAGCGACATTCGTCGCCAATTTGAACCGGAATGGACACGCCGCCAACTCTGGAACCGCTCCTATGCCGAAGCGCGGATGCCCAACGTACCTACCATGCTGCTGGAGCTGCTCTCCCACCAGAACTTCGCCGACATGCGCTACGGCCTGGATCCCACTTTCCGCTTCACGGTAAGCCGTTCCGTTTACAAAGGGATGCTCAAGTTTCTTGCCACCCAATATAACCGACCTTATGTGGTGCAACCATTGCCGGTGAAGGACTTCTCCGCACGTTTCACCGGTGAGACGGAAGCACTGCTCTCGTGGCAGCCAGTGCCCGATCCCTCGGAACCCTCTGCTGCTCCCACACAATATATTGTCTACACCCGCATCAACGGGGGCGGTTTCGATAATGGCGTGAGGGTGGAACACAACAGCTTTAAATCAAAAATTCAAAAAGACAGCCTTTACAGCTTCCGGGTAGAGGCCATGAACGAAGGGGGGAAAAGCTTTCCCTCAGAGACCCTCTCGCTCTGCAGGAAATCAGACCAAAAGGGAGAAGTGTTGATCGTGAACGGATTCACCAGGGTTTCCGCTCCATTTAGTTTCACTGCCTCTGATGACAGCATCGCCGGATTCTTGGGAAGTGTCGATAATGGCGTGCCTTACATCGCCGATCATCATTTTATCGGTCAACAAAACGAATTTAGACGCCTCATCCCCTGGATGGACGATGACGCTTCGGGATTTGGCGACAGCAACGCCAATTATGAGACAATGCGGATTGCCGGAAACAGCTTTGACTATCCCATGGCACATGGGCAGGCTTTTGCGGAAACAGGCTACTCATTTGTCTCCTGCGCAGCATCGGCCGTGGAGAGTGGACTGGTGAACCTGTCCGATTATCAGACTGTTGACTGGATCCTGGGCAAACAACGGGAATGGAGCGTAGCCAGGGGAGCAAAACCGCCCCGCTTCAAGACATTTACCCAAAAAGAGCAGGAGGCGATTACAACCTTTTGCTACAACGGTGGCAACATCATCGTCAGCGGTGCGTTTGTCGGTACCGACCTATGGGACAACCGCTACGCTGTAAAAGAGGACCGGGAGTGGGCGCAGGAGACACTGAAATATAAATGGCGCAACAACAACGGTGCCGTTACCGGTCAAATTAAAGCCGTACCCTCTCCTTTTCCCGCCATTCAGGGTAAATACAGCTACTACAATGAACTGAACAGCGAAAGCTACGTGGTGGAGCATCCCGATGCCATAGAGCCTGCCGATGAGAAGGCTTTCACCATCTTCCGCTATACGGAGAACAACCTGAGTGCCGGCGTCCTCTATCAGGGAGAGAAGTACAACAGCTGCATCCTGGGCTTTCCCATTGAGGCCATCAAAGGTCAGGAGAACCGGAACAGGCTGGTGAAAAATATTTTGGAAACATGGGAGAAATAAGCTGTAAGCGATAAGCTATAAGCAGTAAGCAGTAAGTTGTAAGCTGAAAGCTAAGAGCTAAAAGCTAAGAGCTAAAAAAAGTATGAAACGAGCATGAACATCATTACACACAGGAAAATGATAATCGCGAGTTCCATACGACCTTAATGTAAAAGAATAAAATATTATCGTATGAAAAAAATAAACGCATTTATCCTTTTCTCGGAACCGGAGCAGGCCAGAAAAACGGTGGAAGAGCTCAGACAATCGGAGTCGATAGACAAGATCTATTTGCTTACTCCCGAAGATAGCGGAGAAACGATCAAAGGGTGCAAAAACATCACCATCGACACGCTCCATAGCAGCGCCACGGTAAAGAAGATCGCACAGAAATCGAATGCCGACTATACGCTCATCTATCAGAAGCCCACCGTGCTGAGACCCGGTTACTTCGCACTGGAACGGATGATCCGTATCGCGGAAGATACGCAGGCCGGCATGGTCTATGCCGATTACTACGCCATCAGCAACGGCGTGAAGACAAACCATCCGGTGATCGGCTATCAGGAGGGTAGCCTGCGCGATGACTTCAATTTCGGCTCACTGCTCCTCTACAATGCGAAGGCACTGAAGAAAGCAGCCGGGAGGATGAAAAGCGAAAACTTCACGTTTGCCGGCCTCTACGACCTCAGGCTCAAGGTGTCGCAGAAGAACCCCCTCGTGCATATCAACGAGTACCTCTACACCGAGATAGAGGAAGATACCCGTGCCTCGGGACAGAAAATATTCGACTATGTCGATCCCAAAAACCGGCAGGTGCAGCTCGAGATGGAGCAGGCCTGCACACAGCATCTGAAGGATGTGGGCGCCTGGCTGGAACCCACTTTCGAACCCATTGCGTTCGATAAGGGTGACTTCACCTACGAAGCATCGGTGATCATCCCGGTGCGCAACCGTATCAAGACCATCCGGGATGCCATCTCTTCCGTCCTGCGTCAGAAAACCAGTTTCCCCTTCAACCTGATCGTGGTGGATAATCACTCTACCGACGGTACCACGGAGTTTATCGCGGAGTTCAAAAATGACGAACGACTGATCCATATCGTTCCGGAGAGAGACGACCTGGGCATCGGCGGCTGCTGGAACATGGCAGTGCATCACCCCCAATGCGGGAAGTTCGCCGTGCAGCTCGACAGCGACGACATCTACAGCGGCGAAGACACACTGCAAAAGATCGTCGATGCCTTCTATGCACAGAACTGTGCCATGGTGGTGGGAACCTATCAGATGACCAACTTCGATATGGAGATGATTCCACCGGGTATCATCGACCACCGGGAGTGGACACCCGATAACGGGAGGAACAATGCGCTGCGCATCAACGGACTGGGTGCACCCCGCGCCTTCTACACGCCCGTACTGCGCGAGATCAAGGTGCCCAACACCAGCTACGGCGAGGATTATGCCCTCGGGCTGAACATCTCGCGTCGTTATCAGATAGGACGTATTTACGATGTACTGTATCTCTGCCGCCGCTGGGAAGACAATAGCGACGCCTCGCTCGATATCGTGAAGATGAACGGCCTCAACTTCTACAAAGACAGCATCAGAACCTGGGAGCTGCAGGCACGCATCAAAATGAAGAAATAATGCGCAAACTCAATTTTTAAAAGACACCCCTAACATCAAACCCGGAACAAATGCAAATAAAATGAACGAACCACGGATACAGGTCGGTATTATTTCGGAGCAGCCTGCAATCAGTTTTTCGCTGCTCACCCCTTACAGACTCAAAGGAAAAGAGGTTGCCCCGGGCAATTACAGGGTGGAGCATTCGGAAGGTAAAATCCTTTTCAACGGTGAGAAACAGGAGGAAATCACGTTCGAGACGGATGATTTGCACCGGGACTCATTCGAGTTGAAGGATGTGATCATCGGCCTCCACTTCCACTGGGAACGCAGGGAGAACCAGCGTTTTCAGGGAGGATTGAAGTTCATCGTGGAGAAGGGCGGCATCACCGCCATCAACATCGTCTCCTTGGAGGATTATCTCAGAAGTGTCATCTCTTCCGAGATGAGTGCCACCAGCTCCGAAGCGCTGCTGAAGGCACATGCCGTGATATCCCGCAGCTGGTTGCTGGCGCAGATACAAAAGAACAAGGATACGGCCGGTGACTATCAGACCTCGTTTGAATCACCCACCGAGATCGTCCGCTGGTACGCCCGGGAGGATCATGCCCGGTTCGATGTATGCGCCGACGACCACTGCCAGCGCTACCAGGGCATCACCCGTCAAACAACCGCGCTGGTAAACAGGGTAATCGATGAAACTCGTGGGAGGGTGATCTCCTACGAGGGCACTATCTGTGATGCCCGTTTCTCGAAATGTTGCGGCGGCATGATGGAGACTTTTGAGAATGTGTGGGAACCCATCGCACATCCCTACCTGCAGGGGAAGGCAGATTACATTGGTGATGCTCCCCTGCCCGACCTCACCGTGGAAGAGAACGCCGATGAATGGATCCGCTCCTCACCCCCCGCTTTCTGCAACACACAGGACGCCGGCATCCTCCGGCAGGTGCTGAACGACTACGACCAGGAGACAGCCGATTTCTACCGCTGGAAGGTTGTCTATTCGCAGGAGGAGCTGTCCAGCCTCATCCGGGAGCGCTCCGGCATCGATTATGGTGAGATCATCGCACTGGAACCTCTCGCACGGGGCACCTCGGGCCGTATCATCCGCCTCAGGATCATCGGCACAAAACGGGTGATGACCATCGGCAAAGAGCTGGAGATCAGGCGTACCCTCTCCCCCTCCCACCTCTACAGCTCCGCCTTCGTGGTGGATGCCGGCGAGGAGAACGACGAGGGGATACCGCAGCAGTTTACGATCACCGGTGCGGGCTGGGGACACGGCGTAGGTCTCTGCCAGATCGGCGCGGCCATGATGGCGGAGAAGGGGTACCGCTATGAAGAGATACTGCATCATTACTTCCCCGGGTCGCAGATCGACAAGAAATATTAAAACACCATACAAATGAATCAATCAACACGCTCCCCGTGGAGCTGGATACCCACCCTCTACTTCGCCGAGGGACTGCCCTATGTGGCCGTAATGACCGTTTCGGTGATCATGTACAAACGTCTCGGGCTCTCCAATACGGAGATAGCCCTCTACACAAGCTGGTTATACCTCCCCTGGGTCATCAAACCTCTCTGGAGCCCGTTTGTGGATATCCTGAAAACCAAACGATGGTGGATTGTCTCCATGCAACTGCTGATTGGCGCCGGACTGGCGGGTGTGGCCTTTACCCTCCCCACGCCGTTCTTCCTGCAGGCATCGCTGGCTTTTTTCTGGCTCATGGCCTTCAGCTCCGCTACCCACGACATTGCAGCCGACGGCTTTTACATGCTCGCGCTGGACGATTCGCAACAGTCCTTCTTCGTGGGTATCCGCAGCACTTTCTATCGCCTTGCCTCAATCACCGGCCAGGGATTACTCGTGATACTGGCAGGATTCCTGGAAAAAACGACTGGCAAAATCCCTTATGCCTGGAGCCTCACCTTCTTTATTCTGGCAGGCCTTTTCCTTGCATTTTTTGTCTATCACCGTTTTGTGCTGCCCTACCCGCACGCTGATACCGGAAAGTCAGCCAGCAAACCCCAGGAGGTGCTGACTGAATTTGGCAATACCTTCAAATCTTTCTTCACGAAAAAAGGAATCGGACTGGCCATTGCTTTCATGTTGCTGTACCGGCTGGCCGAAGCAATGCTCGTCAAACTGGCATCGCCGTTTTTACTCGACAGCCCTGCGGTGGGCGGATTGGGACTAAGCACCTCGGAAGTGGGCATCACCTATGGTACCGTGGGTGTGGTTGCCCTCACCCTTGGAGGGATCATTGGGGGTATCGTAGCCTCACGCAATGGGTTGAAATACTGGCTCTGGCCCATGGCGCTGACCATCACCCTGCCCAATGCGGCATACCTTCTCCTTGCATTTTATCAACCCGAAAACATCATTTGGGTGAATGTGGCGGTAGCTTTTGAACAGTTTGGCTATGGCTTCGGATTTACGGCATACATGCTCTATCTGATCTATTTCTCACAGGGAGAGCACAAAACAGCGCACTACTCCATCTGCACCGGCTTCATGGCACTGGGAATGATGCTCCCGGGCATGGCAGCAGGGTGGATTCAGGAACAACTGGGATACGAACATTTCTTTATTCTGATCATGCTCTTCACGATCCCCACGTTGCTGCTGATACCCTTTATGAAGATAGATCCCGACTTTGGCAGATCCAAAAAACGGTAAAACTTAATATTCAGCTAAATATTCGACTGACAATGTTTTGTGACCCATTTTCGATTCACAGGCTATCTGATAAGAACTTGCTTCGCTCAAACAGCTTATCAGATAACGCCTGTTTCATCGATGGGTATCCCCACAAAACATCTATAGGGCTCATATTTAGCTGAATGCATTGCATACAAAACTTGTTTCTATAGCCCCGAAGTATCAAACAGGCTTTATGAGTTGTTTCCGACCTGAGGATCGGAAAATTAAACCACATTAAGATTAAAAATCAGGATGATGAAAACAAACATGCCAACGTCGCGCCAATCAGGATGGCTTTTCGCCATGATGATCGGTGGACTGATCTTCACCACAACCGCTTTTGCACAGGAAATTAAGGTGAAGACCGGAATCGAAGTGCTGAAAGAATCAAATTTTAAGATACTGCAGGGGAAACGGGTCGGATTAATCACCAACCCCACGGGAGTGGACAACAATCTGAAGTCGACCATCGACATCGTGCACGAGTCACCCGGTGTGCAGCTCGTGGCACTGTACGGCCCTGAGCACGGGGTGCGCGGAGATGTACATGCCGGTGACAAGGTGTCCGACTTCAAAGATTTCAATACCGGCATACCTGTCTATTCTCTTTACGGCGCAACGCGGAAGCCCACCAAAGAGATGCTGGAGGGAGTTGATGTGCTGGTCTACGATATCCAGGATATCGGCTGCCGCTCCTATACTTACATTTCTACCCTATACCTGGCTATGCAGGCGGCAGCAGAAAATAATATCGAGTTCGTGGTGCTGGACCGTCCCAATCCGCTGGGCGGTGAAAAAGTGGAGGGCAATCTGGTGGAAGAAGGGTTCTTCTCCTTCGTCAGTCAACTGAAGATCCCCTATATATACGGCCTCACCTGTGGCGAGCTGGCAGAGATGATCAACGGAGAACAGATGATTCCGCAACCCTGCAAGCTGACGGTGGTGAAAATGAAAAAGTGGCGCCGGAAGATGCACTTCGATGAGACCGGCCTTCCCTGGGTTCCCACCTCTCCCCATATTCCCTTTGCACACTCGGCCTATTTCTATCCTGTTTCAGGAATCCTGGGAGAGCTGGGGTATCTCTCCATCGGTGTGGGATACACCCTTCCCTTCGAGATGTTCGCGGCCGAATGGATAAACGCAGAAGAGTTTGCCAAAGCGCTGAACACGAAAAATCTTCCCGGCGTCACATTCCGCCCCCTCCACGTCAAGCCCTACTATTCAGTGGGACAGGGAAAGAACTACCGGGGAGTGCAGATCTACTTGACCGATTTCCGGAAGGCTCGTCTCTCCGATATCCAGTTCCATATGATGGAGGTCGCAGCAGAACTTTACCCGGAACATAAAGTATTCGATCACGCGCCGAAGAACCGGTTCGAGATGTTCGACAAGGTATGCGGGTCAGATTCCATCCGGCTCCGTTTTTCCGAAAACCACCGCTTCGAAGACATCCGACCTTACTGGACGAAAGACGAGGAACCATTCAGGAAATTGAGCAGGAAGTATTATCTTTACCGCTGAATCGATCATGAGATTTTTTTGAATATCGCGGTTACTGACGAACATGCCAAAAATGAAGCAGTTATATGAATGAAGATCTATGAATGAAATTCCAACTACCCGACAAAGCAATCGGCTCCTGTCGCTCGACATCCTTCGCGGCATCACCATTGCCGGCATGATCATGGTCAATAATCCCGGTTCATGGAGCTACGCCTATGCACCGCTCAGACACGCTCACTGGCACGGGCTCACACCTACCGACCTGGTCTTCCCCTTCTTCATGTTTATCATGGGGGTCTCCACCTTCCTGTCGCTGCGGAAATTCAACTTTGAACCCTCCAAGGCAGCCGTCTGGAAAATTGTACGCCGCACCATCCTGATCTTCGTGATCGGACTGGCACTGGGATGGTTTGGACAACTGACGGGGGGACTTGCTTCGGGGGAACCATTCGGTGTGGCGGCTACCCATTTCGATACCCTCCGCATCCTCGGGGTACTGCAACGGCTGGCACTGGCCTACGGCTTTGCCGCGCTGATCGCAGTCCTGGTGAAAAACAAACTGCTGTCTTGGGTGATTGGCATCCTATTGGTGGGTTATTATCTGATCCTTCGCTTCGGGAAGGGATTCGAAATGTCGGAAGCGAATATCATCGCGGTGGTCGATAGAGCAGTTTTGGGAGCTTCCCATATGTACAAAGACACCACACCGGAAGGGGTGCGCATTGCCTTTGACCCCGAAGGGCTCCTCAGCACCATCCCTTCCATTGCCCATGTACTCATCGGCTTTCTCTTCGGCAAGCTGATCGTGGAGCACAAAGACAACCACACGCGGGTGGAGAAACTGCTGATATGGGGCACAGTACTGGCTTTCTCCGGCTTGCTGCTGCAATACGGATGCCCCATCAACAAGAAAATATGGAGCCCTACGTTTGTACTGGTGACCACCGGATTTGCGGCACAGTTGCTGGGACTGCTAATCTGGATCATCGATATCCATCAAAAAGAGAAATGGAGCCGCTTTTTCCACGCCTTCGGGGTGAACCCGCTGATCGTGTACGTGTTTGCAGGCGTTTTGGCCAACCTGGTATCGAACATCCGGTTTAACTGGAAGGGAGAGACAATTTCCGTCAAAGGATTTGCTTACGAAGTGTTGCTTCAACCCTGGGCAGGGAATTATTTCGGATCGCTGCTCTATGCACTCCTGTTTATCACCGTTTGCTGGCTGTTCGGCTATATTCTCTACAAAAAAAATATTTTTATCAAACTATAGAGCCGGTTATTGGTTTATAGAACAATAAAGCGAGATCCATGATTCATCAAACAACAAAGGGAAACAACCTGATTGCCGACAGTGGCGCGACCAAGACCGAGTGGTGCCTGACAGGTGATGGAGAGATCCTACAGCGCTTTTATGGGAAAGGGATCAGTCCGGTATATCAAACGGAAGAGGAGATCGCTGAGGAGATCAAACTACAGGTCTGGCCTTATCTGAAAGAGCGTGAGATCCATTCGATCCACTTCTACGGCAGCGGCTGTACTCCCGATAAAAGCCATCTCGTTGAAAAGGCTCTCTACAGTTCGTTTCCAATTGAATCCATCCATGTTTACAGCGACCTGGTTGCTGCAGCACACAGCCTGTGCGGTGACGCAGCAGGCATTGCCTGCATACTGGGTACAGGCAGTAACTCCTGTGAATGGAGTGGCAGTGAGATCATCTCTCATGTTTCGCCACTGGGTTTTATATTGGGTGATGAGGGTAGCGGTGCTGCCTTGGGCAAACAGCTGGTGGGTGATGCCCTGAAGAACCAACTCACACTGGGATTAAAAGAAAAAATGCTGGAGGAGTATCACCTCACTCCTGCCCTCATCATCGACAAGGTATACCGTCAGCCTTTCCCCAGCCGATTCCTGGCCAGCCTCGCCCCTTTCCTGCTCAGCTACATTGCTGACGATAGCATCTACAGGATCGTATACAGCGGCTTCTCCGATTTTTTTGAACGAAATGTGATGCAGTATGACTACCAGGAACAGAAAGTCCATTTTGTGGGATCCATCGCCTGGCATTTCGCGGATATCCTGAGAAAGGTTGCCACAACAAAAGGAATAACCCTTGGACAAATTGAACAATCTCCCATGCCCGGATTGATCAATTATTACAAATAAATCCCATATCATACATCGAAATGACATTTATCAAGATCACCGAACAGGAATCACGCTACAACGACCTGGAGAAAAAAACGGTGCGGGAGATCCTGACCGAAATCAATGCCGAGGACCAAAAGGTGGCTCTGGCTGTAAAGAAGACCATCCCCGACATTGAACGTCTGGTCACCGGCATCGTAGAGCGAATGCGTCGTGGTGGACGACTCTTTTACATTGGTGCCGGCACCAGCGGACGGTTGGGTGTGCTGGATGCCTCGGAGATACCACCCACCTTCGGCATGCCGGGCAGCTACGTGATCGGCCTGATTGCGGGAGGTGACGTCGCCCTGCGTAACGCGGTGGAACACGCTGAGGATGATTACGAAAAGGGATGGGAGGATCTGATGAGGCATAAAATCGGGAAGGATGATGTGCTGGTGGGTATCGCCGCTTCCGGCACCACCCCCTATGTGATTGGCGCACTCCGCCATGCCCGTGAGAAAGGGATCCTCACAGCCGCAATCAGTTGCAACCCCGACTCGCCGGTGGCAGCTGAGGCAGCAATAAAAATTGAGCCGGTGGTGGGGCCAGAATATGTGACTGGCAGTACCCGCATGAAATCAGGCACGGCACAGAAGATGGTTCTCAACATGATCACCACCGCCACCATGATCAAGCTGGGCAGGGTAAAAGGCAACCGGATGGTCAACATGCAGCTCACCAACCAAAAGCTGGTGGACAGGGGTACCCGAATGATTGCCGAAGAGCTCTCGTTAAATTATGAGCAGGCAAAGAACCTGCTGCTGCTGCATGGTTCTGTGAAAAAGGCTATTGAACAATACAAAAACGAAAAAGAAGCATAAAGAATATGGCAATCATCATAAAAACTGACCACCCGGATCTACTGCTCGACAAGATTTATGAGGCGATAGACAATAAGAAAGCGGACAAATGGAACCGCACGAGCGACGGCCGACTCACCTATGGGGCTCTGCTGTGGCGAAATGAAGCCTTCTTTAAGCCCCAGATATGGGTGGATGAGAACGAACTGCGCTTTGGCTTGCTGAAGCGTAAAGACCGGAAGCACATCACCACAAAACTCTATACCACCTTTCATGCAAAACTGATCGAGATGCTACTCTCCCACTTCGACAGCGATTTCCGAAGCATCACGGCCACTGCTGCAAAGACTGAGCCGGATCAGTTCTGACCCCTTTTGTTTATGGAGCGCTACTGCTGATACCGTTTGCATTCACCTCCTGAGATCGGTGAGTAAGGAGGTGATCCCACTCTGCCCTGTCCGTTCCGATGCACCACGGATCGGTTTTTATTATCGGGCAGGATTGGCTACCTTTGCAGTTCTAAAATGCAGAAGGTATGTTAACGAACATTCGTCCCAAGATGACAGATGAGCTTTACGCCACACCCATTTTACAACAGACGGCATTCTGGTCCGAAGTGAAATCATCACTGGGGGCTGGCACCATGGCCGTCAATTTTGCTGCCGACACTTCAGCCCTACAGGGAGTAGCCGGTGAGTGGAAGATGATACAATCGGATCTGTTGATCATTCTCCGGCAGATCGACCGCGATCATTGTATAGCCTATGTTCCCTACGGCCCCGAGTTGGAACCTGCCGATGAATTTCAGGGAATGTTCCTGGAGGAGCTGTCGGAGTCGCTCCGCTCCTACCTGCCGAATAGCTGCATCATGATCCGATACGATCTCTGTTGGGAGTCTTACTGGGCAAAAGAGAAGGATCATTTCGATGAGAATGGCTTCTGGAGAGGTGAACCGGAACAATCATCCCAGGAGTTTCGCTTCAACTACAACACGCAACAGTGGAACTTTCAGAAAGCAGCTACCAACATACTCCCTTCGCACACCATCTATCTGGATCTGAAGCTCGACAGGGAGATCCTGCTGAAAAAGATGAAACCGAAGACCCGCTATAACATAGGACTGGCACGCCGCAAAGGCGTAACAGTGCATACGATGGAGATGGAGGGGATGGATATCTGGTATGCGCTCTATCGCGAGACAGCCGAACGGAACCATCTTCTGCTCAACAACAAGAGATATTTCGAAGCAGTACTCACCACACGTGCCGATGACACCCGCTCACCGGCCGATGTGCGACTGTTGGTGGCAGAGAAAGAGGGGAAAGCACTGGCAGCCATGTTCCTTGTGATCACACAAAACAGGGGGTCATACCTTTACGGTGCATCCTCCACGGAACAGCGCAACCTGATGGCACCATATGCCCTGCAATGGGAAGCCATCTGCCAGTCGCAGGAAGCGGGTTGTACCGAGTATGATATGTTTGGCATCTCACCCAACCCAGATCCCCATCACCCCATGTATGGCCTCTACAAGTTCAAGTCCGGTTTCGGCGGCGAGATCCATCATAGCCTCGGTTGCTGGGACTACCCGTTGAATGATGAAATGTATGCCCTCTTCCGGGCTTCGGAGATGCATAGCCAGGGGTATCACCTGGTCTGACAAGAAACGTTAAACAGTAAACCTTTTCGATTCCTGTCTGTTTTAGGTTTTTCAAATCAGTCCCTATATGATCAGGCTAATTAAACTCAATTCGGACTGATATATCCATTTCACTTGGTACACTATTATGAACCTCATTGATTCACTGAACTGGCGATATGCCACCAAACGAATGACAGGTGAAAAGATCTCGGAGAAAGAGCTAGAGACCATTCTGGAAGCTATTCGTTTGACTCCCTCATCATACGGTCTGCAACCCTACCGGGTGATCGTTACCGAAAACAGGGAACTGATAACGCAGATCTACGAGCAATCCTGTCCCCAGGTGGTGCTGCAACAATGCTCCCACCTGCTGATCTTCAAAGCAAAAAAACGACTGGACGAAAACTATCTGGAAGGATTCCTAAGGGAGTTCAAACGCGTCAGAAATGCCAACGATGAACAGATAGAGAGTTACCGGAAGAAGATACACAACGTGATCAATGATCCCGCCATCAACACCTTCAGCTGGACCATCCATCAGACCTACCTGGCTCTGGGATATGCGACCTTTGCAGCGGCACTGCTGGGCATTGATGCCACTCCCATAGAGGGTTTCAACCCTAAAGCACTCAACCATCTCCTTGAGCTCAACGAAGAGGAGGAGGAGGCGGTGCTGATGCTCACCCTCGGCTATCGCGATGCCACAGAAGACAGGTTGGCACACCAGCCCAAGATAAGAAAACCGCTCCACCTGTTGGTAGAGCGGTTGTAAAAAAACGATCAGGTTGTTGAAAGCTGCTCAGGGAATCTTGTAGACGATGCTGTTGATGTTCATGCCAGCCCCTACGGAAGCGAGGATGATGATGTCACCACACTTCAGATCATGACCATCCATCTCCTGACGGGTGATCAGGTCCAGCAGCGTAGGCACAGTGGCCACCGATGAGTTGCCAAGCCAGGAGATGGTCATCGGCATGATGCTCTCAGGCACCTCTTTCAGGTTGTAAAGTTTGAACAACCGCTTCAGGATGGCATCATCCATCTTGCCGTTGGCCTGATGCAGCAACACCTTGCGGATCTCGGTGATGGAAAGCTGTAACTTGTCCAGCCCATCCTTGATGGTCTTCGGCACGTTCTCCAGCGCATACTGGTAGAGACGGCGCCCCTGCATCTTCAGATAATAATCTTTCTTCTTCGCCAGCTCGGGATTATAGGAATAATCCATCCGCAACATCTGCACATAGTCGAGTGCATCACTGCGTGAGTTGTGTCCCAGAATACCAAGGGGGGTGTCACTCTCGCGTCCCTCCATGATAGCCGCTCCGGCACCGTCGGCATAGATCATGCTGTCGCGGTCATGCGGGTCGGCCACCCGCGACAGGATATCGGCACCCACCACTAACACCTTTTTCGCATCACCGGAGCGAATGTAGTAATCGGCCTGGATCACCGCCTGCACCCAACCGGGACAACCGAACAGGATATCATAAGCAACCGCAGCGGGGTTGGCAATGCCCAGCTTATGTTTCAGACGAGAGGCCAACGACGGCACCACATCCATCCGCATGTTGTCCGCCAGCGTCTCACCAAAATTGTGGGCAAAGATGATGTAATCAAGCTCTTCCTTATCCACCCCGGCAGCTTCTATCGCCCGTTGTGCAGCAATCAGTGCCAGATCGGAGGTCACCTCATGATCCTCGGCATAACGACGCTCGGAGATAGTGGTGATCTCCTCAAATTTCCGTACGATCTCCTCATTGGGAGTAGCGATCTTCACCCCGAAAGATTCGTAAAACTCGTTATCAAGAAAGGCTTCGTTTTTTACCTGTCTGGTCGGGACATAGCTTCCGGTACCAGTAAATACGCTGTAAATTCTGCTCATAAAATGTAAATCAGTTGGAGTATGGAAGTGGTCAGTATCACTCATACAGATTGACAACCATGCTCTTATCTAAAAATTCTTAAATTCAGACAAAATAAATTGGTTTACTGCACAAAGATAAAAATTTATTTTTAAATATCCTCTTTTTATCTGCTTTTCACTTTCTGCAAGAAGCAGGTAAAGAAATAGCATGCTATTCCGGCTTATGACCTGCTGTGATAACCGGATTGGAGATATCCTCATAAAGCTCAAGTGCAAAATAGCTGGCTGCAGCGGTCACATGGTCAAACACATCGGAGGTGATGTCCTCATATCTTTCCCACTCGGTGGTGGCAGTGAAGAAGTAGAGCTCTAACGGAAGCCCTTTGGAGGTGGGTTGCATTTGACGTACCAACAGGAGCATCTCCTTGTGTACATCGGGATGATGACGCAGATAGTGCTTGATATACTCGCGGAAAAGTCCCATGTTGGTAAGGTTCCTGCCGTTCACTGCCAGTGATTTATCTGCACCGGTCGACTCATTGTACGCTGCAATCTCTCTGCTCCGTGTGGCAATGTATTGGGCCACCGCTTGAATTTTCTGCATCTCTTTCACCTCCTCATCATTCAGGAAACGAATGGTGGACTGCTTTACATAGACACTCCGTTTCACTCGCCGGCCGCCAGCTTCCACCATGCCCCGCCAGTTCTGGAACGAATCGGACACCAGCGAGTAGGGCGGTATGGTGGTGATGGTCTTGTCGAAGTTACGGATCTTGACCGTGGTGAGGGTGATCTGGATCACATCCCCATCCGCACCATATTTGGGCACGGTGATCCAGTCGCCAATCCGCACCATGTCGTTGGCCGTCACCTGCATGCTGGCCACCAGTCCAAGGATGGTATCCTTGAAGACCAGCATCAGGATAGCCGATGCAGCACCCAGTCCCCCAAGGATCACACCCGGATTCTTTCCGGTGAGGATGGAGAAGAGAATGATGGCCCCAATGCAGTAGAGGATGATCTTCACCACCTGCACATAACTGTCCAGCGGTTTGTCGGCCAGGCTGGGGCGACTGCGAAGGGTGTCGGTAAAAGCGTTAACCACCGAGGATACCAGCCATATCACGTAGAATATCAAGAAGATATCCACCAGCTTGTCAGCCATCACCATGACTCGCGGAAAGAGATCGAAGATAATGGGGATCGACCCTTTCACCAGGCTGAAGGGAATGATCATCGCCAGGTAATGGGGAAAGCGGCGCTCCAAGAGATGCTGCAGGAACTCGATGCCGGTGATCGTTGCCGCACGGTTCAGTGCACCATTCAGAATGCGACGGGTGAGATATTGTACCATGAAAACCAGGAGTACCACCACCAGCAACATCAGCAGCAGGTTGATATATTTCACCCAGTTCTCGGGTATACCAGCGTTGGTCAGAAGTTGGATGCTCCATTCACTGATGGCATTGGTGGAGCGGGAGATCTGTTCAATCTTCTCTTCGTTCATTTTTGTGGTTGTTTTTTTATGTAGATTCTCAAATAAAAGACAAATATAGCAAATTGCATCCTCGCTTCAAAACTTCCTTTTTTTACGGGAGAAATCGGTGCCATTTACGGGAATCATCGTATATTTGCAAAAGTTGTGCGAAGGGTCCCAAACGGGCACTCCGGGTGTACCCTGTAAACCTGCAGACACCTGGCAATGACAACATCATACAACGATTGTATCATCAACAAAATTAAAACATTATATCTATGGGAAAAGTATTGATCATTGGCGCCGGCGGTGTCGGCACAGTGGTAGCCAACAAGGTGGCACAGAACAGTGACCTCTTCACCGGTATCCTGCTCGCCAGCCGCACCAAAAGCAAGTGTGACGCTATCGCGGAGGATGTGAAACGGCGTACGGGCATCACCATTGAAACCGCCAGGGTAGATGCCGACAAAGTGCCGGAGCTGGTATCGCTGATGAATGATTTCAAACCGGAGTTGGTGATCAACGTGGCGCTTCCCTACCAGGATCTGACCATCATGGATGCCTGCCTTGAGGCGGGAGTGAACTATCTGGACACTGCCAACTATGAGCCGAAGGATGAGGCCCGGTTTGAGTACAAATGGCAGTGGGCTTACCGTGACAAGTTTGAGAAAGCGGGCCTGACAGCGATCCTCGGTTGCGGATTTGATCCCGGGGTAACCAGCATCTTTACCGCCTATGCAGCGAAGCATCACTTCGATGAGATCCACTACCTCGACATCGTCGACTGCAACGCGGGTGATCATGGCAAGGCGTTCGCCACCAACTTCAACCCGGAGATCAACATCCGTGAGGTGACCCAGAAAGGCAAATACTGGGAGAACGGAGAGTGGGTGGAAACCGAACCACACGAGATCCACAAGCCGCTCACCTACCCTGAGATCGGTCCCAAGGAGTCATACGTGATCTTCCACGAGGAGCTGGAATCGCTGGTGAAGAACTTTCCCACCCTCAAGCGTGCCCGCTTCTGGATGACTTTCGGACAGGAGTACCTGACTCACCTCAGGGTGATTCAGAACATCGGCATGGCTCGCATCGATGAGGTGGAGTACAACGGTCAGAAGATTGTGCCCCTCCAGTTCCTGAAGGCGGTGCTGCCCGACCCAGGAGAGCTGGGCGAGAACTACACCGGGCAGACCTCCATCGGTTGCCGCATCCGTGGCATCAAGGATGGTAAAGAACGCACCTACTACATCTACAACAACTGCAGTCACGAGGACGCCTACAAGGAGACAGGCGCCCAGGGTGTCAGCTACACCACCGGCGTACCGGCCACCATCGGCGGAATGATGTTCATGAAGGGGCTTTGGAAGAAACCGGGGGTCTATAATGTGGAGGAATTCGATCCCGACCCGTTCATGGAGCAGCTCAACAAGCAGGGACTGCCCTGGCATGAGCTGTTTGACGTGGATCTGGAGGTCTGATGCGTTTTTTCTATTTTTTTCTATTCACAACTCATTTCTTGAAAAAATTGCACCCATGAGTCCTAAAAGCCTGGTAAATATCGGCGATTACAGCGAGGAAGATATTTTACGCATCCTGCAAACCGCCGCCCGATTCAAGGAGAAGACGAACCGTGATCTGTTGCAGGGAAAAGTGTGCGCCACGCTTTTCTTCGAACCCTCCACACGCACCCGCCTGAGTTTCGAAACCGCGGTCAACAGGCTCAGTGGGCGCATCATCGGCTTCTCCGATGCAGCTACCAGCAGCTCCACCAAGGGGGAGTCGCTGAAAGATACGATTATGATGGTCAGCAACTATGCCGATCTGATCATCATGCGTCACCACCTGGAGGGGTCGGCACGCTATGCCTCCGAGATCTCACCCGTGCCGGTGATCAATGCCGGCGACGGCTCCAACCAGCATCCTACGCAGACCCTGCTCGACCTGTTCACCATCTACGAGACACAGGGCACTCTGGAGAACCTGGCCATCACGGTGGTGGGCGACCTCAAATATGGCCGTGCGGTACACTCCCTCATCCAGGGGCTCTCCCATTTCAACTCCTCCTTTCACTTCGTAGCCCCTGAGGAGCTGGCTATTCCTGACAAGTACAAGGCATTCTGCGACAAGAAAGGTATTCCCTACCGCGAATATACGGAGTTCTCTTCCGATGCAATCAACGGCTCCGATATTCTTTACATGACCCGTGTACAGAAAGAGCGGTTTACCGATCTGATGGAGTATGAGAAAGTGAAGAACGTGTATGTGCTGCATAACGATATGCTGAACAATTCCAAAGAAAACCTGAAGGTGCTTCATCCGCTGCCGCGGGTGAAAGAGATCAGTCAGGATGTGGATGACAATCCCAAGGCCTACTATTTCCAGCAGGCAAAAAACGGCATGTATGTCCGTCAGGCGGTGATCTGCGACCTGCTGGGCATTGAGGTAGAATAACCCTTTAATTGAAAGAATAAATGATGAGAAAAGAATTGCAGGTTGCCGCTCTTGAAAACGGTACAGCGATCGATCATATCCCCACGTCGGCAGTCTTCAAGGTGGTATCGCTCTTGCATCTGCAAAAACTGAACCACCGCGTCACCATAGGCAACAACCTCAAAAGCAGCAAGATGGGATCTAAAGGCATCATCAAGGTCTCCGACAAATTCTTCCGTGAGGATGAGATCAACCGGATTGCCCTGGTGGCACCCAACGTGAACCTCAACATCATCCGCAATTTTGAGGTGGTGGAGAAGAAGAAA
The DNA here is from genome assembly GCA_018433945.1 of Proteiniphilum sp. Classification (GTDB taxonomy): domain Bacteria; phylum Bacteroidota; class Bacteroidia; order Bacteroidales; family Dysgonomonadaceae; genus Proteiniphilum. The sequence continues at coordinate 56,225 of JAHDQF010000022.1, read as the reverse complement.
GTGGTGCTGCCCGACGAGATCATCGAGATCGTCCGCTGCAACAACCCAAAGTGCATCACCAACAACGAACCGATGAAGACCCGGTTTCATGTGATCGACAAGGAGATGGTGGAGCTGCAGTGCCACTACTGTGAGCTGAAGATCAGGAAAGAGGAGATTGAATTGATCTAGGTTTGACGTTCGCGGTTCATGGTTCGTAAGTTTGAGGTTTGGGGACCAGGATCCAGAACCAACGAGGAACCAAAAACCAATATCACTTAATCCGACTCGTAAACAAACACATATCAATCATGCCTGTCAATTTGCCAGAAAATCTCCCAGCGATTGAGATACTGAAAAAAGAGCACATTTTCGTGATGGACGATCTGCGCGCCTCCACGCAGGATATCCGTCCATTGAAAATACTGGTGTTGAACCTCATGCCACTCAAGATCACCACCGAGACTGATCTGATACGGCTGCTCTCCAACTCACCCCTGCAGGTGGAGATTGAGTTTCTGGGGCTATCCACCCACACACCCAAAAACACCCCGATTGAACACCTGATGTCGTTCTATACCACTTTCAACAAGGTGAAAAACCGTTACTTCGACGGCATGATCATCACCGGTGCACCGGTCGAGATGCTTCCCTTCCGTGAGGTAACCTATTGGGAAGAGATTACCCGCATCTTCGACTGGGCACGCACCCATGTCACCTCCACCTTCTACATCTGTTGGGGGGCGCAGGCGGCACTGCACCATTTTTACGGCATCAACAAATACCCGCTTGAGAAAAAACTGTTCGGCGTTTTCAGACACACGATCACCGATCCCTCTTTTCCGCTGTTCAGGGGATTCGATGATGAGTTTTATGCTCCTCACAGCCGTCACACAACCCTCCTGGCTGAAGAGATCAAACAGCATGCAGCGCTGACAATCCTCTCCGAGTCGGAAGAGGCAGGTGTATATATTGTCTCCTCCCGCGGTGGACGGGAGTTTTATGTGACCGGCCACTCAGAATACGCTCCCCTCACCCTGCACAACGAATATTTGCGGGATAAGGAGAAAGGGATGGATTCTGTGTCGATCCCTCTGAATTACTACAGAGATAACGACCCAACGCAGCCGCCTCTTGTTCAGTGGCGCTCTCATGCCAACCTGCTATACATCAACTGGCTGAACTACTTCGTCTATCAGGCCACCCCCTTCAATTTCGAAGAGATCGCAAATCTGGGAGATCTATAGGAGAAGAGCCGTTAAGCGAGATTGCCAATCATTCTGAACAGAATCAACCATTTGCAAACTTCAGACAGACCGGCTTACTCAAAAAGATATCCTGACCGGTATCGGTAAGCAGGCCACTGCTTTGATCCACAGAAAAAACCTGTATCCTGTTTTCATCCCTGCTGGCAACCAGCAGATAGTTGCCATTGGGGGTGATCACAAAGTTACGGGGATGTCTGGCCGTGAGTTGGTACCCCACTTTGGTGAGTGTCCCGTTACCGGGATCGATCGCAAAGATGCCAATGCCATCCGCCTGCAACCGGTTGGAGGCATAGAGGAAACGTCCATCGGGCGAGACATGGATATCGGCACTGCCGCGCGCTCCCACTGTATCGGCTGCAATGACCTGTCTCTGCTCCAACTCACCCCAATGATGCTCATAGACCAGCACCTCTCCCGACAACTCACCCAACAGGTAGAGATACCTGCCTCCATCGGGGTGGAAAGTAAAATGACGTGGCCCCGTACCTGGCGGCGTCACTATTTCTGTCATGCCACTCTCCTGAATCACCGGCTGCCCCTGAAAAGGTGTCTCCTGGACCGGGAAACGATAAAGTTTATCGCTTCCCAGATCGGCGGCAAAGAGTGAGCCACCGTCGGGAGAATAGGCCACACAGTGCAGATGAGGCTGTTGTTGCCGCAAGCTGTCGGGACCTGATCCTCTGAAGCGAATAAGGGAGACCAAAGGTGACAGGCTGCCGTCATCATTTACCTGGAAGGAGGAGATGCTCCCCCCTCCATAATTGGCAGTATGCACATTGCGTCCCTTGGCATCGATCGTGATGTAACAAGGGCCACCACCACCCGTCGCCTGCGAGTTTATCTGCTTTAATGTACCACTTCCCTTGTCAAAAGAAAATGCATGCACGGCACCCTGTTCTTCATCGTTCTCCCCAACAGCATAGAGATATTGCTCATCGGGACTAAACGTGAGATAAGAAGGGTTGGTCACTTCCACCATGCTCACCGAGTCACTCTTCCCGGTCAGGGTATCAAATCGATAGAGGTAGATCCCCCTGCTGCCATTGTCAGAGGTGTAGGTGCCCACCGCAAGGAATAATCTGATACTGTCTACAGTATTGCTGGAACCGGCCAAAGAGGCCGACGCCCCTGCTGTGCGGTCGCCCGAACGATTGCCGCTGCAGGAAGCCAACAGTGTAGCTGTAAGCGCGAACATGGTGATCAATCGGTACATGATCGTTTTTGGTTTACGGATGAATATCATTACAAAAATAACCTATTTTTTGGTGACAACGGCAACACTCATCGAAAAAAACAGCACATTTTGCATGAAAAGTTGCGAATATGGGAGAGTCTGCGTACTTTTGCACCTTGAAAAAACAAATCAGAATTTAAATTGCAAATCACGCTGTTATGTTATCCAAGATATTATCGGTTACCGGCCGTCCCGGTCTCTATAAGCTCATCTCCACCGGAAAAAATCTGAACATTGTTGAATCACTTGGCGACGGCAAGCGACTGCCGGTCTATCTGCACGAAAAGGTGGTGGCGTTGAGCGATGTATCCATCTATACCAACGAAGGTGATACCCCTTTGCGAGAGGTCCTGAAACGGATGAAAGAGAAAGAAAATGGTGGCAAGGCATCGGTTGGGGCCAAAGCATCTGGCAGTGAACTGTTTGCATACCTGAGAGAGGTGCTCCCCGATTACAACCGGGAGAGTGTCTACGCTTCTGATGTGAAAAAAATCATCACCTGGTATAACATTCTGATGGAAAACCAGATCGACCTGGAAGAGGAGGAGAGTACCGAAGATGCAGTACCCGAGTCACCCTCAACCGAAGAAGAGCATAAAGAAATTACAGATGATGGCGAATAACTGCTATCTTTACCCGTTCATCTAAACACTGGCTAATTGAATCTTAAAAATTTACTCACTCGTGCAGGAACAGGCGTCATCTATATCCTGGTGATCCTCCTGGGGGTACTCGGGGGACGCTTCTCTTTTCTGGCGGTCTTCGGGATCATCCTTGCACTGGGCCTGTTTGAGTTCTACCGCATGGTAGAGAAAGACACCTCACATGCCATCAGCAAGATCTTCAACATCATACACGGCCTGCTCCTCTTTCTTTCGGTTTTTCTCTTCCTGGAAAGATTATCTTATCTGGCACTGCCAATATTTGTCCTGGTTTATCTGCTCATCCTCTTTGCTTCAGCCATCCTCATCCGGCGGCAGGACGTCCTGCATGGCATCATCTACTCCGTCTTCGGACAAATGTATATCACCATGCCGCTAAGCCTGTTGATGGTGCTCTCCTATTCCTATCAAGACAGAATTACAGCCGGCGGGTATGACTGGACACCCTTGCTGGCCCTCTTTGTTTTTATCTGGATCAATGATACCGCTGCCTACTTTATTGGTACGCTCACCGGCAAACACAAGCTCATCTCTCATATCTCTCCCAAGAAATCGGTAGAGGGATTTATCGCCGGCATCTTATTCACGATGCTTTCATCACTCCTGTTCGCCCACTTCTTCCCGGAATTCTCATCCCTCCACTGGATGGGGTTTGCCATGGTGGTTGCTCTCTTTGGCACGGTGGGCGATCTCTTTGAGTCACTCATCAAGCGTACCTACTCGGTAAAAGATGCTGGCACCCTGATCCCAGGTCACGGTGGCATCCTGGACCGTATTGACAGCCTTTTGGTGGCGATACCGGCAGCTTACCTCTACCTGATCCTCTTTTTGATTTAACCGCTTTTTTCCTCTTTTCCTGCGAACAAACGTCATCGATCAGGTGTTTTTAGGATAAAGGATGGGCACTTATCTGCAAACCTGAAAACCAACAGTGAGCAAACCTAAAGAAGTTATCGATATGTACAAAAAACTGATTGGAACCAATGCGGGCATTATCTGGAATCTGTTGAACAACAACCAGAGATGGAACATCGCTGAACTGCGAGAAGCATCCGGTTTGACAGAAAAAGAGATTTACACTGCCATAGGCTGGCTGGCCAGGGAGAATAAAATTGAGATTGAAAAGTCTCAAAATGGGGACGAGGTGTACTACCTTGTGATCGAATATTATTTCTGACCCGAAACAATATGGAGAGAGAAAAAAAGGTCCGGGCATTGAACCCGGACTTTTTTTTGTGTGTGAGATAACAAGATTTGTGCGTTACATCACCCCTTTCTCGCGCAGCCGCAGCTGCCACTTCCAGGCTGAAGCCATGGTATCTTCTACCGAGATCTCCGCTTTCCAACCCAATACTTTGTTCGCTTTGCCGGGGTTCGCCCAGATCTGTTCAATGTCGCCCTCACGACGTCCCACAATCTTATAATTGAGCGGTTTGCCGGATACTTTTTCAAAGAGCGCAATCAGCTCCAGTACCGAAAGGCCGGTACCGGTACCCAGATTGAAGATCTCCACCGGCTCATCCGATTGATTGTTGAGCATCCGTTCAATGGCCTTCACATGCGCTTTGGCCAGATCCACCACATTGATGAAGTCACGGATACAGGAGCCATCGGGTGTATTATAGTCGTTTCCAAAGACACTCAGCTGTTCTCGTATGCCGATGCCGGTCTGGGTGATGTAGGGCACCAGATTCTGTGGCACCCCCAGTGGCAGTTCACCGATCTCGGCAGAGGGATGGGCTCCGATCGGATTGAAATAACGCAGGATAATGCTCATTACCGGCGCACCCGAGTGGATGAAATCCCGAATGATCTCTTCGTTGATCTGCTTGGTGTTTCCATAGGGTGATGCTGCAGGCTTAATGGGTGCATTCTCATCGATGGGGTTGCTGTCTGGCTCCCCGTAAACGGTACAGGAGGATGAGAAGACCATACCTTTCACATTGTGTTCAGGCATCAGTTCCAGCAGGTTGATGAGCGATACCAGGTTGTTGCGGTAATAGAGCAGCGGTTTCTGAACCGACTCCCCCACCGCCTTACTGGCGGCGAAATGGATGATTCCATCGAAATGGTGTTTCCGGAAGAGTGCTTTGAGTGCATCCATATCTTTACAATCCAGCTTGTCGAAGAGTGGGCGCTTACCGGTGATACGGGTGATACCTTCCAATACATCGGCATTCGAGTTGGATAGATTATCGATGATGACCACTTCATACCCTGCCTGCTGCAGTTCAACAACGGTATGGGAACCGATATACCCCGTTCCGCCTGTTACAAGAATTTTCTTTGCCATAAAATATTTTGTTTGATGTTGTAGGATCTTGATTCATGCTTCTGCTCTGATACAAAATTACGAAATAAAACAGGAACAGCTGCCCGATTGGAGGTAAAAGAGCTTTTTTTTAAAGAAAAAAAAATGAACATCTCCGTTGGATGAAATGACGGCCGACGAATGACCTGTCAGGGAGATCAAAATTACTGTTCTTTTCATTTTTTTTAGTACATTTGTAGAAAATGTTTTTTAACGACCATTGTTCTGCATGGCTTTCAGCGTAAAAACATACCATCACAAAGAGGATTTGCCACCGCTTGAAGAAAATAAGTTCTTCCATAGTCCCTCCTGTTTCGACTGGTATGCCCATATCCCTGCCTACCGCCCTCTGATGTTGGTTGCTTTTAACGATGAGAGACCTGTTGCAGCACTCTTCGCCATCATCGTCCGCAAAAACCGGTTGCTGCACAATTCACTCTTCAGACGATGCATCATCTCTCAAGCACCCTCCTTCTTCGGGAAGAACCTACCCCAGATCGAACTGTTTGATTTACTGATCACCCATCTGGTACAGGAGGTGAAACACAAGGTATTTCTCATACGATATGAGAACCTGGGCAATGCCATCTTCGGATACAAGGGATTCCGCGAAAATCAATTTTTTTCAGTGAAATGGATCAACATCTGCAACTCATTGCAACGAAAAAGAAAGATCTGGGAGCAACTTTCTCCATCTCGTAAAAACCAGGTTAACAGAGCCATAAAAAAAGGGGTACGCATGGAGGAGTTGCTGTCGGAAGATGATCTGCCTGAAATATACAAACTCATCAGGAACACCAACCAGAAAAAGATCAGACGTCGTTTTCCTCCCTACGCCTATTTCGAAAACTTCTTCCATCACTACGTGAAAAAAGGAAAAGGAAAGATCCTGCTCACCCGCTATCAGGGAAAAATCATCGGTGGAGCCATCCTAGGCTTTGAAAAGAGAAACAGTGTCGTCTATTGCCTCTATTACTGGGGCAAATCGAAACGTTACAAATCACTCTACCCCACCATCTTCACCCTCTATTCCGCCATGAAACGATCGGAAGAGGAGGGTTTTCACTACTTCGACTTCATGGATGTGAGTTTCCTGCACAAAAACACCGGTCGATCGCGCTTCCTACTGCAGTTCGGTGGAAAACAGCGGGCAACCAGGCGCTGGTACCGCTTCAACTGGGGGTTACTCAATTTTTTTGCCAACAGGATCTACGATTGAGACCAAAAGGGAAAAGCTGTGATTATTTCTTCCCCAAAATATGCAAACAAACGCAAACGAACAGAACATTTGATCCGTTGAAAAGGTTAAAACACTAAATATATTTAAAAAGCCATTTTTTTCTTACTGAATCTTTGGAGATCTGCCGTGATGCTTGTACTTTTGTTACGTGTTTTTCATGGTATTAGATTTAAGGTTAACAATGAAGATTGGTTGTCGTGAGACAACCATTTCTTTTTAATCACCTACCCTACTGATATTTCTCCCACAAAGAAGCGTGTATGATCTCTTTCGAGCGATCAATCAACATCGCCAAATCCTCGTCGGATAGCGATGCTGTTGGTATGGGATCATGAATCACCAGCTCTAGCTTTCCCGGTCTGATCAACCGGCTGTGACGCCTTAACACATCGTATGATCCATTGATGGTCAGGGGCACCAGCGGCAACTGCAAATCACGGGCTATGTAATAGGCACCGCGCTTGAAGCGACCCATCTTGCCAGTGAGGGTGCGTGCACCCTCAGGAAAGATCACCATGGAGACTCCATTGGTGATCTGGGCTTTTGCCCTTTCAATGGTAGCTGCACGGGCAGCAGCTGTTGAGTTGTCAACAAACACATGACCTGCTTTCTCAGAAGCGAACCCCACAAAAGGGATCTTTCGCAGACTCTGTTTCTGAACCCATTTGATGTTCTGATTCAGGAAACCATATAGCAGAAAAATGTCGAAGGCACCCTGATGGTTGGCAACAAATATATACGACTGTTTGGGATCAAGCTTCTCATGTCCTGAGCTCTTCACCCGGCAGAGTGAGAGATAACAGGTGATTCTGGACCAGATGTGAGGGGGATAATATCCCCAAAAACGGCTACCGAAAAGCGGAGCCATCACCATTACCGTTAAGGCGGTAAGAAGGGTAATCAACAGGAACAATGGTATGAAAATGATCCATTGATAGAAAAACAGGGCAATTTTCTTCACTGCTTTCAGATTGGAGGGATAAACAATCTACAAAAATAAACAATCTGAGAGATCTCTCAGACTGGATAGCTGTTTTTTTGCAACAAAACTCCTTTTTTAAGCGATGGATCCGTTTTTTCTGCCAAATTATTTCCTTGTTTGTCGTTTTTTGTGTTTATTTGCGTCACGAAATCAAAATCAAAATTATTATACACATGAAAGAATTTGCAAAATACATCGGAGTGGTTGTAATGCTCATTGGCGTTGTTGTGTTGGTGATACCCTTCCTGATGGGCACAACAAACAATACCAATCTGATCATCGGGTTGTTATTGGTCGTGGAGGGTATGCTGGGTTATATCTTCATCAACAACATGAAAAAAGGGAGTAAGCTGGGCAACCTCATCTGGGCAATCATTCTGTTGTTCATCCCCTATCTTCTCTTTAGCTTCTTCAAGAAGAAAGCATATAGCGAAGAGGAGATGGCACTTTATAACTAAGTGCTGCCTGAGATCACCATCGCACCACGAACAAAATCCTGAGACGCTGTCTCAGGATTAATTCATTCTGGAGGGGTTGCATCAGCTCTCTTTGCGCATCACGTAAAGCTGGAAGTTCTCATATCGTTTCACCACCACCTCCTCCCCTTTCTCTATGAACCCTTTCAGGGAGATAGCATCGTAGTATGCTCCCTCCAGCAAGATCTTGCCTGATGGCCGGAGGTTGGTAGCTGCAACAGCAGTTTTACCGACCAGCTGCAGTGGTTCCATCGGCACCGAAACAAAACCCTCCTCATCGGCATGCAGGGCTGCCTTATTCAACATTCCCGGTTTTCCGATTTTACTTGTAAGATAGATGATCAGGGTCACCCCCAACCCCATACCCCCCAGTACGATCATCACAGCTCTGAAAAGCTGGATTGGGAGAACCCCATCGAAGCTGAAGCGAATGTTTCCCAACAGGGCCAACACCAGGGAGGAGAAGATAAGCACAACGCCGGTGATCCCGGGGATGCCGAATCCGGGAAAAACAAAAAGTTCAAACACAATGAATATCAACCCCAAGACAAAAATCAATACCTCCCAGTTCTGAGCGTAACCCGTGAGATAAAGCGGTGCGAAATAAAGTATCGCAGCCGTAATGGCAACAGCTGTTGGAAACCCCATCCCGGGCGATTGCAACTCAAAATAGATTCCGCCGATAATTAACATGATCAGCAATGCCTGTACCACACCACTGGTGAGGAATCCTTTCACCTGATCGTAAAAGGTGGGGTTATAGGTCTCCAGCCGGTAGTTGCTTATCCCCAGCCGGGTTACAATCAACTCGTGGAGGCTCTCGGCGGTGCCCTCACAATAGCCCAGCTCCATCGCCTGTGAGGCCGTGAGGGTAAGGATCTGCGTGGAGTCGGCAAACCCGGGTACGACAACCTGTTCATCCACCATCGCCTCCGCAATCAAGGGATCACGTCGCCACCGTTGAACCTTTTCGCCATCAACGGTTGTTTCGATTTTACCATGGCTCTCGGCCGTTGCGCGCATGATTCCACGCATATATGACTGGTACTTGTCGGGTGCTGCAGCCCCGGTTCCTCCCTCCACAACCGTGGCCGCACCAATAGAGGCACTTTTACGCATGTAGATGCTGTCACAGGCAATGGCGATCAGCGCTCCCGCCGATGCAGCATTGTTGTCGATGAAGACATATACAGGCAGCGGGTAGTTGAGGATGGCGCTGCGCATCGAATCGGCCTCCAGCACCCCTCCCCCATATGTGTTCATATGCAACAATACGACATGCGCTTCTTTTTGCGCGGCCTCATGCAAACCGTTCTGCAGATAGATCCAACTGTTACTCCCGATGTTTTCACGAATATTGATCCGGTAGATCAGAGGTGTCTCATCCTGAGCCGTGAGGTTGCTGAATAGAATTGAAAAAAAAAGCAGCAGTGCGCCCTGTAGATTTTTCATTTTTTAATAGTTATAATGGAACAAAGATAATAGATTTCGATTTTAGCCGATCATTTTCATCAAAAATGTGTATATTTGTCGCTCAATTTAACATTATGAGCACAATTTTATTAAGCATAGGATCAAACACATTCTCAAAGACCAATATTGACAAAGCCCAACGCATGCTGACGCGACTCTTCCCGGGCATTCTCTTCAGTCAGTCGGTCTTGTCGGAACCGGATGATGATCGTTACTCCTTTCTTTTTCGGAATGTGCTGGCAATTGCTGAAACGGATCTCTTGCCGGAGGAGGTGATTGAAAAAATCAAACAGACCGAACGAGCTGTAGGACGTTCGCCGCGTGATAAGTACCTGGGGAAGGTAGTCATAGACATCGACCTGATTCGTTACAATGATGAGATTCTCCGTCCCGCTGATTTTCAGCGGGAGTATGTACAACAACTGCTCCCCGACCTAGAGAGCCAATCACTTTAATTGAGACGGGTTACCGACTTCACCCCTTTCACCGCTTTCAGCTTCCTGATAAGCTGCTCCAACATTGAAGTGTTGGCCAGCATCACCGAGATGTTTCCCTGAAAAAGGCCATCATTGGAATCAATGGAGATGGCACGCATCTGTACCCCCTCCTCCTTTGAGATGATCGACATCAGGTTGGCCACAATATTGATCTGGTCGTTGCCGATCACCCTTAACACAATGGTATAGTTGGAACTGCCGGTACTGCCGGACCAGCGAGCCTTAAGCACACGATAGCCAAAACGGGAGAAGAGATCCTGCGCATTGGGACAGTTCACCCGGTGGATCTTGATTCCCTGGGAGGAGACAAAGCCGAAGATCTCATCACCAAAGATGGGATTGCAACATCTGGCAAGCTTATAGTCCACCCCTGTAAGATTCTGATCGATGACCAGTTCATCACCACTGTGGCTCTCACGGGGTTCGGTTTTCAGGGTAAACTGGCCGGCACTCACCTGCTGAGCAGCCTCACGGCTCTCGCTCTCTCTGTTTTCCATCTCCAGGTAAGAATCGATCACCCAGTTGATATCCAGCTTCTCTGCTGCAATATCGGCGTAGAAATCAGTAACAGTCTTGTATTTCAGCTTCTTGATCAGCTGCATCAGGTGTGAATCATCTACATCGATCTTACGGTTCTTCATCCGCCGCGAGAGGGTCTCCTTGGCAATATCCACCTGCTTGCCTGCTTCCTCTTTGAGCAGCTGCCGAATCTTGGTGCGTGCCCGCGAGGTAACCACAAAGTTGAGCCAGTCCTGCTTGGGTGTCTGATGTGCCGAGGTGATGACCTCTACCTGGTCACCGCTCTTCAGCTGATGCTTGATGGGTACATTCTTGCCGTTGACCCTGCCCGAGATGCAGGATGCGCCCAGCTTCGAATGAATGGCAAAGGCAAAGTCGAGCACGCTGGCTCCCCTGGGTAATTTGTAGAGGTCACCTTTGGGTGTAAAGACAAAGATCTCCTCTTCATAGAGATCCAGCTTGAAATCAGCCAGCTTCTGGCTCAGGTTGGCCTCCTTGTCCTCAAGCGATTCACGCAGCGAAGATAGCCAGCTGTCAAGTGTCGACTCCTCTTTTACCCCTTTGTACTTCCAATGGGCCGCCAGCCCCCGTTCAGCGATCTCATCCATGCGGCGGCTTCTGATCTGCACCTCCACCCAACGGGAATCGGGTCCCATCACGGTGATATGGAGCGATTCGTAGCCATTGCTCTTGGGGATGGAGAGCCAGTCCTTCAGCCGCCTGGGATTGGGCTGGTACATGTCGGTGATCACCGAGTAGACCTGCCAGCACTGCGCCTTCTCCTGATCGGGGGGTGCATCCAGGATCACACGGATGGCAAACAGGTCGTAGATATTCTCAAACTCAATCTTCTGTTTCTTCAGCTTGTTGAGGATGGAGTGTATCGACTTGGTACGTCCCTTGATATCAAACTTCAAGCCTGTTTTCGAGAGCCGCTCCTCTACCGGCTCAATGAACGCCCGGATATACTGCTCGCGGGAGCGCTTGGTCTCGTTCAGCTTCTTTGCCACATAATCATACGACTCCCGGTCGGTATACTTGAGGGAGAGATCCTCCAGCTCCGACTTGATGGCATAAAGACCCAGACGATGTGCCAGGGGAGCATAGAGATAGGAGCTCTCTACAGCCAGATCGAGCTGGCGTGAGCGATCCGCATTCTTTGCGTCACGCATCAACTGCAACTGCCTGGCAATCATTATAAATACCACACGAATATCTTCAGCCATGGAGAGCAACAGCTTCATGTAGTTCTCCGACTCCACTGCCGTGCGCTTGTCGCTGAAGCGGCTGATCTTCTTTAGTCCTCGCAGAATCACCTCTACCTCATCACCAAACAGTTGACCGATATCCTCCAGCTGATACTGCCCGGCAACTGCTGTATGATGGAGCAGCACGGCGGCTACTGTTGGCTGTCGGAGCCCGATCTCGTCGACTGCGATCAGCGCGGTGCGCATCTTCGCAATCAGTTGGAAGAATGCATCTTCATCGTCTGTATCCGCCTGCTGCAGGGAGCTTCGTACCATCTCCCTGAGTCGCAAAACCTTCTCACGCTCCCACGCATCACGCAAAAAAGAGTAGAGCCTGCGATAGAGTAGCAGGAATTCGCGGCGTTCAAAGGAGCGGTTGTCGGACATGGGCATCACTTGCTTGTTATGACAATGCAAATGTACAATTTTCCATCAAAAAAGGATACCAGCCGCTGAAAAAGTGATGGTCTCTTTCTCTTCATTTGCAGTTGCAGATACGGAATGGAATCGCTACATTTGTGTCTTATTTATTTCAGTCAGATTATTATGCGAAGAATCCTCACCATGCTCTTAACCCTCCTCCCCCTGCTGTCAACAGCACAGCAAAGCGAAACCATCACCCTGAACAACGGCTGGCAGTTTGCCCGGATGAACAGCGATGAGTGGTACGACGCCGAAGTGCCTGGCTCGGTACAGCGCGACCTGGTACGCCACGGCCTGCTACCGGATCCCTTCTATGGCACCAACGAAGAACAGCTGCAATGGGTGGAAAATGAAAACTGGGATTTCAAGAAAACATTCAATGTCACCGCTGCACAACTGCAACACCATGAGGCGCTACTCCTTTTCGAAGGATTAGACACCCATGCCGACGTCTTCCTCAACGGCTCCCGCATCCTTCGGTCGCAGAACATGTTCATCGGCCATGAAGTTGCGGTGAAAAACCTCCTGAAAGAGGGGAAGAACAGCCTCTATATCCGTTTTTACTCCCCCATCGAGACCATGATGCCAGCCCGTGCCACCTACGGTTACGAATACCCGGCAGGTAACGACCACCGTGAGGAGAAGCTGAGCATCTACAGCCGCAAGGCTCCCTACCACTTCGGGTGGGACTGGGGCATCCGCATCGTACAAATGGGGATCTGGAAACCAATATCCCTCCATTTCTTCAACGATGCCCGTATTGAGGATTACCATGTAAAGCAGCTGTCAGTGACAGAGGAGAAAGCAGAGATCGAACATCAGATAGCTATCAACGCTCTCAGTGAGGGAGAGGTTACACTTACCTATGGTTATGCCTTGAACGGGAAGGTGCTGTCAACTAAAAAGAAAAGTGTCATTCTTACAAGAGGCATCAATCAACTCTCTTTTCCATCTACTGTCACTGATCCACAGCGCTGGATGCCGGTGAACTGGGGTGAGCAGCATCTATACGACTTCTTCATCACCCTCCACCATGGCGACCGGCTGATCACAGAGAAAAAGGTGCGTACGGGACTGCGTTCCGTACGTCTGGTGCAGGAAAAAGATCAACATGGGCGCTCCTTCTACTTCGAGGTGAACGGCATCCCGCTCTTTGCCAAGGGGGCCAACTACATCCCGGGAGAGATCTTCACCACACAACAGAATGAAGCCTATTATGAGAGACTCTTCGAACAGATTACAGATGCCAACATGAACTTTGTCCGTGTCTGGGGCGGCGGCATCTACGAGAATGAGGAATTTTACCGGCAGGCTGACGAACGGGGCATCCTGGTTTGGCAGGATTTCATCTTTGCCTGCACACCCTATCCCTCCGATGATGCTTTCCTCTCCAACGTGCGGGAGGAGGCAATCTACAACATCAAACGATTGCGCAATCATCCATCACTTGCTTTCTGGTGCGGCAACAACGAGATTGATGAAGCCCTGCAACACTGGGGCTGGGAGAAGATGTATCCGGCTGAATTGATGAAAACATGGTTCGAGAAATATGACCAGACTTTTCGTGATCTGCTGCCCTCATTGGTGGAGGAGCTGGATGGTACCCGCAGTTATATCCATGGCTCACCCTACGACGCCAACTGGGGCAACCCGGAGAAGTTCGCTTCAAGCGACGTACATGACTGGGGACTCTGGTACGGACACCTCCCCTTTGAGGCGATGGCCGGCCGGTTACCCCGCTTTGCCAGTGAGTTTGGCTTTCAGTCGTTCCCCGAAATGAAAACCATCCGTTCTTTCGCACCCCAGGAGCAATGGGCACTGGAGAGCGAGGTGATGCAGGTACATCAGAAAGCATCCACCGGCAACTCCCTCATCAAGAAATACATGGAGATGTACTACCCCGAACCGAAGAGCTTTGAGGATTTCGTCTATGTGGGGCTGGTGATGCAGGGCAATGGCATGGAGGAGTCGGTGGAGGCGATGCGCCGTGGTAGGCCCTATTGCATGGGAGCACTCTACTGGCAGATCAACGACGACTGGCCGGTGGTCTCCTGGTCAAGCATCGACTACTACGGCAACTGGAAGGCGCAACACTACCGGATGCGTGACGTACTGGCTCCTCTGGCACTTGGCGTGGAAGAGAAAGATGGGATGTTGCACTACTACACCCTGTCGGACTACCTCAACGACCGAAATGAACTGACCCTCACGGTGCAGGTGATTGATTTCACGGCGGGCACACGGAAAGCGTTTCGGGAGAAAGTGAATGCCACGGCCAATAGCAGCACCATTGTGAAGAGCTATCCCCTCTCCGACCTGTTGAGGGAAGAGGAGAAAACACACACCCTGATACACGCCTATCTCACTGATAGTGAGGGGAAGGTGATCTCCCGCAAGGATCATTTCTTTTACTGGCCCAACAAGCTGAAGCTGCCACAGACTACCGTCAGAAGCACCATGCAGTATGCCGACGGTGAATACCGGATAACGCTCACCTCTCCACGGCTGGCTAAAGACCTCTTCCTGGAGATACCGATCCAGGGGGCACGCTTCAGCGATAACTTCATCGACCTTCTGCCGGGTGAGCAGCGTACCATCATCATCCGTTCACCGGAGCTGAAAGCAGACAACAAAACAGCGGTGAGGATCACACATATGCAGGAGATCTTTTGATATGGGAAACAGTGATGTGTAAAAAGTCAGCAATCTAAAATCGAGCAGGCTCACTTCAGCAATGGAGACAGTAGAAGCGCATACATTCCTGTCCCAATTCCCAAATTTTTCTTATCTTTGCAGCCGCAATTATGATAACAGAATTTTCACGATAATGGCTAAAGAATTGAAGGAGCTCACGCCCCGCAGCAAGGATTATTCTCAGTGGTACCTCGACATAGTGACAAAAGCCGATTTGGCAGAGAACTCAGCTGTACGCGGCTGCATGGTGATCAAACCATATGGTTTCGCGATCTGGGAGAAAATGCAGCGCCAGTTGGATGACATGTTCAAAGAGACCGGACATGAGAATGCCTACTTCCCGCTCTTCATACCCAAGTCCTACCTGAGCCGTGAGGCAGATCATGTGGAGGGTTTTGCCAAGGAGTGTGCCGTGGTAACCCACTACCGCCTGAAAAACGGCCCAAACGGCAGTGGGTTGATCGTAGATCCCGAAGCGAAGTTGGAGGAGGAACTGATCGTACGCCCTACCTCTGAGACCATTATCTGGAGCACCTATAAGAACTGGATTCAGTCGTACCGCGACCTGCCGCTGCTGATCAACCAGTGGGCCAACGTGGTGCGCTGGGAGATGCGTACGCGTCTCTTTCTCCGTACGACCGAATTCCTCTGGCAGGAGGGACACACCGCCCACGCCACACAAGAGGAAGCGATAGCAGAAGCAGAGAAGATGATCAATGTCTATGCTGACTTCGCGGAGCAATATATGGCGATGCCGGTGATCAAGGGACATAAGTCGGAGTCAGAACGGTTTGCCGGCGCCCTCGACACCTACACCATTGAGGCGATGATGCAGGATGGCAAGGCATTGCAGTCGGGCACCTCTCACTTCCTGGGACAGAACTTCGCCAAAGCGTTCGACGTACAGTTCACCGACAAAAATGGGAACCGCGATTACGTGTGGGCTACCTCCTGGGGCGTCTCAACCCGCCTGATGGGTGCGCTGATCATGTCCCACTCCGACGACAATGGCCTGGTGCTACCCCCGAAGCTGGCCCCTTATCAGGTGGTGATTATCCCCATCTACAAAAATGAGGAACAACTGCAGCAGATCAACGAGAAAGTAGCTGGCATCGTGAAGGGATTGAAAGATCTGGGCATCTCTGTCCGTTACGACAATTCTGACAACAAGAAGCCGGGTTGGAAGTTCTCTGAGTATGAACTGAAGGGGGTGCCGGTGCGGCTCGCCATGGGTGGACGCGACCTGGAGAACAACACCGTGGAGGTGGCACGTCGCGATACGCTGACCAAAGAGACCCTCTCCTGCGATGGCATCGAACAACACATAAAAGCACTGCTGGAAGAAATCCAGCAGAACATCTATCGCAAGGCGGCCAGCTTCCGCACTTCACAGACCCGTGAGGTGAACAGCTACGAAGAGTTTAAGGTGGAGATCGAAAAAGGTGGCTTCCTGCTCTGCCACTGGGATGGCACACCCGAAACCGAAGAGCTGATCAAGAACGAAACCAAGGCCACCATCCGTTGCATACCCATGGAAGGGGATAAGAGCCCCGGAAGGTGCATGGTGACCGGCAAACCTTCTCCACAACGGGTGATCTTCGCCAGGGCATATTAAATTCCCTCCTGGCAGATGGCAACAATCAAGCATCGCTGGGTTCTTCTGACCGCTTTTCAACAGATTTGTGTTGCATCAGCAGAAATCACTCTTCATCCTCACCGGCAATGATGATCCTGGGGTTCCGTTCTTTCAGTTCTGCCATCAGCGCGTCAATGTCAGATGCATTTACCAGCAACACCTCATAGCCAAGCACTTTATCGATACGCAGCTGATTTTTCTTGATCTTCTTCAAACCGACCATATCTCCTATGGGGATTCGCCTGTTTTTAGGGAAGAGTTTTAATACGTAACGTATCTCCAGAAAATTCAGTGTGGTGATGGTGTATTCTTTGATTGTGGTAGACATCATAAAGAGAATGACGAAACCAAAATAAAGGATGTAGTTCCATATGCTTTCGTCATGCATAAACCTGTAGATGACAACGCCCAGCAGTATGATTGCTGCAATTCCCCAATAAAGATTCGCCTGTCCGTTATCTGCTTTGTATTTTTTCTCCATGACTTTGCTGATTGGGTGCAGCGCAAATTTACACAAATTTCTGATAGATCCTGATAATATTATTGCGATATTGATTTCACACCCGGAATACCCATGTCAATAGCTCTTATCTCATCGGTTTGCACAGGCAAATATTGCCCAAACTTTTGAAGTCCCAGTGAAATACCCGAAAACAGTTAAAAAAATGGAACAATCCAGGAATAGACCAATCAATCATTTTTATCGACGAAGCGGGAGTATCTCCGCACGAACGCCCTTGCTAATTTGACAGATGACTGAAATAATGAAACTTAACTTCATGAAATGATGTTAACCGGGAGTTTTTATTTTAAACATTTACCTACCTTTGATCGTCTAATGAATGTATTTTTTATTCACTCTTTAAAATTATTTCATATGAGAAAAGTAGCATTGATGGCACTGGTTGCCGTTTTCAGTCTGAGCTTCTCGCTTTCTGCTCAAGACAGTACGAAAAACAAAAAACAGGACAGCAGGCGTATGCCTACTGAAATGAGATGGACGGCAAAGGATCGGGCCGAGAATATGGCCAAGCAACTCGAATTGTCTGACGAGCAAAAAGCAAAAGTGGAAGCGCTGTTTGAGCAACAGGATGCAAAACGTAAAGAACAGATCGCCCAGCAGCAGGAAAAAAGAGCAGAGATGACGCAAGACCGCGAAGCACGTCGTGCCGAAATGATGGAAATGCGTAGTAAAGCACTTGCCGAAAACGATGCCGAACTGGAAAAAATTATCGGTAAGGAAAAAATGGAACAGTGGAAAACGTATCGTAACGAGCAGATGCGAGAAATGCGAGGAAGACGCAATTCGGGAGGACGCGGTATGAACCGGAACACTCCACGCACAAACTAACCAGGCATGCTTCTTCAACCTAAAAGGTTGATCCGCTCTGATTGAAACCCCGTAAGCCCGTTGAAAGGCTTCCGGGGTTCATTCAATATGATTGCGGGCACCTGTTTAGGATGGAAAACATGGTATGCCCCGTTTTTATTTCGGTCAAGAAGTCCGGATCCAGTCACCCGTTTAAGGTAGAAAACCCGTCCGGCTTTCATAATACTTCTCAAAGATCCGCTGAAACGCCGGTGACTCCCTGAAGCGTTTGAGCCAGCTGTTCAGACTGTCCAACAGCACCGGCGAGTCTCTGCGTACCGCCCACGACTCAAGTTGGGTGAAGCTGATATCTGTTTCTATGTCGATCTCCGGGAGGGACGCCGACAAAAGCCGGGCCACTTTTTCATCGCATACCGTAAAATCGATGTCGCCCGAAGCCACCATCATCACCAGCTGTTCGGTCCCATACAACGGATCCTCCTGGATGAGGATGGTATCACCAATCTCATGTGAGAGATTGTTCAACCTCAGGATAGCAGGTGAGTTGGCGGCTACGTGGATCCGCTTTCCTGCCAATGCGAGATGTTGCCTGACCGGTTCTCGCCCTTCATTGAAGGGCGCCTTGCGTTGTACCAGCACCAACCGGTTATAGGTGATGGGATCGGTAAAGGCGAAGCTGTCCCTGAGCACACTGTTCACAGGGATGCTGCGTGCTACCAGGTCATACCGCTGCTCCTTCAATCCTCTCAGGTTATCTTCCAGGCTATTCTCCAGGAAGAGGTTCACTTTAATCCCCCACTCCTCTTCCAGTGCCCGCATCATCTCCAGCTGAAAACCCAGTGCTGTATCGCCTGACACAAAATATCCAATGGAATTGTAGTCGGTTACTACATTCATCTCCCCCGATGCCATGATCTCCCCGTAATCACGTAACAGATCTGCTGCTTTCTGCTGTCGGGATAACCGGTGTAGGAGGATCATTGCTACACTGGAAACAATCAGCAGGGAGAGATAGATCAACAACCTTTGCCTTACTTTCAAAACGGAACCGATTTAGTTGTGCAAATTAACCGAGAGCCCCAGTTTAAAGATGAATGGGTTCACCGGATAGCCGGGCAACGAAAAAGATTCGTTCTTATTCAGTACCTGGGGAGCTACGTTGTAAAACATCAGGAAGAAACGGGTCTGTTTCAGGTGCATGTTGGCATAAACCGTCGCGATTGGATAGTCACCTATCTCCCGTTCACGCTGGTTATAAAACTGTAACAGTGCCGGTTCATAGCCCGGTGCATAGTATTTGGTGTGATAGTGAGCATCCACGCCCAGTTGCAAGGAAAGCTCATTCACAATCTTCGTTTTCAAATACATATTTGAATAGATGCTAAGCGTGGGGAGTGGAATTACCTCCTGGTTGCTGGAGGTCTGGTAGACGACCTGGTTGTCCCAGTTAAAAACACCCAGTCGCAGCTTCTGGTCGATCCGCGCAGTCAACACCTGAATGTTACCTCCCTCCTGGGCGATCATCTTGTCTGCGCCATAGTAAATATGGTTTTGCAGATTCTCCACACCGGCACTTACCGTCGTTTGCGTAAAAGGGATATGAATCTTCCCGCCAATATAGACCCTCCGGATATCACCCAGATCATGGTCCCAGCGGAAGTACTTGGAGTAGTAGTTCTCCTGCAAGTGTTTGGGCCGCAAATTCTTGATATATGCTTCAGCTGTCAGGGTGGTACGTTTGCCGGCCAGGTTGAATCCGGTCTCCAGGTCGCCCATCGCCCGAAACTCACCCAGGTTGACCCCCACCACCCCCAAGTCGGCTTGCAGGTTGAACAGCAGGTTCTCACCCTGCTGCTTGTTCAGCACCCCACCCACCGTGACGGCATTCTCACGGTATGAGCGGTAACCTGTGCCCGTTGTATCACGCATTGAATAGTTGCGCAAATCATACTCCAGAAAAGCGGAGAGTCCAAACTTAACCCACTCCTTGAATCCCTCGCGGAGGCTGAGTGAGACACTGTTCTTCAGGGATGTAAAATGAATGCTGTCATCAACCGCTCCCTCGTAATAACGATTTGCATAGAAACGATCGATCTGTTGCATCTGAACACCCTCAATATTCACATAAGCAGTATCGTAAGAGAGGAAACGGCGATGTTGCTGGGTAAACTGCGTGGAAAAACCAATACTGGCTACCGGCACAAATGTACCGACTCCCTTGCGCAACGAATCTTGCGGGAGCTCGTGGTAGCCCAGATTGTAACGCCCTGAGAGAAAATAGCGGTTGTTTTTCAGTGTGTTCCAGGTGTCATTGAAGCGCACAGGAATATCGAGCGAAGTGAAGCTCTCTCCCACCGCCTTAGGATCGGTGATAAACTGTTCATCGGTGATGCCGCCGTTCTCGAAGTGTGTGATGCTTCCCAGATGCAGCAGTGCATGAGCCTCCAGTCTGTCTGATAGGTAGTTTCCAAAGAAGGAGAAGTTGTTGTGTTTGACCGACTGTTGGGCATAAAAGCCGCGGGCATTGATCAGATCCACATCCAGTCCCACATTCAAACTTTTCCCAAAATTGGAGGTGAGCCTGGCATCGAACCGCTCCTCCCGGGTCTGTGCTGACCCGGCACGATAATAGTTAAGCCGGGAATAGGGTATGCGCGTGTTGACGAACAACAGTTTCTCCGGATCTTTCAGGTAATGGCTATAGGCATTGTTGAAAAGAAAAGTCTCAGTCTCCTCCCGGTCTAAGAATATCTTGGAGATTGCAGGAGAACCCAAGGGACCCAGAAATCCCATGGCGATGGAATAGCTGTCGGGCAGGGTACTGTGTTGGAAGTTGTGCAACAAGGTATCCGACACTGCCGGCATCCTGTTACCGGTGCGGGCATCCAGATGCCAGATGGTCATTTGTGCCAGCTTTTGCAAAGAGTCAGCCTCCGCACCGTGATCATGAATGAGATGATCCAGGTGTGACGAACCGCGCGGTAACAGGTCGAGCGAGTCGGGATCCCCGGTAATCTGCGATGAATCGGGCAGGATGATGCGAGCCTGCGAAAAGGCTGTCCCCATGCAAAGAAGAACTGCAAGCAGCGATATGATCAGCTTATTTTTCATCGGGTGCAAACTTACATAAAAAATGCGACAGAGCGAAAACGAGCATCCATGTTTCTCACCTTTTTGCGTTTTTTAGGAACACCATTTCCTGATGCATCCTCACCACATCCAAAGATATCCGGTTAGGTGACAATCTGTAGCGATGCACGAAAAAAAACTGAATGTTTGTATTATTTCAAAATATTCCACTATCTTTGCAACACAAATAAAAGAAAAATGAAAGCATACCGGTTCCATCATCATTTTCATACTTGCAATCAGGCGAGCTGAAATAGATATGTGTGAACGCTAACAATATTTAAAAAAACCCGTCTGAAGAGCATCAGGCGGGTTTTTATTTTCCCATACCGGTGCATTCAGATAAAATGCAAAAAAGAAGAATGGAAAAAATCAAGATTGCAATCCAGAAAAGCGGCCGACTGAGCGAAAAATCGCTCGAATTGCTCACCGAGTGCGGCATCAAGGTCTCAAATGGAGATCGTAAGCTGAAAACCACAGCCCGAAACTTCCCCATGGAGATCCTTTTTCTTCGTGACGATGACATTCCACAATATGTAGAGCAGGGTGTGGCTGATATCGGCATCCTGGGAGAAAACGAAGTGTGGGAGAAAGATAAAGATGTCAAAATAGTTGAGAAACTGGGCTTCAGCAACTGCCGGCTGTCACTCGCCATCCCAAGAGAAGAGGTTTACACCGGTCTGGACTATTTCCGTGGCAAACGGATTGCCACCAGCTATCCGAAGATCCTCGGCAAATTTTTCCGGGAGAAAGGAATAGAGGTAAAGATTGAAGAGCTGGGAGGCAGCGTTGAGATCGCTACCGGAATTGGACTGGCAGACGGCATCTTTGATATCGTGAGTACCGGCAGTACGCTGATCATGAATGGCCTCAAGGAGGTGGAGGCCATCCTGCGCAGTGAAGCGGTGCTCATCAGCAACAAAAACCTAACCCCAGCCATCTCTTCGCTGCTGGATCAGCTGCTCTTCCGAATCAAAGCCTATAAGGAGGGACAAGGAAAGAAGTATGTGCTGCTGAACGCTCCCAATGCAGTGCTGCCCGATATTGTACGCCTGATACCCGGCATGCGCTCTCCCAGCATCATCCCGCTGGCAGATGAAGGGTGGAGCAGTGTCCACTCAGTGATCAGCGACGATGACTTCTGGGAGGTGATCGATGAACTGAAACGGAAAGGAGCCGAAGGGATCCTGGTAATTCCCATTGAAAAGATGATACTCTAATTATAAGAATGATAAATTGATGAATTGTTTTTCTTCGACTGCATCTTATTTGCCGACCCGTTACCGCTTTACAGGCTATCTGATAAGAACTCGCTATGCTCAAACAACTTATCAGATGACGCCTGTTGCAGCGAACGAATACCCCGGCAATAAGCTGAGGTCTCGAAAAACAATCTCCAATCATTGAAACCTGATAAAGTAAAATAATGAAAACAATATCCAACCCTTCCCAAAGCAAATGGCAGAAGCTGACCGAACGCCCCATGATTAAACAGCGCAAGCTGATGAAGATGGTGGAGAAGATGTTCTACGATATACATCGTAATGGCGACAAGGCAGTGCTGGCCAACAGCCGCAAGTTCGACTATCCCGAACAGCAGTCGCTGTTGGTGGAACGGGAGACCATTCTCCAGGCAGCAGAGAAAGTGCCGGAAAGGCTGAAGCAAGCCATCGCGCTGGCAAGAAAGAACATCGAAACCTTCCATCTCTCTCAACGCGAAGAGGTGCGCAAGGTGGAGACATCACCCGGCGTGGTCTGCTGGCGCGAGTCGCGCCCCATTGAACGTATCGGGATCTACATCCCCGGCGGCACGGCACCGCTCTTCTCCACGGTGTTGATGCTGGCGGTACCGGCAAAGATTGCCGGTTGCAGCGAGATTGTGCTCTGTACCCCTCCCAATGAGAAGGGAGAGATTCATCCGGCGATTCTCTACGCAGCTGAACAGACAGGCGTCACACGCATCTTTGCCGCTGGAGGGATACAGGCCATTGGCGCCATGACATTCGGCACGGAGAGCATTCCCAAGGTGGATAAAATCTTTGGTCCCGGTAACCAATATGTGATGGCTGCCAAACGATCGGCTCAGTACTACGGCACCGCGATCGACATGCCGGCAGGTCCCAGCGAGGTGCTGGTGATTGCCGATCAGACCTCCAACCCTGCGTTTGTGGCTGCCGACCTGCTGTCGCAGGCAGAGCACGGACCAGACAGTCAGGTGATGCTGCTCTCAGACAGCAAGCAGGTGATCAAGGCAGTGAACAAGGAGATCGACCTGCAGCTCCCCAACGTGCCCCGCCAGGAGGTGGCTGTGCAGTCGCTCAAGAACAGCAGGGCTATTCTCTTCAGGAATCTGGAGGATTGTATGGCTTTCAGCAATCAATATGCTCCGGAACATCTGGTTCTGGCAGTTGAAAACCCGGTATTGCTGAGTCACGAAGTGGTGAATGCAGGCTCGGTTTTCCTCGGTAACTACAGCTGTGAAAGCGCCGGCGACTATGCCAGCGGCACCAACCACACGCTGCCCACCAGTGGGAACGCCAAAGCTTACAGCGGGGTGTCGCTCGACAGCTTTGTGAAGAAGATCACTTTCCAACAGCTTAGTGAGGAAGGAATCGTCAGCATCGGAAACGCCATCGAGACCATGGCGGAGGCGGAGCAGCTCCACGCCCACAAGAATGCAGTGACGTTGCGTCTGGGAATGGTCACCGCTAAACACCTGCAGTCAACCTCAGAGATAACTCCTGAAAACAGCGCAGAAGAAGAAAAAAGTGATGAAAGATTTTGATTTACAATCATTGGTACGTCCCAATATCTGGGCACTGAAGCCTTACTCCAGCGCCCGCGACGAGTTTGCAGGGGATGAGGGGATCTTCCTTGATGCGAACGAGAATCCGTTCGGCAGGAAGAACCGCTATCCCGACCCGCACCAACGTAAGTTAAAAAAGGCACTATCGAATTTCAAGCATATCCCCGTAGAGAACATCTTTATCGGCAACGGCAGCGACGAGGTAATCGACCTGGTCTACCGCATCTTCTGCGAGCCGGCAAAAGACCGTGTGATCCTCTGCCCACCCACCTACGGGATGTATGAAGTATCAGCAAACATCCACAATGTGGAGGTGATCGAGGTACCGCTGACGGCTGATTTTGAACTACAGATCGATAAAATACTGCAGCAACGTGCCAGGTGCATCTTCGTCTGTTCGCCCAACAACCCTTCCGGAAACCGTTTGAAGAACGTGGAGCGGCTGCTGGAGGAGTTCGAAGGTATCGTGGTGGTGGACGAAGCCTATATCGACTTCTGCGACGACAAAAGCTTCACGGAACTGCTCCCCCGTTACCCCAACCTCATCGTGATGCAGACTTTCAGCAAGGCATGGGCGCTGGCCAGTGCCCGTGTGGGCATCGCTTACGCCAGTGCCGGCATCATCGCACTGATGGACAAGACCAAGCCACCTTACAACGTGAGTACCTTCAACCAGCAGGAAGCACTCAAAGCACTCTCCAAACCGGAAAAGTATGCCTACCGGGTGAAAGTGATCCTCGAACAGCGGGCCCTGCTTGAAAAAGAACTTAAAAAAATATCGGTTGTTCAACGGGTTTATCCCTCCGATGCCAACTTTCTGTTGGTAGAGGTTGATGACGCCAATGCACTCTACCGTTACCTGGTGGAGTCCGGCGTGATCGTCCGCAATCGTCATACGGTGGTTCGCAACTGCCTGCGCATCACCGTGGGCACTCCCAATGAAAACCAACAGCTGCTCACCGCAATCCGCAACTATAGCAACCAGAAGATATGAAGAGAGTATTGTTTATAGACCGCGACGGCACACTGGTCCTGGAGCCGGAGGATGAACAGATCGACAGCCTTGAAAAGCTGGAGTTCTACCCCGGCGTCTTTCAGTACCTCGCGCGCATTGCCAGCGAACTGGAATATGAGCTGGTGATGGTCACCAACCAGGATGGCCTGGGTACCTCCTCTTTCCCTGAAGAGACTTTCTGGCCGACCCACAACAAGATCATCCGTGCTTTGGAAAATGAAGGAGTACATTTCAGCGAGGTACTGATCGACCGCTCCTTTCCGCACGAGCATCTGCCCACCCGCAAACCGGGTACGGCCATGCTGACGCACTACCTGAAAGGCGGTTACAACATGGCTGGCTCCTATGTAATCGGTGACAGAGTAACGGACGTACAACTGGCACAAAACATGAATTGTAAATCCATATTATTAAGCAACAGTTCACATCCGGAAGCCACGCTTTGCACCCCCTCCTGGGGCGAGATCTACCGTTTTCTGCAAGCCGAACCGCGTACCGGAAGGGTACATCGCACAACCGCCGAAACCGATATCCTGGTGGAGGTCAACCTCGATGAAAGCGGCAGGAACAGCATCTCCACCGGACTGGGGTTCTTCGATCATATGCTGGAGCAAATTGCCCGCCACGGCAACATTCGCATGACGGTACAGGTGAAAGGCGACCTGCACATCGACGAGCATCACACCATCGAAGATACCGCCATCGCACTGGGAGAGGCTTTCCTGCAGGCGCTGGGCATGAAGAAGGGCATCTCCCGCTACGGCTTTATGCTGCCCATGGACGACTGCCTTGCGCAGGCGGCCATCGACTTCGGCGGACGTCCCTGGCTGGTGTGGGAGGTGGAGTTCCGACGGGAGTATGTAGGCGATGTTCCCACCGAAATGTTTATGCACTTCTTCAAGTCGTTCAGCGACAATGCAAAGTGCAACCTCAACATCCGGGCGGAGGGCGACAATGAACACCACAAGATAGAGGCCGTCTTCAAAGCCTTTGCCCGCGCCGTAAAAATGGCGGTGAAGCGAGGCGAGACGGAAGGCATCCCAAGCACGAAAGGAGTTTTGTAAAAGCGGTCAGCGATCAGCTTTTGAATCAACACATTGACACATTCGCACATTTAATATTATGATTGCAATTATAAAATACAACGCGGGAAATATTACTTCGGTGGAAAATGCGGTACGCCGGCTTGGTTATCCCTGCCTGGTAACCGACGATATCGATGAAATTCTGCGAGCCGACAAAGTGATCTTTCCCGGAGTCGGGGAAGCTAAGTCGGCGATGATCTACCTGAAAGAAAGGGAATTAGACGATGTGATTCAATCGTTGCATCAACCGGTACTGGGCATCTGCCTGGGCTTGCAGCTGATGTGCAGCCACTCCGAAGAGGGCGATACGGCGTGCTTCGGCATCTTCGATGCGCGGGTGAAAAAATTTCCCCCGGGAGAGATCGTCCCCCATATGGGATGGAACAATCTGTCGGATCTGCGGAGCCCGCTTTTTGCCGGTTTCGGCAAAGAGGATACGGTCTATTTCGTGCACAGCTATTATGCCGAATTATGCGCTCAGACCATCGCGACATGCAACTATATCCTGCCGTTCAGCGCGGCCATGCAGAGAGACAATTTCTATGCCACGCAGTTTCACCCGGAGAAGTCGGGCAGCGTGGGCGAAAATATTTTACATAATTTTCTGAGGTTATGAGAATCATCCCCGCCATAGATATCATCGACGGCAAGTGCGTGCGGCTGACGAAAGGCGACTACAGCACCCGGAAGACCTATCGCGACAACCCGCTGGATGCCGCCAGGGAGTTCGAAGCGCATGGCATTCGCTACCTCCATCTGGTGGACCTCGACGGCGCCAGATCGAAACACATCGTCAACCACCACGTGCTACACGAGATTGCTACGAAGACATCGCTGAAGATCGATTTCGGCGGTGGCATCAAGTCGGACGAGGATGTACGCATCGCCTTTGAAAACGGCGCCAGACAGGTTACCGGCGGCAGCATTGCCCAGCAGCAGCCCGCGCTCTTTCAGCGATGGCTCACAACCTACGGCGCAGACAGGATCATCCTCGGTGCGGACAGTCACCACAGGAAGATCGCCACCAACGGCTGGCAGCAACAGTCGGAAGAGGATGTGGTCGATTTTATTTCTGCCTACGAGAAAGAGGGAGTCCGTTACGTGATCTGCACCGATATCGCCAGGGACGGCATGCTGGAGGGACCCTCCAGCGACCTCTACCGGGAGATCATCGCCCGGACGAACATACAGCTTATTGCCAGCGGTGGCATCACCTCCATCGACGATCTGCTGACCCTGCAGGAGCTGGGCTGTGAGGGTGCCATCATCGGCAAAGCCATTTACGAGGGTAAGATCAGACTAAATGAATTGAGAAGTTTTTTTAGAAATGAGAGCTGTAAGTTATAAGCTGTAAGCTGTAAGTTATAAGCGATAAGCGGTAAGCGATAAGCTGTGAGCGGTAAGCGGTAAGTTATAAGCTGTAAGCGGTAAGCGGTAAGTTAAAAAAAATATGCTGAAAAAAAGAATTATTCCCTGCCTCGACATCAAGGAGGGACGTACAGTAAAAGGAGTCAACTTTGTGGGACTGCGTGATGCGGGCGATGCCGTGGAGCTCGCCAAACGCTACGTGCAGGAGGGTGCCGACGAGCTGGTGTTTCTGGATATCACTGCTACGGTAGAGAAAAGGAAGACACTCACAGAACTGGTACGCAGGGTGGCCGAGGCGATCAACATTCCCTTTACGGTGGGTGGCGGCATCAGCACGCTCGAAGATGCACAGGCAATCATCAGGGCCGGAGCCGACAAGATAAGTTTAAATACATCAGCCGTTGATAATCCGGAACTGATTACCGGAATTGCCGATCAGTTCGGCAACCAGTGCGTAGTACTTGCCATTGACACAAAATTGGAGGAAAACGGAGAATGGATGGTCTATGTACATGGCGGACGAACCCCCACCCCGCTGCGCACGCTCGACTGGGCAAAGGAGGGAGAGAAACGGGGTGCGGGAGAGATCCTGCTTACATCGATGAACAACGACGGCACCAAAAGTGGCTTCGCCATCGATATCACCCGCAGTGTGAGCGAAGCGGTAAATATTCCGGTAATTGCTTCCGGTGGAGCAGGCAGCCTGGAGCACTTCGCCGATGTGTTCAGGGAAACCAGGGCGAGTGCGGCGCTGGCTGCAAGTATCTTCCACTTCGGGGAGATACCCATACCCACATTGAAGCACTATTTGCAGGAACAAAAGATACCCGTACGTTAATCGCCGGGGGATTGATACAAATACATTTACAAACAAAAAAAAGTCAAGTGAACATCGATTTTCAAAAAAACGAAGGACTGGTTCCGGTCGTCATTCAGCACGCCAGCACACTACAGGTACTGATGCTGGGCTACATGAACGAGGAGGCGCTGGAGAAAACCAGGGCAGAGGGTAAAGTAACCTTCTTCAGCCGCAGCAAGCAGCGGCTATGGACCAAGGGAGAGACATCGGGCAACTTTCTCATGGTAGATGAGATACAGGTCGATTGCGACAACGACACGCTGCTGATCAAGGCGTATCCGCAAGGGCCGACCTGTCACACCGGCAGCACCTCCTGCTTTCAGGAGGAGACGCCCAAAGGGTTCCTCTACGAACTGGAGAAAGTGATCGAACAGCGTATCACCGAAAATCCGGAAGGTTCCTATACCGCCAAACTTTTCAGCCGCGGTGTCAACAAGGTGGCACAGAAGGTGGGAGAAGAGGCTGTGGAGCTGGTGATCGAGGCGAAGGACGACAATATCGACCTGTTCAAAAATGAAGCAGCCGACCTGCTCTACCACTATCTTATCCTGCTGAAGACGAAAGATCTGAAGTTGCAGGATATTGAAGCGGTTCTGAAAGAGAGACATAAGTGAGGGAAAAAACTTCCACACTTTTTTCATCGATATTTATTCGACAGAAAGTTTCCACCGTCTCTATGCATTGATGGAAAAAGGCGAAACATGCAAGGTGCATTAAAAAACAGCCTGCTTCGATAAGCAGGCTGTTTTATACACTAAAAAATAACTTTATGGTTTCTGTCTCCATCCTCCGGAAAAGGCGGCAGCACGCTACGCTTCGGCCTGTGCCTGCGGTTGTACCGATACGAAAGAGCGGTTGTTCTTTCTCTTACGAAAGACCACCACGCCATCGACCAGTGCAAAGAGTGTATGGTCTTTACCGATACCTACATTTTCTCCGGGATGGTGCACTGTACCGCGCTGACGCACGATAATGCTGCCGGCTTTTGTAACCTCACCACCGAATATCTTAACGCCCAATCGTTTACTTTCCGATTCACGGCCGTTCTTCGAACTACCAACCCCTTTTTTATGTGCCATTTTCTTCTGATTTTAACGGATTAAGCAATAATTTCTTTGACTCTCACCTGAGAAAACTGTTGACGGTGGCCGTTCAGTTTCCTGTATCCTTTTCTCTTTTTCTTTTTGAAAATAAGAACCTTGTCTCCTTTGACGTGTGAAAGAATCTCCACTACCACTTTTGCTCCTTCAATGACAGGCGAACCAACGGTTATCGCGCCTTCATTGTCGACAAGCATCACTTTCTCAAATTCCACCTCTGCGCCCTGATCGGCATTGATCCTGTGGACAAATAATTTTTGGTCCTGCTGTACTTTAAACTGCTGACCCTGAATGTCTACTATGACGTACATAATTAAATAACCTGACGTTACGTGCCTGAGGCGAGCCGCTACCTGCGTCTTCTTGTCGGGCCTATTGGCAAAATGAGGTGCAAAATTACGCAATTATTTCATCAATCACAAATCATTCACTCATTTTTTTCCAGATTCCGGTAGGCATTGCCAATGTGCTCAATGATGTCACCGGCAATAAAACTTCGGGGATGAATGCGCTCCTTCGTCAGATCGGCCGTCAGCCCGTGCAGGTATACCCCCACCCTCGCCGCATCCGTGGGTTTGTATCCCTGTGCCAGCAGTGAGGTGATCATCCCGGTCAGCACATCGCCGCTGCCGGCGGTTGCCAGTGCCGGGGTACCTGTGCTGTTCAGGTAAACACACTCCGCATCGATGATCAGCGAATAAGCCCCTTTGATCACCACAACAAGGTCGTTCTCCTTTGCAAAAAGCCTTGCTTTTTGAATCTTGTCATAGTCGTCGCTCCACTCCCCTATCAGTCTGGAGAGCTCCTTCGGATGCGGTGTCAGGATGGTTTCAGGCGGCAGCAGGGAGACCCACTCTTTGTGCTGTGCCAGGATGTTCAGCCCGTCGGCATCGATCGCCAGCGGGGTGTGGTTGATTTGGAGAAACCGGTGCAGCGCCTCCTGCGTCTCCGGATGCTGTCCCATCCCGATGCCGATGCCGATCGCATCCGGGTGCAGGTTATATCTGATTTCGCTGATATGCTCCCTGTGCTGATCCTCTATGGCCATCGCTTCCGGAAAATTTGACTGTATCACAGGCATGCCGCATTTCGGCAGATAGGCCGTGACCAGTCCGCAGCCCGTTTTCAGTGCCGCCCGCGATGCCAGGCATACCGACCCCGTCTTGCCCAGGCTTCCGCCGATAATCAAGGCATGCCCCTCAGTCCCTTTATGGGCAAACTTTTCCAGGGGCTTCAGCAGGGAGGTTATCTCCCCCATCTCCGTGAAGTGCATGTCGCTTTCCGCTTCGGCAATCGCTTTCCTGTCCAGGCCGATGTCCACGATCCGCACATCACCGGTAAAATCTTTGTTCTCCGGCAGGTAGAGCGCCAGCTTCGGTATCTGAAACGTGATCGTCTCAGTAGCCTGCACGGCGAAAGAGGTCTTACGTTCCAGAAACAGTCCGCTCGGCACATCGATGCTGATCACCGGTTTCTCACTTTCATTGATTCTCCCGATCACCTGTGCGGCGATACCGCTCACCTCCCGTGAGAGCCCTGTTCCGAAGATCCCGTCGATCACCACATCATACCGGTCCAGGTCCGGAATATCCTTCTCCGCTTTTATCTTGCTGTAGGCGATGTTCTCCGCCTTCACACGCCGCAGATTGTGGGCACAATCCTCCGAGTATTGATCGCTATACTCCACCACGCAGACCTTCACGCCGTAGCCCGACTTATGCAGCAGGCGGGCGATCACCAGCCCGTCGCCGCCGTTGTTTCCCACACCCGAAAAGATGAGCACGGATATGTTCTTGTCCGGATATCTCTCCGTGAACCGGTTATAGAAGGCGGTCGCCGCCCGCTTCATCAGTTCAAGTGACGGGATCCCCTCCCTCTTAATCGTTTCGGCATCAATTTTCCTGATCTGCTCCGATGTAAGGATCTTCATCTCGTTTTGTCTTTTTTTATCTTTATCATGCGAAGTTACATAATTTTATCACGATAACCATCCATCAAATAGCAATAAAACAACTTATCTCCGTTACTGTTTTCCATTTGTCCTCCATTCTTCATCTCATCCCTTTCATTGCTATTTTCCTGGCACTGTTTAACTTTATTTTATACGAATAACCAAAAAAACAGCTTAAAATGAGAAAGATATCAAAAAAAATTAACTAAACTTGTAGTCTGTAATTTTAAACGACAAGATACGCTGTTTTTTTATTTGATACGAGATGTAAACATCACTTTTTTCATGCAGTAGAAAACGTCATGGATGCATCAAACATGCTTATAATCATTTATTTAGTAGTTCATCTGCTGCTATGATTATTATGGGCCGTAGTTCAAACGGATTAACTGAATGAAAAATGAAATCAGGAAAAACATTACAAGATTTTGAAACAGGAGATAATAATTAATTCGTCATAACATGAGTAAAATAGAAGAAAATAACAATAAATATATTCCATATTGTCATTTTTGTGGCGGAAAAGTTGGAGAAATTAGCGAAAGAACTGGTGAAATGATTACATCAATCTTTGATTGTGAAAAATGCAATTACAATTATTGTAATCAATGCAGTTATGAGGCTATTGAAAAGAATAAGCAAGTACAAAAGTGTTTAAGATGTGATGAAATAATTTATAAAGTTTATTAAGGAAGAAAAAATGACTGACCACATCGTATATAAAACATTTGGCAGTCAATGTTTCAGTATTGACCATACTGGAAACAATCTCAATTATCACCTGTCCCAAATGCGGCCACAAAAAGACAGAGAAAATGCCAACAAATACCTGTCGGTTTTAATTCGACCCCGTGGCTATCCTCATCGAATTGCAGATAGTCTCCATTTAAATATTTTTTTTAAAATAGTAGTGAATGCCATTTTTTTGTAGTTTTGTGTTGCATGAGTCAGGTGAGTGTTGGTTTTAATTAATACATTAAGATTAAACATTTTACCTGACAAGTGCAACTTTTATTCGAGATCTTTAGGTGAAATTTAAATTGAAAATATGATGAATAAGTTTAACTTTTTGGTTTTTTGTTTTACCCTGCTTGTATTGACGGGATGTACTGTAGATAATGGAAACAGAACGATTACCTATTATTTGGAAGAAATACCGGCTCCTTCACTGGAGAATAACCTGGTAGGCACAGAGAATGTCCAGCAAATCGGCGTTTATTTGCCCCCTTCATACAATCATTCGGACCAATCATACCCTGTGGTGTATTTTTTGAACGGATATACTGTGGAAGCCGGCGAGTTCCCCAAGACGGAGGCCTATGAGGCATATATGAAAGACAATAACGATCAGGAATTTATATTGATAGAGTTGAATGGCTATAATCTGTTTGAAGGATCGATGTATGCCAATTCCATTGTATCAGGAAATTGGGAAGATTATGTGGTCAAGGATGTCGTAGCCTATGTTGACAGCAATTACAGGACCCTGGGAAAAAGGGAGTCAAGGGGAATTGCCGGCCACTCAATGGGAGGAGGTGGAACCATTCATATCAGTTTAAAACATCCTGATGTATTCTCTGTGGCTTATGCAATGAGCCCTGCTCTCTTTGCTGACGAGCAGCTGATCAGCGGCACTATGGCAAATGATACGCTGATAAACCAGGTTCTTACCTTGTCCGAAAGGATGGCCGATGTGGATGACGATCAATTTGCTGAAACCTTAAAACGGGAATTGGAGGCTTACGAACGAAGCTTGACAGGCATATACGGCTTCATGGCATTCGGCACTGCCTTTGCACCCGATCCCTCCCAACCTTTGAAAATTGCCCTGCCATTTGAACGTGATGAAAAAGGGAATCTCATAAAAATAGATGAAAACTATAACAGGTTGATGGCCGGCTTTGGAAACCTGGAAGAAAAAGTGGAAAGCTACAAGGAGAATTTGTTGGAATACAACAAATACGCATTGGATTGCGGGTTCCACGATGAAATGCCTGGCTTGTTTAAATCAACCGTATATTTTTCCCAACTCCTTACGCAAGCTGAAATTCCCCATTCAAGCTATTGGTATGATGGGAACCATAGCGGTAAAGTTTCCGAACAATTAACCAATGAAGTGTTCCCAACCATGTCTGCTTATTTGCTCCGTGAATAAATATACCTTGTTTTGTTGGAAACAAGGAAAAATTCAGGTTGATGATCAATTCTTTACAAAAAGCCTTTCTCTCATTTAGGACTTTTTAAAGCAGGCTCATGCAATATATTTGGAGCGTCTCATAATTTGTTTTAGTTTTGTACTTTAAAACGATCATGGTACAAAAAGATGATGGACGTATCCGGCACTAAAGAGACCATTGTGAACGTAGCAAACGGGCTGTTCAGTCGTTTTGGGTTTCATAAAACCTCGATGGACGAGATAGCAAAAATTTCGCGAAAGGCAAAGGGGTCGTTGTATTATCATTTCGCAAGCAAAGAAGATTTGTTCAGGGAAGTGATTGCAAAGGAAATGATGAACCTGAAAAGTCAGCTGTCAGTGATTGTCAATGACGCCGGATTGAATGCCTCCGAAAAATTAAAACTTTACCTGATCAAAAGAATGGAAATTCTGAACTCAGCAGCATGTTATCACGAAACGCTGAAAGCAGATTTTTTTGAGCATTTTCATTTTATCGACGACTTGCGGGCCGAATTGGACAATTGGGAAAAAGAAAACCTAAAAAAAATATTGATCCAGGGTTCCGATTCGGGCGAATTCGAAAAAATTCCCAATCCCGACGTAGTGCTGGATATTTTTCTAATGGTTCTCAAGGGACTTGAGATACCATTTTTCCTTCAAAATAAATATAAAAAATATGCCCCTCATTTTGAGGGTTTGATACAAATTCTGAATAAAGGATTGGCAAAGTAATTTTTTTTTACTTAGAACTGACTAAAAAACGGAATAGGTACAAATATAACATCAAGCAGAAATGAACAAATTTGCGGAATACGTCATAAAACGCAGATGGCTAATTGTGACAGCCATTCTCCTGATCACAATTTTCTTTGGTTATCAAATTACAAACCTGCAGATCAATTCAGACATCATCACTTCGTTACCCGATGATGACCCCGCTGCAAAGCTTTTCAAGGAGATCGGGACCGAATTTGGCGGCAATGATATGGGCATGATTGTGTTGGAAACCAATGATATATTTGATGCTGAAGTGATTGACCACATCCGCATCATTACCGACAGTGTAAGGTTTACACAGGGTGTTTCCAGTGTTACCAGCCTCACCAATATTCTGGATATAAAAAGTTCCGAATGGGGGATTGAAATAGGGAAACTGGTTGATGAATACGATTTGCCGACTACCCGTGAGGAGCTGGATAGCCTGAAAGCTTATGTGTTATCAAAAGAGATGTATAAAGGGGCAATTGTTTCCGACAATGCCACGGCTTCTGCTATACTGTTCACGCTTCTGCCCGATGCAGACAACCAGGTTGTGGCAAAAGAAATAAAAACGAAGGTTGAAAAGCTGGATATTCCCGAAAAACTCTATTTTGGCGGATTGCCCATGATGATGAACGAGATTAACAATTTGATCATATCCGATATTGTCAGGCTCATCCCCATTATTTTTATTGTTTTATTGGTTATTCTTTGGTTGAGTTTCAGATCCTTCCGGAATGCACTGTTGCCATTGCTTACAGCCGGAATTTCCGTTATATGGACGCTGGGGATTATGTCAGTGACAGGTTATGAATTAACCATCATCACAAACATCATTCCGGTGGTTTTACTTGCAGTAGGTAGTGCTTACACCATTCATGTATTAAACAGTGTCAGCCACACGCTCAATCATGATAAAAGGCAAGCCGTTATAAAAGCGTTGGGCTATGTGACCATTCCGGTAATACTCGCCGCTTTAACCACAGCCATCGGTTTTATTTCGTTCGTTTTCGGTTCCTACCTTCTGATGATTAAAGACTTTGGGATCTTTACGGCAGCAGGTACGCTCATCGCTTTGTTGCTATCCTTAACTTTTGTGCCTGCATTCATTTTTGTATTTTCTAATAAAAATAGCAACAAAAACGAGGTTGACAATGAGGAAAAGAAAACCTTCCTGACCCATAGAATCTTATTGCCCCTTTCCCGGTTACTCTTCAAACATCCAAAATATACGCTGGGGGCCTGGATCCTGTTGTTACTCATCTTTATCATCGGTATCTTCCAATTAGAAACCAGCGTCAACATGGCCGACTATTTTAAAAGAGATAATCCGACAAGAGTGGCAGAAGAGATGATGCAAGAAAAGTTTGGCGGTTCACTGCCTATTTTCGTGGTTTTTAAAGGCGATATGCAAAGCCCTGAAGTATTGCAAATGATGATCAAAACAGAAAATTTCCTGAAAGATGACCCCAATGTAAGCGTTGCCCAGTCGGTGGCCGACCTGATTGAGCAGATGAACGATGCCATGGGCGAAGGCAGGAGGATACCCGACGATAAGGCAAAAATTGAACAATTGTGGTTTCTGCTCGAGGGTCAGGAAGTGATGCCCCAGCTGGTGAATGATGACCTGACAAAAGGGGTCATCCAATCAAAATTTGCATCGGTCGACAGTAAAGACATTGAAGCATTCACAGAAAAAATGAACCGTTTTATGGCTGAAAACAACAACGCGAATTGTCAGATTGAACTTACCGGAATGCCTTCGGTTTATGTGAAACTCAACAGCAGTTTAATTAACAGCCAGTATAATAGTTTACTGATAGCCATTATCATGGTTGTTCTTATTGTCGGTGCTATTCTTCAATCGTTTTTAAAAGGTATTTACGCCGCCATTCCGGTTATCGCAACAATAGTTGTCCTTTTTGGCTTTATGGGAGTAACCGGCATCCCACTGGATATTGCAACCGTACTTGTGGCAAGCATCGCCCTCGGCATTGGTATCGATTATGCGATTCATGTGATTACCGGGTTTAATCATTATCTGACGGAAAACGGCGATGCCGAAAAATCAATCGAAAGTGTTATTTTATCCAGTGGGAAAGCAATTGTGATTAACGTCTTCTCGGTTTCAGCCGGTTTCCTGGTGCTTCTGTTTTCCCAAATTGTGCCCTTGCAGAATTTTGGTTTGCTGGTTGCCATCAGCATGTTTGGCTCAGGTTTTGGCGCCCTCACCTTGTTGCCGATCATTCTTATCCTGGTAAACAGAAAACGTAAAATAACAGCAAATAATCATCAACACTTAAACTTGAAAAAATGAAAACAAATTTCAGAACAGCGGTTTTAACCGTTCTCATCGGAGCCGGAACTGTTTGTTCCGCAGTTGCACAGGATGCAACAACCATTTTACAGAAAATGGACGAGGTGATGTATTCACAAAAAGACATGACAGGAAAAAACAAAATCATCCTCATTGACAAGGCAGGAAAACAGGAAATACGGGAAGCAACCATTCAGCAAAAAGGTACGGACAAGCGTATGTTCCGGTTTACGGCACCTGCTTCGCAGGCCGGGATCGCTTTTTTGTCGTTGCCCGGCGACGTAATGTATATGTATTTACCCGCCTTCGGGAGAGAGAGAAGAATTGCTTCGAGCGCTAAAAATCAGAACTTTGCGGGGACCGACTTTTCATACGAGGACATGGAGTCTGTTCCGTTTTCTCAAAAATATACGCCAAAGCTGATTAAAACCGAAACGGATGCTTTTGTGCTGGAACTTACGCCCAAAGTCCGTTCAGATTTTTCAAAGGTAACGGTGAGTATCCATAAAGAACATTTTTACCCCATCCTGATGGAATATTATGACCGTGGCGGCAATAAGGTGAAAGAAGCAAAATATACGTTCAAAAAGATTGGCAACTACTGGAATCCTGCCGAAATTGAGATGACCGACCTGAAAAAGGGGCACACAACCAAAATGCAGATGACGGATGTGAAGTACGACACCGGCCTGTCGGATGATGCGTTTACGGTCAGAGCACTGGTACAATAAAGGGTACCGCGACCATTTACCAAAGAGATCCTGTCGGATGGGTTTACGGTCAGAAAACTGGTATAAAAAGGGGGAATTCAAATAAAATTTCAAGGATATGATTATTAATCTTGTAACAGCATATTTACCGAGTCTCGTTTTATCAAACGATTACTTTTCTGATAATTACGGTATTTCCGGTGATGAAATAGTTGCCAAAAGCGGGATAAAGCAACGTAGGCAAACCTTGCCTGACGAGAACACAAACACGATGGCAATTGAAGCAGTAAAGAATGCTGAAGACAAGCTGCCATATCCTATTCAAGATATTGACCTGATTATCGGCGCTACCTATACTCCTTTCGATACCATTGGTAGCATTGCCTATGCCGTGCAGGCCCATTTTAAGATCGAAAATACCAGAACCTTCACGATCAATTCTGCCTGCTCGTCGTTCCTCAATGCATTGGAAGTGGCTGATGCATACTTTGCTGCCGGTAAGGCACAGAAGGCTTTGGTGGTAATCTCCGAAAACAACAGTCTTTACAATAATCTGAGCGATCCCAAATCAGGTTTTCTTTGGGGTGATGGGGCAGCGGCGGTTTTTATTTCAAATGAAAGATATTCCGATGACGATCTGGAAGTGCTTGATATAAACACCAGGGGATTGGGAAATATCGGTAAAAATATTGAGGGCGTTTATTTACG
The DNA here is from genome assembly GCA_018433945.1 of Proteiniphilum sp. Lineage (GTDB taxonomy): Bacteria > Bacteroidota > Bacteroidia > Bacteroidales > Dysgonomonadaceae > Proteiniphilum. The sequence continues at coordinate 18,271 of JAHDQF010000022.1, read as the reverse complement.
GCCATTGGATGGAGGTTTAAAGATGCCTTACGGAAAAGATGTTTTCCAACAAGCCTGCACCTATATGGTTGAAGAAACTGAACAGCTGCTTGCCAAAAATAATTTGTCCGTGGCTGACATCAACTATGTGATACCCCACCAGGCAAATATTCGCATCATTGATTATGTGGCCAAAAGCCTGAATATCAGCAAAGAACAGGTTTTGAATAACATAGAGCTTTTGGGTAATACCGGTAGCGCAAGCGCTGCCATTGTATTGGCTCAATATTTTTCTACATTTAAGAAAGACGATAAAATTGTCATTTCCGTTTTTGGTGGCGGATATTCGAGCGGAACGGCACTGCTGAAAAAATAAAAATGAAACGTATGAAAGCAAAAATTACTGTATTATTATTTTCCATATTTGTTGCGATATCCGGCAAAATCAGCGCCCAGGAAGAAAACAATATAAAACTCTCCGGCGAGCTGCTCACCGACCAGCGACTTTTGCTGAGAGACAACAACGACTGGGCTTGGAACGAAAACCGGCTTACGCTGAAACTGGATAAACAAATTTCGTCCGAATCAAAATTTTACAGTGAAATTTGGTTACGCAATATTGGGCTTCCAAATGCGGTTCATTCAAGCAGCCTCTACAACAAAGGAATCATTGACCCTTACAACCTCGAAATCAGGGAAGCCTATCTGCAGATAAACGGGTTTTTAAACAAAAAAATTGACCTCACCCTCGGGCGCCAGCAAATTGTATGGGGCACTGCCGATAAGCTTAACCCGACTGACAACCTGAACCCTTACGATCTGGAAGACATATTGGATTTTGGACGGAAAAGGGGTTCCGATGCTATCAACCTGCAATATTATTTCAACTACGATTTCTCTGTGCAAGGAGTATTTATTCCGTTTTTTCAACCGGCCAATATGCCTGTCGGGATTTTTGCCGATCTGCTGAATCCGTCCATAGCAATGCCCCAGGGAATGGTATTGAACAACTTTTCGGACACATTGATGATGCCAAAATATAATTTGGGAGAGAGTTCTACGGTGGGGTTAAGGTTCAAAGGGTTTGCCAAAGGTGTTGATTTTTCGCTGAGCTACGTTTGGGGCTACGACGGGTTGCCCTACAGTTCAAAAAACATGCTGACACCCGTTAACATGAATGGCGAAACAAACATTCAATCAGAACTTTCGTTTATGCGAAACCATATCATTGGGGTCGATCTGGCTACCAGCATAGGCGGAGCAGGTGTGTGGGCCGAAGCTGCCGCATTTATCCCCGATCAGGATATGGTGATGACCACTGATCTGTCCGCATTGTATCCGGGTTCCCCTGAGCCGGTAACACAGGATTCGGTATTGTTGAAAAAAAATAAACCCTATATAAAGTTCGTTATCGGCGGGGATTATTTTTTTGCCGATGGCTCTTACCTGAACCTGCAATACTTACACGGTTTTGTTCATGAAAGGGGCTCTGAAGGGCTGAATGATTATTTCTTTTTGCGCTACGAAAAAACCTTTTTCAACGAGAAGCTTAAAATAACACCCATCGGTGGCGGATTTATTGTAACCGACTGGGGCGATATAAACGAAAATTACGCGATTGCTTATTTACCGGAGATTTCTTATAAAGCAACCCCCAATGCGGAAATAACCCTTTCGGCGGCGATATTTGACGGAAAAGGCGATCACTTGTTTGCATCACTGAAGGATTATAATATGTTGATGTTGAAAATGAAATATAGTTTCTGACTTTTACGCTGTTCCCTGATACCTCCTGCCCTGCCCGGCCGATTGATGTGTATCAAAACTATATTGAAGACTTATGGAAGTAATGGCTGGTCTTAACTCATTTGTATTAAGCGTTTCTGAGTGGATAGAAAAGCGCGATACTCCCTGTTTTGGCGTTCTCTAATTTTTTGTATAGTTTTGCAAACGGTTATCTCTCATTGTGACGCTGCAATAAATGAAATAACCTCATTTATTCACCCTGCTGCCTCTGTTTTCCTCATTGTTCTCATTGCAGCCAAATAAACCGTTATGCATATTATTGACATTCTGATTTTTATTGTTTACATGCTCGTTGTGCTGGGCATTGGTATCTATTTTCTGAGAAAGAACAAGAATGCCGAGGACTATTACGTGGGAGGACGCTCGATAAGTAGTCCCGTTCTCGGCCTCTCGGTGGTGGCCACCGACGTGGGAGGGGGCTTCTCCATCGGTTTGGGAGGGCTGGGCTTCCTGATGGGGCTCTCCGGATCCTGGATGCTCTTCACGGGACTACTCGGGGCCTGGCTGAGTGCTGTCTTCCTGATTCCGAAAGCAAGCAAGCTTTCAAAAAGGCTCAAGCTCTACACGTTCCCCCAGTTGTTCGAGTTCTTCTACAGTCCCCGCGTGGCGTTGCTGGCTGGCATCATCTCCGCTATCGGTTACATCGGCTTCACCAGCTCGCAACTGCTGGCCGGAGCGAAGCTGGCATCTGCAACATTCGAAGGGCTTAACATGAACACGGCACTCATCTTCATGGGAGTAATCGCTGTTACTTACACCGCCATGGGAGGACTCAAGGCAGTGATCTATACCGACGTGGTGCAGTGGATCATCCTGCTGGCGGGACTGATCCTGATAGGGATCCCGTTGGGCTTCCAAGCCATCGGTGGGATGGAGGCGATCCGGGCTACCTTGCCGGCCGAATTCCTGAAATTAAACAACATCGGATGGGCCACCATGCTGAACTGGGCAGTGACCATCATCCCCATCTGGTTCGTCGGGATGACCCTCTACCAGCGCATTTATGCCTCTCGATCACCAAAGGAGGCACAGAAAGCGTGGTACATTGCAGGTGCTTTCGAGTGGCCCGTCATGGCATTCATGGGGGTGATTCTGGGCCTGTTTGCCCGGGTGGCGTTCGAGCAAGACATGTTCGCATTCATGGGCTTCGCTTCCGGGGAGATGATTGATGCCGAGATGGGGCTGCCACTGCTGCTACGTGCCATCCTGCCGGTGGGACTGATGGGATTGATGATGGCCGCTTACTTCTCGGCAGTGATGTCCACCGCGGACAGTTGTATCATGGCGGCATCGGGTAACATCGAAAGTGATATCCTAAAGAAAATAAAGCCATTACCAAAAAGCAAGCGAGGCAGGTTGATACAATCACAGTTGATCACCCTGACGATCGGCCTGCTGGGATTGCTGATTGCACTACGGATGGAAAATGTGCTGGATCTGATGCTTCACTCCTATGCTTTCATGGTGAGCGGACTATTTGTGCCGGTGTTGGGTGCATTCTTCACCAAACGGGGCAGTGCCACTGCCGCTTTCAGGTCCATGATCATTGGCGGTACCACCACGCTGACCCTTACTCTTCTTTCGGTGAAGCTGCCGTTTGGACTTGATCCCAACATCTTCGGTATCACCGCGGCAGCCCTCTGTTACCTGATTCTATCGATTCTTTTTCCCGGGAGAAAGAATGTAATTGACTGAAATTCTGCGGTATGCAATTTTTCGGCCTGATTTGTAGCTCTATCGTGTTACCAATGCCCACTGTCAGTAGGCAGAGCGTGAGAAACGCCTTGGATATAAGATTTTCTTCTGCGGGCTTGGCTTTTTCTTTTAACGAAAAGCATTAACCCAGGTCTGTACACCCTGGGCGAGATCTTACGGATCACACCATCCTTCAGCATCTTAGAGATAGCCTTCTGCTTTGTAATTGTAATCAGCAATATATCGCCTCATAGTGCACAATGTGGAATAAAAAAACCGTAATAACGGTACAATGAATTGGGACTATTAAATTATACTAAAATTTAAATTTAAATTCAAATTTAAATTCAAATTCAAATTCAATCTAAAGAATCCCCTCCGAAAAATCATTTTATAATGAGAATATATTTATTACCTTTGAAGATAATTTTAAATGGAGGGACTTGAAATGGAAGAACAAATGAATTTGTACGATGATGCCATTTGCAGGAAGCTTCAGAACTTTATTATTTGTTTCCGACCCAAGGGTCTGGGAATTAAACCATTTTATATTAAAAAAAACGAAAGGAGATAAACGATGGCACTAATGATTACAGATGAGTGTATCTCATGCGGGATATGTATCAGTGAATGTCCGAATGATGCGATTTCAGAAGGTGATTTGATTTATGTGATTAATCCGGACCTGTGCACCGAATGTGTTGGTTTTTTTGATGAATCGCAATGCGTTGCAGCGTGTCCTGTTGACTCAATTGTCCCCAATCCGGAATACAGTGAAAGCCACGACGAACTATTGGAGAAGCAAAAACGTATTCACGGAGAGTAAAATCATATCAAGGGACAAGAGTGGTTCCACCAGGCCATACTTTAAAACCTCCAAAGCCCTGTTCGAACAAATTAAAAAGCTGGAAATTTCCCGTGTTGAAATGCGTTACCTTTCATCCGGTCCAAACACTTTGCGAGGGGATGAATGGTGGCCTTTCAGCCTTTAGAGGAAAAGGTCGTAACCTTTTATAAATCCACTAAAAAATTTCGTAACTGCTTAGCGGTATGGGAAAATTCAGCCGGTTGAGCACCTGTTCCAGCAATATCCCCTGGTTGGGGTCGTAATTGTAGCCGTAGGTTGCTCTCACGCCATACGAAATAAAATGAACGGCCCTGTCGAGTGCAATGGGCAATTTGATCCGGGACACTGGTAACTACCACAATTCCAGGTCCTGCATCCGACAGTCTCAACATCCGTTCTTTCATTTCATCTTCTCCCACACCTCCCCCTCCACCTCCTCCTCCTCCCCCGGTTGAAGTTGAAACGGGTACGGGCTGATGAAGATACGAGTTCTCCTATTGCTACCAGCGCAGTATTGCTCACCTGGCCGCAAAGTGAAAACTGGCCTGTTGACGGTGAAAACGATTTTTATGAGACAACCACATCATCTGTGCATCCAGCTGGACGCTTTTCAAAAAACCATGACCGGTGTTACCCGGATGCAGGTGAACTGGGTGAAAGTTTACAAAAGAGTCGTGAAAAACTGATCATCAGTCAGAAGATGGTTTGATCATTATCACAGCCCGGATGATAGAAGAAATGCATTTAAGATTCAACAGTGCGCAGGATGAGACTCGAACTCACACGCCGTAACCGGCACTACCCCCTCAAAGTAGCGTGTATACCAATTTCACCACCTGCGCAAAAAAAGTGCCCGGAACAGGACTCGAACCTGCACGTTGTAACCAACACTAGTCCCTGAAACTAGCGCGTCTACCAATTCCGCCATCCGGGCATTTTTAATTTTCTTAAGCTTCGGGCCTCTGCCCGTCCCACAAACAACAAAGCGTTCAACACACACCCTTTTCTTTCCGGTGTTTGCGATATCTGTGAAGTTTCACAATCAGCAAGACATCAACATACCCCTCATTATTTGCGGATGCAAAGGTACAGGTTTTTTTGAAGGAATGCCAATATTTTAGGTTTTATTTTTTCTTTCCCCATAATTTTTCCATCTCCTCCAATGATTTTCCTTTGGTTTCCGGAACCATTTTCCAGACAAACAGCGCGGACAATACTGACATAATTCCATAAAATGCGTAAGTCATCGGAGCACTAAATTCCATCATTGCGGGGTAAGTGGACGAAATCAGATAATTGGCAAACCACTGGAATGCCACGGCAACAGCTACAGCCTGTCCACGGATCCTGTTGGGAAAAATTTCTGATATCAACACCCAGCATACCGGTCCCCATGACATCATAAATGAGGCTGTATAAATGATGATAAACACCAGGGTGCTGATGCCCAGGATATTGTTGAATGCCAAAGCAGCGATGGCAAACATCCCGATCGACATGCCAATGGAACCGGTAATGAGCAACGGTTTTCTGCCCCACTTATCCACCGTCAATATCGCAACCACCGTAAAGAGGACGTTCACGAAGCCCATAATAATGGTCTGAAGCATGGATGCATCTTTTGCCGCACCCATGCTCTCAAAAATACGGGGTGCATAGTACAGTGCCACATTAATCCCCACAAATTGCTGAAAAACTGACAACAGGATGCCGATGATAATGACCTTTTTACCATATGAATATAGTTTTGTCCGACCTGTTGTCTGTCCCACTGATTGTTTTATTTCCTGAAAAATGCCCTGAGAAGTCATTTTATCTGTATATAGTTTATGCAACACCCACTTCGCCTTATCGTCTTTATTTGAAAGCAGAAGAAATCTCGGCGTTTCCGGAACCAAAAATAACAATATACCGAAAAGTGATGCAGGAATTGCCTCAGAAGCAAACATATACCGCCAGCCTATATCGTTAATCCATTCGATACTGTGTCCATATGCAATTCCCCAATTGACAAAATAGACCACCAACATCCCAAAGATGATCGCAAACTGATTCAATGAGACCAGTCGCCCCCGAATATCAGCAGGAGCTATCTCGCTGATATACATAGGTGAAACTGCGGAAGCCAAACCAACGCCAATGCCCCCGATTATCCGGTAAAAAATAAATGCCCACAGCAAACCGATGGATGGTTCACCTTTGGTGAAGAAAAATACTTCAGGATAGCTGGAGCCCAAAGCAGAGACAAAAAATAGTGCTGCAGCCAGTATTAAAGTTTTCTTCCTACCCAGGCGGTTTGACAAAAGTCCCGAAATGACTCCACCGATAATGCATCCGATCAAAGCACTCGAAACGGTTGCCCCATGAATAAAAGAATTTAATCCCAACGGCCTGATCAGATAGGCTTCAATGGATTTTTCAGCTCCTGATATTACGGCTGTGTCGTACCCAAAAAGTAACCCCCCTAATGTGGCGACCAAAGTAATACCCAAAATATAGGTTGAATGATAGTGTCTGTTCATTTTATTTATTTTCGAAAAAAATGATAAGAGAAATTCGGTTTGCCGGGACAAAAATTCCTTAAATATACATGTTGATGATGGCTTCGTACAACTCCTGCCTGCCGCTGATCTGAGCCGGTTCTTTGTTTAACGAAAGAGCATACTGGCGCAGATCCTCCAGGGAGAGTTTCCCCTCTTCAAATGCTTTGCCCTTGCCCTCATCGAAAGAGGCATAACGCTCTTTGAGCATCGGGAGATAGGGTGACTCTTCCAGGATGGCGGCTGCCGACTCCAATGCGCGGGCGAAAACATCCATGCCGGCAATATGGGCGATGAAGATATCTTCCAGGTCGGTGGAGTTACGGCGTGTCTTGGCATCGAAGTTGGTGCCACCGCCCTGCAGGCCACCACCACGCAGGATCACCATCATCGCCTGGGTCAGTTCGTAGAGGTCGATGGGGAACTGGTCGGTATCCCATCCGTTCTGATAATCCCCCCTGTTGGCGTCGATCGATCCCAGCAGTCCGGCATCTACGGCGCACTGCAGCTCATGCTCAAAGGTGTGGCCCGCCAGTGTGGCATGGTTCACTTCGATGTTCAGCTTGAAATCCTTGTCCAGGCCATGTGCACGCAGGAAGCCGATCACGGTTTCCGCATCCGTGTCATACTGATGCTTGGTGGGCTCCATCGGCTTGGGTTCGATGAGGAAGGTACCCTTGAATCCCTTTGAACGGGCATAATCGCGGGCCATCGTCAGCATCATGGCCAGGTGTTCCTTCTCCCGTTTCATCTCTGTGTTGAGCAAGCTCATATATCCTTCGCGGCCGCCCCAGAAGACATAGTTCTCGCCCCCCAGCTCGATGGTGGCGTCCAGCGCGTTCTTGATCTGCGTGGCTGCATAGGCCACACTGTCGAAATTGGGATTGGTGGCAGCTCCGTTCATGTAACGCTTGTTGCTGAACACATTGGCGGTGCCCCACAGCAGCTTGATGCCGGTAGCATTCATCTTCTCCTTCACATAGGCAACGATGCTTTTCAGGTTGGCTTCATACGCTTCCAGCGAGTTGCCCTCTTCCACCAGGTCCACGTCATGGAAGCAGAAATATTCGAGGCCGATCTTCTGCATGAACTCGAAACCGGCATCTGCCCTCTTTTTGGCTCTCTCCAGGATGGCGTTGCCGTTGTTCCACTCAAAATCCTTGGTCTCTTCCCCGAAGGGGTCGCTCGACTCGGCACAGAGTGTGTGCCAGTAGGCCATGGAGAATTTGAACCACTCTTTCATCTTGCGGCCATGCACTACTTTTTCAGGATCATAATAACGAAATGCCAACGGGTTGCGGCTCTCCTTGCCCTCAAATTTGATTTCACCGATTCCGGGGAAATACTCATTCACTTTCTTTCCAGTTTCCATAAAGTTGTTGAATTTAAAAAATAGATACTATGTTGTTTTCAGATAAATTTTTTCCACCGGGTGTAGGCGTCCATATATTGTTCGTAGTGCAGCCTGTCGGGTTCTACCGTCTGGATCTTCCGCAGTGAGGCAAATGCTTCCTGCGGCGATGCATAGATACCAACACCAATGCCGGCTGCCTTGGCGGCACCTGTCGCCCCGTCGGTGTCGTAGAGCTCGATCACGGCTCCGCTCACCGAAGCCAGTGTCTCACGGAAGAGGGGACTGAGGAACATGTTGGCATTCCCTGCCCGGATTACCTTTATATCCATGCCGATTTCCTGCATCACCTCCATACCGTACCGGAAAGAGAAGACAATCCCCTCCTGTGCCGCCCGCAGCAGGTCTGATAGGGAGTGGATGTTGAAATTGATCCCATGGAAGGAGCTGCCGGGATCCCTGTTTCCCAGCACCCGTTCCGCGCCGTTGCCGAAAGGTAACACCGAAATACCCCTGGCTCCGATGGGTGATTGGGCAGCCAGCTGGTTCATCTCATTGTATCCCAGTTCAGAGGGTATCATATTCTTTTTGATCCAGGAGTTGAGGATCCCGGTGCCGTTGATGCACAGCAGTACACCCAGGCGCGTCTGCTCCGACTGGTGATTCACGTGGGCGAAGATGTTGACCCGGGAGAGGGGGTCATATTTCACCTGATCCAGCACCCCGTAGACTACTCCTGAGGTGCCGGCAGTGGAGGCAATCTCTCCCGGGTTGAAGACGTTGAGCGAGACGGCATTATTGGGTTGGTCGCCTGCCCGGTAACTTACCGGGGTACCGGCATGCAAACCCAGTTCTTCCGCTACGGCGTCAGTCACCCTCCCCTGGATACCAAAGATGGGGGTGAGAGAAGGAATGATCTCTTTTTCAAAGCCGAAGTAATCCATTACATCCTCTGAAAGCTTGTTCTCCTTGAAATCCCAGAAGATGCCCTCCGACAGCCCTTCCACAGTGACGCCGATCTCACCGGTCAGCTTCATGGCGATGTAGTCGCCCGGCAGCATGATCTTGTAGATCCGCTCATAGAGCTCCGGCTCATGTTCTTTCACCCAGGCCAGCTTGGCTGCGGTAAAGTTACCGGGTGAGTTGAGCAGGCGGGAGAGTGCCCTCTCCTTGCCAATGGCCTTGAAAGCCTTCTCACCGTAGGGTACTGCCCGGCTGTCGCACCAGATGATGGCTGGACGCAGCAGCTGCCGTTTTTTGTCGATCATCACCAGCCCGTGCATCTGCCAGGAGATACCGATCGCCTTGATATCGGCCGTGTCGACACCCGATTGTTGCAATACCGAAGCGGTGGCCAGCTTCAGGTTATTCCACCACATCTCCGGCTCCTGTTCCGCCCAGCCTGGCTTGAGGGCCAGTATGCTCATCTCAGTTTTCGGGAAAAAATCAGATGCCACTGTTTTTCCGTTCTCTGCATTCACCAGCGCTGCTTTCACCGATGAGCTGCCAATGTCATATCCCAATAGGTACATATGATGAACCTCCTATTTTAATCTTAAAGTGGTTTAACTCCCCGACCCTTGGGTCGGAAACATTTGATACCTCGAGGCTTGCCTCGAAGTTATTCATTGAGAGATGATCTTTTTAATGCCGGATAATTGAATCTCCTTTGCCAATGCCTTCCCGCTTTCAAGCGCATTGGGGGAAGGTTGTTGAAAATCAACAAATATCAGGAATAAGTTATAAACCGGGTCAACTTTCTTTAGGGATAAGGGTTTGAATCAGTCAACCTAAATCATTAAAATTCATATTTTTACCTGATTTTTTTTAATCAGCATACACCGGATTGATCCATGGTTCCGGTTCTTCATATAAACTCACTGCAGCCCATCTGATGCCTCGTTTCATGATTTCCAAAGCTTCAGGGACATCAAAATCTTTGGCAACATGGCCAAGAGAAGAGTAAAATACCCGGCCTTTACCATACATTTTCTTCCAGACAACAGGGATAACACATCCGTCTATCCATGAGGCATGATCACCGTTAAAAGTGGTTGTTGCCAGCACTTTTACGTTCGGATCCACATGCATGTAATATTGTTCTGAATGCATGTGAAAATCCTTTAATCCGTTTGTAACCCTATCTTTGTGATCAACAATATGTACGGTATAGGGGATAACGCCGCCCGGGTGAGCGACCCACTGACCGCCCACCATAAATTGATATTCCACATTGTTTCTAAATGCATCACCAAGTCCTCCGTGCCAGCCTGCCAGTCCCACGCCACGCTTTACAGCTTTCAATAAACCTCGCTCCTGCTCATTGCTGATTTTACCCATGGTCCATATCTGAACAATCAGATCGGTCTTGCTCATTAAAGTTGAATCCGTATAACAATCCAAATTGTCCCGTACGACAACTTCAGCTCCTTCCGACCGCATCCACGGTACAAAAATATCCCGGGTTAAAACCGGATCATGCCCTTCCCAGCCGCCATAGACAAACAGTACATTCTTCCCTTTTAAAGGGTTTGATGTTTTTTGTGCCAGGATCGAAGAAGAGATAAAAAGTCCAACGGTTATGAGGAAAAAGTTAATTATTAATCTTTTGTTGATGTTCATCATTTCAATTTTAATCTTAACGTGGTTTAATACCCCGACCCTTGGGTCGGAAACAAATAATAAAGCCCATTTGATACCTCGGGACTTTCCCCGGAGTTGTTCATTTTTAGCATAACCCTTACCTGCACAATTGCCAGTACGGAAGTTTATAAGGGTTTCTGTATTCATACCAATACAATCTGTGAGATTGCGCTTCCTTATCATCACCAAAACTATGCGTTACGGGATCCCATTTTACCGGCCTCTTCAATTCGGTTGCAATATTAATCAGGCAACAAAGGATATTTGTGCTGCAACCGGCTTCCACTGGCGCAATCGGGTTTTGACGGGAACGCATGGAATCCAGAAAATTCTGCATATGAGGAGCACTTACCTCAAAAGCTCCTGCTTTAATCTCTTTTTCCGTTTTTTCCAGAAGCGAGGGGTCTGAACACTCTATGTATCCGCGAGCCACCTTTATCCACCCGTCAGTTCCTATAAATTGTATGCCTTTATCATCCGGTTTGTCTTCACGGAACGGCTGCTCCGTCATCACGATGCCATTCGCATATTTAAGCGTGGTATATTTTGTTCCGTTGTAACCTGCCGGAATATACTCAACCGGCCCCAAGCCATCCAGTCCAAGAGCCCATTGTGCTATATCGAAATGATGTGCCCCCCAGTCTCCGGTAAAACCGTTCCCTGTTTCCCGATAATAACGCCATGTTGCCCAGTCCCCCTTTTCCTGATAATCGGGAGGTGCGATCGGAGGGCACATGGCAGGATGATAGTGTACTTTAGGGTCGTTCAACGGGCCCAGCCATTGCCTGAAATTCAAATTTGAGGGGACTGGCACTTCAGGTAAATCAAAAGGTTTGGGGGGTTCCCCAATGCGAACGTAAACTTTTTCAATATGCCCAATTTTACCTTCCCTCACCAATGAGACAGCTTTTTGGAACTCTGAACTGGAGCGTTGCTGACTTCCCACCTGGAATACACGTTTATGCTTCCGGGCGGCCTGAACCATGGATAGACTTTCAGATATTGTGTACGACAACGGTTTTTGACAATAGACATCCTTCCCTGCCTGACACGAATGAATAGCTGTCAGGGCATGCCAGTGATCCGGAGTTGCAATTGAAATAGCATCAATATCTTCTCTTTCCAGCATATCTTCATAGAATTCATACGTCTCACATTTTGTTTGAAGACCGCTTTTTCCCTGCCATCCGGTGACCACATTTTTGAACCGATCACGTTTCATAGAGTCGACATCACTCCCGGCCAAAACTTGCACACCGGGGCATCGAGAGAATGCATGAAAATCTGAAATTCCCTGTCTCCCGAGCCCAATAAATCCCAATGTGATTCGATCACTCGGTGCTATTCTTATTCCATTTATCGTCCAGCTGGGCAAAATGGTCAAGCCTGTCAATCCCAATGCTGACATGCCCAGGAACTCTCTACGCGTAACTTTTTTAGATTTTTTTTCCATAGAAGTATGAATTTATGAATGATAATGTTTTAAATGGTTTATTGAATTTATTTACATGGGTGCTGCAGGATCTTTACCAGGAAGGGGAACTACTCCCTCACGATAATCCGGTAACGGGCCCATTTCATAATGCTCCGGTCCATATCTCAAGGGAGAAGCCAAAATTTCATCCCAGGAAATCGCTTTCCCGGTATACGCAGCTTCCCTTCCTGAAATTGCAACCATCGTGGAATAGGCAAGGTCTTCTGCCTGGTTTATTTTCTTGTTTAATCGAATGGATTCCACCAAATGTATATGTTCCTGATTGTATGGATTTTTAACGGGCTTATTTTTATAATCATACTCCCATAATAACTCTCCGTTCCAGTCAAGTATTTTTATTTCTCCGCGATCGTTGAGTTGTGCGATACCCTTCGTACCCAAAACCTGCTCCGATATATTCACGTCGCATCCATCAATTTGCCGTGCGGTATGCAACATACGTTTCCCATTTTGATAGTAATAATCCACACTGAAAAAATCATAGATGTCACCGGTCAATCTGCGTGCACGTCCACCAAAACCGACAGCTCTCAACGGTAAATCACCCATAAACCAGGTTACAATATCAATGTTATGGACACCCTGATCCAAAATATGGTCGCCACTCAGCCACTTGATATTAAACCAATTACGAATGCAATATTCCATGTCACTCCACTCCGGACGACGCCGTTTATTCCACCAGGCCCCTTGGTCCCAGTGAGAAGTGGCGGATACAATATCTCCAATTATTCCGTTTTGTACTTGTACATACGCATCCCAATAATCACGACGATGTCTCCGCTGATTTCCCGTAACAACCGTCAACCCTTTTGAAGTCGCCATTTTTGCAGCGGCAATGACTGTCCTTATTCCAACAGGGTCCACGGCGGCTGGTTTTTCCATAAAAACATGTTTCCCAGCTTCAACCGCTGCTTTAAAATGCTCGGGACGAAAATGAGTCGGCGTACATAACAAAACCAAATTTATCCCAGGCATCTCCATGATTTTCTTATAGGCATCAAAACCCAAAAAACAGTTGGCATCAGCAATATTGTTATTAAATTTTTCTGAAAGTATTTTCCTGCATGTCTCCATCCTGTCTGTAAAAACGTCCGCCAGCGCAATAACCGACACATTCGGCCCAGATTCCAAAAGCTGGGAGGCGGCGCCGGTACCCCGATCACCACAACCTATGAGAGCTGCCTTGATCGGTATCCCATCAGGAGCAACATCTACAAACGAAAACATACCCAGTTCTTCACCGGAAATCTTTTTTACAGGTGTTTTTTTATCACCTCCTGAGCAGGATGATGTAAGAGGGGGTACTACCGCCATAGCGCCAACCAGCGCTGAATTTTCTAAAAATTTTCTTCTTTTCATGTTATGATCATATTTATAAAATATTTCTACTCAACCCACTTTACCCATTTCGGACCGTCGCTCCAACCCGATTTTACGACCGTTTCAATAAATTGCATCCCCCGTACCCCGTCGTACACATCCGGAAAATCAAGCATTTCGGCAGTGGGTTCTTCTTCCTTCATTTTGGCCATCACGGTGAGCGTGAAATTGCGGTAGATATTGGCAAAAGCTTCGATAAAGCCTTCGGGATGGCCTCCCGGGGTTCGTGTGTTCCACCGGGCATTTTTACCCAGATAAGGATGGTTCCTGCCCATATGCATCACTTCTTCGGGGTTGTTTCCTTTTTTCAGGAAAAGCTGATTGGGATACTCCTGTACCCATTGCATTCCTCCCTTTTCCCCATAAACGCGGATGTTTATGTTGTTGGCTTCACCTACGGCAACCTGACTGGCGGAAAGCAGGGCTTTCACGCCCTCTTCCATCCGCATCATGGCAACTCCGTCGTCGTCAATCGGACGCCCGGGGACGAAAGTATTCAGTTCGGCGCAAAGTTCCACGACTTTTAATCCGGTTACGTATTCGCACAAATGCCAGGCGTGCGTTCCTATATCGCCCATACAGCCGGCTTTCCCCGATAATTGCGGGTTGGTACGCCATCCCGCATTGTTCCCTTCCTGAAGTTCGATGCGTTCTGCCAGCCAGCCCTGCGGGTATTCCACGTATATGCGGCGCAACTTGCCCAACTCTCCGGCGGCAATTCTGGCTTTCATCTCCTTTACCGCCGGATATCCGGAGTAAACATGGGTTAATGCCAGTACCAACCCCGTTTCTTCCACTTTTTTCTGAAGGGCTTTGGCTTCTTCCAGAGAAAATGTCATGGGTTTATCCAGCACCACGTGAAAACCCCTCTCCAATGCCATCATGGCCGGTTCAAAATGGTATTTGTTGGGCGTCACAATCGTCACAAAATCCATCCTCTCGTTTTCAGGCAGGCTCATCTCTTTCTCAAACATCTCCTGATAGGTACTGTAAATGCGGTTATCCGGCAGCAAATAAGTGCGTCCCGATTCTTTCGACACCTCCGGCTTTGAGCTGAAACATCCGCAGACCAATTCTACCCTGTTCTCCATCAAGGCGGCGCGAAGGTGAATGGCTCCGATGAAGCCGGTAATACCACCACCGACCATTCCCATTTTTAATCGTCTGTTTTCCATTCCATTGAATTTTTGTTGATTATTTGGCAAAAAAAGCATCAAACGCGTGTCCCGATGCCTGAAAGTCCAGCCGTTTGGTGAATTCACACGACTCACGGGCGCCGTGTTCGCGGTCCATGGCACTGTCCTCCCACTCTATCGAGAGCGGACCCTGATAACCGATCGCATTGAGGGCACGTATGATCTCTTCGAAATTTATTTTCCCGCGCCCCACGCTGCGGAAGTTCCAAAAACGGCGGGGATCGCCAAAGGGTACGTGTCCTCCGAACACTCCCACTTGTTTGGGCGTGTCACTCCAATAAACATCTTTCATGTGAACGTGAAAAATCCGGTCAGAAAACTGATAGATGAAATCTACATAATCCACACCCTGATATCCCAAATGACTCGGATCGTAGTTAAACCCGAAAGCGGGATGATGGTCCACTGCTTCCAACGCCCTGCGGGCAGAAAAGGTGTCGAACGCAATTTCGGTGGGATGTACTTCCAGTGCAAAACGAACGCCTAATTTTTCAAATTCGTCCAGAATGGGTGTAAAACGGCGGGCGAAATCCCGGTATCCTTCATCGATAGTAGATTGCGGAACAGGAGGAAAAGCATACAACAAATGCCATATCGGGCTTCCGCTGAATCCGACGACGGTGTCTACCCCCAGCCTCCGGGCCGCCCGGGCTGTCAGGATTAATTCTTCAGAGGCACGACGGCGGACTCCTTCCGGATCACCGTCTCCCCAGATATAACCGGGAAGAATACTTTTATGGCGTTCGTCAATTTTATCGCATACGGCCTGCCCTACCAAATGGGAGGAAATGGTTCGCAGTTGCATGCCGTATTTCTCCAAAAGGTCTTTGATGCCCTTGTAATAAGCAGGATCCGTCTGCCGGACATCCAGGTGGGCAGGTAATCCTAACTCAAGTCCGTCGTAGCCAAATGCTTTTGCCTTAATGCATACCTCTTCCAGTGATAAATCGCCCCATTGCAGGGAATAAAGTGTAACCAATCGTGCCATAAGTATTTTTTTTAATACGTGAAATCCGTAAATGAATTATTTTTTATTCGTGCAGATTATCAGTTTTCATTGCACCCCCCTGACATTCATCTTAAGCGTATAGACCGAGGTGCGGGCGGTGATAAAGAGGATATCGCGGTGCTTGCCTCCAAAGCAGAGGTTGGAGGGACTCTCGGGAATTTCGATCTTCCGGATCAGCTCTCCTTCGGGTGAGTAGACCCATACCCTGCCCATGGTCAGGTAGATGTTACCCCGGTTGTCGATGGTCATTCCGTCCGAACCGTGCGGGGCAAAGAAGGTTTTGTCTGCCAGGGAACCGTCGAGCTGGATCATATACCGCCATATTTTTTGGTCTTCGATATCTGCCACGTAAAGCCTCTGGCCGTCCGGGGTGCCGATGATGCCATTTGGCTGCTTGTAGTCGTCGATCACCCTGGCGACTTCTCCGTTGGGTGTAAGACGATAGACACCCCTTGCTTCCTGAACCTCGCTATGTCCTGCCGGCCAATAATTGCGGTGGTAGTAAGGATCGGTGAAGTAGATGTCACCGTTGGGCGCGATCCAGAGGTCATTGGGGCCGTTCAGGTGTTTCCCTTCGAAACCCTCCAGGAGCACCTTTCGCTCCTGCCGACTCTCAAAGAGGATGATTCTGTTCTGCTCATCGGCACAGGCAACCAGCTTATCGTCGTGGTTGAAGTACATACCGTTGGCACGCTCCGTTCCCTCCAGCCAGAGGGTGATGCCTTCATTCTCCACCCACCGGTAGATCCGGTCGTTGGGCTGGTCGGTGAAGTAGATGCTCCCATCGTTGGCAACTGCCGGGCCTTCGGTAAATGCATATCCCGTTCCGGCTTTCTGCGGAACGGCACCCTCAGCGACAATATCATTTTCCTGCCCGTTTGCTGGCAAAGTAATCAGCATAAATAGAAGGGTAATAAGGGTAGTGTTTTTGATAAATGTGCTTCGATTCATCGGATCAGGATTTTTTTTGTTGGAATACAGGTGATGCACAAGTTGACTCTTATTTGGTTCCCGGAAATTTGTATCCGTTATGGTATTCAGGCTTCAGCAAACGGTTCGCCTCGTTCATCATTCGCGGATCTTCACAAATCTCTGATCCAGATGTTTCTGAAAGCCACTTCCGTCCCGTGATCCTGCAGCATGAGCGGGAGTCGGCCATGCGCTTCATAAGCCGGATATCCGATATAGGGCGTGGTTCCTTTCAGGATGTAGTTGTTCTGCACCAGAATACCATTAAGGACCACTGTAATCATGGCAGGCGATTCCAGTTTGCCGCCGGTGCCAAAGCGGGGTGCCTTCCAGTAGATGTCGTAAACCTGCCACTCGCCGTTTTTGGTGTAGGCATTGGCGAGGGGAGCCTGCTGTTTGTAGATGCTACCTACCATTCCGTTGACATAGGTTTCGTTGTTGTCGGCGTCGAGCACTTGTACTTCATATCTCGACTGCAGGAAGATACCGCTGTTACCACGGTTCTGACCGGAATGGTTTTTGGGGTCGGGCGATTTGAATTCGATATGCAGCTGGACATCACCGAAATGTTGTTTGGTCTTGACGCTTCCCGTGCCCGGTTTTACGACCATGGCGCCCTCACGTATTTCCCACCTGGGAGCGCTGTCGTCCTCGCTTTTCCACTGCGAAAGGTCTTTTCCGTCAAAAAGGATGACCGCATCTGATGGTGGCATACCCGGTTGATTACCCGGCGTCACTTTTGGAGGTTTGGGACTGTACCATTCGGTTTCTTCGGGTACCATCTGCGCCGAGATACCTGTTGTCAGGAATAAAGCCATTACAGGTAATAGAAATCGTTTCATTTTCATAGCGATTTGTCAAATTTAACAAGGTTGTTTTATGAAAGCTTTAGTTATTCTCAGTTGTTGCAAATATAATACTTTATCAATTAAAAAATCTTCAAATAGAAAGAAAGTTGTGGCATCTTTCAATTATATTTATATTCCTTAATGCGCAAACAAGCTGGTAATAATACTTAACACCCCCCCAGTGAAGTAGTTGGGTTATACTTCGGCTAAAGCCGGCGGTCTTTTACCGCAACGTCCGGAAATAAAAAGAATCAGGTATTTACGTTCAACCACAGCAGACTTCTTTTTCATGTCTGATCCATTTAAAACTTCACCAAAATTTTGAGAATTCTTCCCGGGTTATTCGACCATTCTCTCATCGCATCAGGAGCTTCAAGCGGAGAGACCACTTTCGAAATCAGTATATTTTCATCGAGATCACTGTTCTTGAAGTATTTAATCACCGCATCAAAATCAGACGGATTGGCATTTCTGGAGCCCATGATTTCCAGCTCTTTCTGCACCCATAAT